>CAIZMI010000001.1 GCA_903934015.1 uncultured bacterium
AGTATTGTCTTCTGACAATACGAGGCGGTGGCCAGCCCGAAAAACACATCAGTGTTTTGAGAGGCGAGGCCGAATCCTGCGTGCATTAATCTTCCCCTGTGGGGTATTTTTGTTATTGTAATGAGTGCAGGATTCGAAGCCCGGAGCGATGTTTTTGTTTGCCCATCAGGGCAAGGCAAAAACCGCGAGGGCGGGCCCCGAGAAATTTCCGTTGCAATTTGAATCACATTAACGACGAGTTTGTATACAAACTCGGAAATTTACTCATGGTCGAATCCTGCTCTAGTGCGAAAGTTGGAGTTTTGGAGTCGGATATTGAAAACGGTGTCTTATCCATTTACAAATGTTAAAAATTTAGTAGTATGACGCTAGATTGAGAGATAAACTGATTTCTGGATTCTGATCTCCGATTTCTGCGTTTGGCGGCGTAGCTCAGTGGTAGAGCGAAGGACTCATAAGCCTTAGGTCGTAGGTTCGATCCCTACCGCCGCTACTAATGTAAATAAAAGACCATGCACCGAGCATGGTCTTTTATTTACATTAACTGATCAATATCAGAAAATCTACTATTGTGTGGCATGTTCGCAAAACGTTCGTAAATATTATATAATATTGTTATGAAGGCGAGGGTTGTGGAAAAGTTGCGAGCAATTCAGTTGCGCAAAAATGGCTTTAGCGTGAAGCAAATCGCGCAAAAATTGGGTGTCAGCAAGGGTAGTGTTAGTTTTTGGGTAAAAAATATTTCTGTTTCCAGTGAAAACGGGAAAGCCTTGCGTGAACGAATGCTTCGTGGTGGAAAGAAGGGGAGAAAGAAAATATTGCAAAATTGGAAAGCATATCGTGTACTGCATCCCAAACCGCCACCGTATGTAAAACCAGTGCGGGAAATTGATACTTTTTTTGACAAGTGGTCTTCGGAAATGGCGTACGTACTAGGCTTTTTTTCAGCTGATGGTTGTATGTATCGAAACAAGCGTGGGTCTTATTACGTTGCTTTCACTTCGACGGATAAAGAATTAATTGAATCAGTCAAGAATATTATTCACGCAGAAAATTTGATTGAGACCTATCTTCAAAAAGGAAACTGCAAAATGAAGTATACAATTCAAATTGGCAGTAAAAGGGCTTTTAATAGACTTAAAGAAATAGGTTTTATGCAAAACAAAAGTCTACTCATGAAATTTCCAGAAGTGCCCAAGTCGGTACTTTGTCATTTTGTAAGGGGTTATCTAGATGGTGATGGGTGTGTGTTTTCTGCAGAATATTTTAGAAAAACGAGGAATAACTATTATCGTTGTTTTATGGTTACTTTTACATCTGGAAGTTATGTTTTTTTACGTAAGCTTCGTGAAAGATTAGTAAACGAGTCGAGTGTCGGTTGTGGATCACTATTTTCAAGATCAAAATCTCATAATGTGCTATCATATTCTGGTAAGAGTGCTAGACAATTTTATAAATTTCTGTATCCTGATTTAACAGTTCCTTGCTTAAAGAGAAAGAAAAGAGTATTTGAGAAGTTTGGACCCGTGGTGTAGCCTGGCCTAACACGTCTCCCTGTCACGGAGAAGACCGCCGGTTCAAATCCGGTCGGGTCCGCTCATTGATCAGTTTTGAGAAGCAAAACAATCTAATGTACATAAAACACCTTCACGTTCTGTGAAGGTGTTTTACACAAGATCAATGAACTCCGAAAAATTCGCCCGTTGGCGTATTTTTTGTATATGGTCTCTTTTACTTCACCGAATTGACCACTTTTGCCAACTGATCGGCACCCACAGAACCCTTTAGTGGGACGGTTCCCTTTGGGCCAATTATGATTGATGTTGGTGTGCCCTTGATTTGCGCGGAACGAGAAGCGTCCAAATATACTTGCGTCTTTGGCGCGTATTTATCAGATGTGAAACATTGTGAAAATTCAGTTCCGTTCATTCCTAGGCCAGTAGCAATTTTTGTAAGTCTAGTGGCGTCAGTAATGTTTTCTGTATCGGTGGAAGTGTAGATGGCGTCAAAGTATTCCCAGTATTTGCCTTGGTCGTTGGCACAATCCATTGCTTTTTCTTCCACTTGTCCGGTTGCGTGGAATGGGGTTGGGCGATAAACAAAACGAACATCCGGGTTTTCTGTTAAAAACTTTTTAAGTTCCGGATAAAAAACTCGACAATATGGGCATTGTGTGTCCGAGTAGAGAATAATTGTGGTCGTGGCGTTTGATGGGCCTTTAACGTAATCCTGCACTGTAATTGCGGGTATGGAAGCCGGATCGAACGGGGCTTCGGTTGGGGCGGTATTGGTTTGTTTTACCAGTGGATTTGTTTGTGGCGGTACTTTTGCTTTGGTTAGTAAGAAACCGGCCACGATGACGATGGCCACTAAAACGATTATTGCTGGTAATGATGATTTATTTTCATCCATAGTATTGAAATTTAGGTGTTAATTCTACCTGTTGAGCATATAGAAATGAGTGATTTGGTGCAATAGAAAGCGTTATGCCGGTAAGTAGTTTCCAGGGTTTTTAGTTACTCGAGAATAAACAAAGAAACAAAATTATCAATTGTCAATGACCAATTTTCAAATAATTATCAATTTTTAATGTCAAAGAGTCGCCAATATTTAGAAATTATAAATTGATCATTAGTTGAAAATTGAAAATTATGAGCTAAAGTATTTTGTATTGGTTAGTTCAAGAAATGGTGTCTTCTAAAAAAATAAAAAATTCTCTATAATAGCAACATGGGTTTACATGAACAAAGAATTGAAAATTTAACACGAGAAATAATGGCGGTTTTAGATGAGCTGGTTTCAAAGGGGGCTGGTATTCCTCGACCGATTATTGCCTTAAACAAGGAAATGCCATTTTTTTTGCCGGTGCAACAACGTTGCGTGGCAAAATTAAGGAAGATAGCGCAAGACAATAAGGCTGAGTTTCATCCGGCGATAATTGTAATGACTGTTCATCCTTATCAGGATCCGGCCAGCAAACGCGTCACTCAAGTCGCGTTTCCGTATAATGAATTAGTTGTTGGAGATGTAATTGACCGTTTGGATGATGAATCCGAGGTAAAATTGGCAAAGATAGTAATGAAGGATGTTCCAAAAGATTGGGAAAGCGAAAGAGTTCTCGATTTGAGTATGCAAGCTATCAGTAAGCATGTCCGTTATGGAGAAGTGATGGCAACAGCTAAAAATGTTAATCTTCGGGTTCCCCGCGTGGCTATTCCCGGCAAGGAATCCGGAGTTTAATTTAATGACTCTAAGGAGTTCGTTAATAATTTTTGGAATTTGGACAGCGTTGGCTTTAGCAACACTTGTTTTTGTTGTAACCTCTGTAGCACCATTAACAAACGGCATTTATGCAGAAGCCTTTTTCTTTGGGGCATTATTTTTGGCCACTACCGGTGTAGTTACAATTTTGGGAGTGTTTGGTCGTTTGCGTAATTCATCAGAGTTACCGGCCAATCAACTGGTTCCCGCATTTCGTCAGGGATTATTGATCGCTATTGCCCTTGCTGCCGTGTTGATTCTTCAAAGATTTAGATTTTTACAATGGTGGAACATTCTTTTGTTGGGAATTATTCTGGTTTTGATCGACTTGGCGTTTTCGAGTACAAGACGAGGGAGATAGTATGTTGTATGCGGTATGTTGTATACGTCGAAGTTACAACGTAATCAGATACAGCATACAAAATACCGCATACAGCATACTAGTCACGTCACGTTGTGGTTTTTTGATTTTCATCTTAATATTGGGCGGTAATGACATTAAACGAAGAGCTCTACAAAATTGAACAAGACGCGCAGAAAACGTTAGAAGAAGCGAGTACTGCCGAATATTTAGATGCCTTTAAAGTGGAGTATTTGAGTCGTCATGGTATTTTGTCGACCTTCTTGAGGGGAATTAAAGATGCTTCGATTGAAGAAAAGCGTACGGTGGGAAGTCGCGCGAACACATTGCGCATAGAATTAGAGCAAAAATTCGAATCAAAAATAACTACACTGAATAAGGGGTTGAATAGGAAAATTGATGTCACTGTTCCGGGGAAACGCCCTGCGCAAGGGCATTTGCACCCGCTTACTATTGTGCGACGCGAAATTGAAGATATATTTTTGAGTATGGGTTTTGAAATTGCCGATACACCAGAAGTGGAAGAAGCAAAATTTAATTTTGATTTGGTGAATATTCCTCAAGATCATCCGGCACGTGATTTAATGGACACTTTTTGGTTGAATGATGGTCGCTTATTGCGCACACATACATCGGCAGGACAAGGAAGAGTGATGAAGAACCGAAAACCGCCGTTACGTATTTTGATTCCCGGTCGAGTTTTTCGCAATGAAGCAACTGACGCTTCTCACGAATCTACTTTTCATCAGTTTGAAGGAATGATGGTCGATAAGGATATTTCTTTGGCTGATTTAAAGGGAGTGATTGAAGTTGTGTTGAAGAAAATATTGAAACGTGAAGATGCAAAGTTGCGTTTTAGGCCTAGTTTTTTTCCGTTCGTTGAGCCGGGTATAGAAACTCATGTGTCCTGTTTGTTTTGTAAGTCTGGTTGCGCGACGTGTAAATATTCCGGTTGGATTGAAATATTACCCGCCGGCATGATTCATCCGAACGTCTTGCGAAATGTTGGAATTGATCCTACAAAATATCGTGGTTTCGCCTTTGGTGGCAGTATTGATCGTCTGGCGATGCTACGATTTGGTATTAGCGATATTCGTTTACTTTGGAGTGGTGATCCCAGTTTCTTAAAACAATTCTAATGAAAATATCTTTAAATTGGTTGAAACAGTACGTTGATCTTCCTGAGCAGGCGGAGGAAATTGCACGTGTTTTAACTGAGCATTCTTATGAGGCAACGGTTGCAAGCAGTGGTTCATTGGTTGATTTGAAGCGGATCGTTGTTGGCGAAGTTGTGGAAACAGTAAAACATCCAAATGCCGATCGTTTGTCTTTAACCAAAACTCGTGTTGGTAAAAAAGTTTATGATATTATTTGTGGTGCTCCAAATGTGAGGGCCGGTTTAAAAGTTGCCGTAGCGTTTCCGGGCGTGCAAGTTTTGGATAAAGAGGGGAATTTGGCAATATTGGAAAAAGCTGTTATTCGAGGTATTGCCAGTGAAGGGATGCTGTGTTCTGAACGCGAATTGGGATTAGGAGACAGTCACGGTGGAATTATTGAATTACAGGCAGAAACAAAGAATGGTTTATCTCTCGATAAGCTTTTTATTCCAAATGTTCTTTTGGATGTCGATGTTTTACCTGATCGTGCGTCGGATTCTTCATCGTATTACGGTCTTGCGAGAGAAATTGGTGCCTTGTTAAAAGTTAAGACGAATTTACCAAATATTTCGTTGAAACTTTCGAAAAAGAATTCTTCCGCATTAAAATTAAACATTGAAAACAAGAATCATTGCAGTCGATATATCGCGACAGTAATTGACGGGATTAATAATGGTCCCTCTCCGGAATGGCTTCAGGACAATCTGCGCTCGCAGGGTATTAAACCGCAGAATTTGATTGTGGATGCCACGAATTTTGTTTTGTGGGAATTGGGTCAGCCGACGCATGTGTTCGATGCGACGGCGATAAACGGACAGATTGGTGTGCGCCAAAGCAGGGTCGGTGAAAAATTGGTTACGTTGGATGATGTAGAGCGTGTTTTGCCGGAAGGGACACTAATTGTTACTTCTAATGATTTGCCGGTGGCAATTGCGGGTGTGATGGGTGGTAAGGAAAGTGCCGTTAAACCCGACTCGAGCAAAGTTGTTTTGGAATCGGCAATTTTTTCACAGTCAATTGTTCGACAATTCGTGAATAAAACAAACCTGCGTACTGACGCCAGCGATCGGTTTACACGTGGGCTTACGCAAGATCACGCCGTAGCAGGAACAAATCGCGTGCTAGAATTATTGGTTAAATATGGTGGTGGAAAAGTTGTTGCACAACAAGAATTTGTTGCGAAGACAACAAAACAAAAACCTGTCGTCGTGAAGCAGGTGCAAATTGATGATGTTTTGGGGATTAAAGTTATACCAGCTGAAGTCGTTAGTATTTTGAAACGTCTGCAATTTTTAATTACCAATAAAAGTGGGAAACATACCGTTAAAGCGCCATTGTTTCGTCGTGATATTGAAATTCCGGAGGATGTCATCGAAGAAGTGGGAAGAGTACTTGGGTATAACAATCTTCCAGCCAAACTTCCGGAAGCACCTCTGGTGCCTGCACAATTACCACAGTTGGCAAAAGATATTCGTGTTCTGCAAAATGTGTTGCGTGGCGTAGGTTTTATTGAGGCTTATTTCTATTCGGTCATTAGGGATAATATCGCGAGCATTCTCGAAGTGAACGTGGGCGAAAGTTTGGTGGTGGTTAATCCGCTTCGCAGTGATGAAAAACTAATGCGTCAGAGTTTGTTGCCAAATATTTTGGGTGCGGCGGAAAATATTGTAAAAAAAGAGCCTTTAACAAAGATATTTGAAATTGGTCATGTTTACGCAAAGAATTCCCCGGAAAAAAGTTCTCTGGCCGGCGCGGTTGTACGACGCGGGATCGAAGAGAAACAAGACTACTTTGAATTAAAAGGAGTTGTTGAGTATTTATTGGAGCAACTTGGTTTGCCGGAAGTTACCTTTAGGTCAGTTAGTTCTTTGATTTATGGTATTTCTGGTGCCTCAATTTCTATTGGGAATACGGTTATTGGTGCAATTGGGCCAATTGATCAAGCTGTCTTGGATAAATTGAAGGTTCGTGGCGGTATCGTGGCGTTTGAGATAGATTTGTCTTTGATTGAAAAATTACAGCGCGAACAAGCGACATATAATCCGCCATTTCCATATCCGACTGTTGAACGTGACGTAACACTTGTTTTTCCTGAGCAGGTTTTGGTGGATTCGGTGCAAACATTAATTATGACTATTGGCGATAAACTTGTGCTGGATGTGGATTTTGTTGATCAGTATGATGATCATGTTGAGCGCAGTGTGACATTGAGAATTCTTTATGGTTCGGTAGTAAAGACGTTGACCGATGCGGAAGTTAATAATCTCCAAAAAAAGATACTTGCAGAACTGGCAGAAAAATTGGGAGTGAAGGAAAAGGGAACAGGGTAGAGGGATCAGGATTAAGGAAACTGAACGAATCGTCTTTGTAATTTCCGCATTTCGTCAATCGGCGGACTAGGAGTCTTTTCCAATCCGAAGATTGGTATGAAACAGCGTGCGTAGCGGTGATTATTAAGTTATTAATGAAAGGTTGAAAATAGCTCGTTTTTCGCCTTATTTGCTTCGAGAACAAATTCC
>CAIZMI010000002.1 GCA_903934015.1 uncultured bacterium
GAAACTGATCCAACGATAAACTCGTTAACGAACTTCTTAAATTTTTCAAACTGGCTTCTAATACTTTGTTGTGTGTTGGCATGATCATTATGTTAGCGATTAATTATTAATGCGCTAGACACAATTTAGTGTACGGTCCCCGCTTCGCGACTTTACGTGGCTTTGGGGGATTGTTTTATTTTGCTCACGCAAAATAAAAAAAATCGCGCCTCGTTTTGGCCCAGACTTGGGTTAATACGAGACGCGTCTGACTCAATTGCCGTGGTTTTTGCCTCGGCAATAGCGGTCGATTACCGCCGATTATACTTCATCCGCTGGCCGCGACCGCGAAAGTTGGCGAACGTACGCTTTTTCAAATCCGCCCCGTCGACCCGAGCCGAACAAGAGCCACCTTGCGTAACGGCTCCAACTCGGCAGGTCTTGGCCGTACACGTGGCCGGTGGCGACGGCGGATCCTTGTAGGCCGTTTCCGCCGTTTCCAGGACGATGTTCACAAGACGGAAGTCGAGACCCCCGGGCTCGCTGGTGGGGGTGGCCGCCGTGAGGGCCGCAGGCTGGATGTCGATCGGGACCGGTGCCGTGGCAGAGATGTCGCAATTCATAAAATAGTTTGCCGTGGACACAAGGGGCGTCATCAAGACGCCCAGGCTGACCAACAAGGCCAGCCATAGAAGCTTTCGCTCCATGGATAGGTCCTCCTTCTTCGCGGGGGGGGTGAAACAGGAACAAACTCTTTCGGGACATCGTCCCGAACTCCGCGTATACCTTAATATAGACCCCATTTCTTGTCAAGAAATCAGGTTGTAACCGCTCACAGGTTGAGGCAAACAACGCATTAAGGTCCGACCTTTGCAAAGGTCGGACCTTAATCACGAAGAACACAACACGACGGCAAAATTTGCTAATACAAACAAAATTCCTCGACCTGTGAGCGGTTACATCAGGTTTGGAAAACCTTTCACGGATCAAGAAACATGACATAGCAATCACCTCGGAGGTGGAGCACATTTACTCCTCCTGCGAGGTGATTTTGGTTCGTTTGTCGGCTTCTAACCAACACCACTTCCGATGAAGCGCCTCGGCGCCACATCGGAAGTGAATAATTATAAAAAACGCGCTCGGCTCGTTTCACTTTGTGGGTGAAAAAAGCTTTGCGCGCGGGCTACCGGTGGAGGTGGCCAAAAAAGGAACTGGGACACGAGACTGTACAATCGGAACCTCTCGTCAATACGAGTTGGCTATCTTTCGATACGTTCAGTAGAGCCCTTTTCTTCTTCGGGGCCCTAGGCGCCGCGGATACTGCCGTTGGTGATCGTCATCGGACAGATCAGTTGGGCCATCCGATTCGTCTTGTCGCCCTTCTGGTTGGCTTCGAGGTTGACCGCCGCCACGCCATCTTCTTGGGCATAGGCCGCCTCCGTTTCCGCGATCACCATGCTCGTCTGGCCGGTGTTGAACGTCGCCTGGCTCTGAGCCGTTTCTTGCTGTTGGCCAACATAGCTCGTCGTAGCCGTAGCCAACGTCACCATGAGAACCGCAACCGCTGCCGTCATCAAAATCAACAAATGCCGAGTCTTCATCGAACCGTCCTCCTACTTTGAAAGGAACCATTTTACATCGAGTCTTGTCATCCGCGACCTTTGCGCTGTTCTGATCTTTTGCGCCAGGCGGATAACTCTCGATAATTAAAAATTATACCCCCATGCTATAGTGTCAAGAAAATTTTTTATTTGGAAAATGTTCGCGCCAAAACAACTCGTCTTCTGATAATTTGGAAATCCAGAACCAAAGATAATCCCAGCGCCAAACCAAAACAGGCAACCGCGCTTGTCATTTTCCAGTGTGTAATTATTTTGCTTATAAAAGACATTATCTTTGATCCAGTTTCAGTAAACACAACTGTTTCAACCGTCGAAGCAAGAATTCTTAATCCTTCCGCATCGACCGACAGAACCCCCACCACCGAAACATTATCTCCCACCTTAAATTCTTTTTTGTCTTCTCCCAAAAGAACTTTAATTACTTTCCCGTCCGTTCCAAATTCAAAAATATTTATTTCACTTTTTGTAACCTTTCCTTCTATTTTTACCAACCAACCAATTTTCGAATCATCAAGATTATTCAAGCTAACCAGGTGCGGTTTTGGAACAGAGCCGGAATCTTCTTTAACAACATCGTCACCCGTTCTAACGCTCACGAACATTTCTCGCTCGGGTTTTGCCAATACTCCCGTAACCGAAACAATGTCACCAAGTACAAGCTTGGGATAATTACTGCTCGGAAGAAAAATTCCAACACCCGACCCGGATAAATACATTAAACGCGTATCAAAAGTACCCGGCAAAAGTGCAACACTACCCTGTATTGTTACCAGTGTTCCAATTTCTTCCTTATTCAAATCCGCAATTGCTATCGTCTTCGTCGCCCTATTATTTCCCAAAACCACCCCGCCCGCCCGACGCACGGTAAAGTTTTTTGTGGTCGCACCATCTGAAGCAATAACCCTCCCTTTCGGCGTCGCGGTTGGCTTAGGCGCTTTCGTTGGCTTCGGTGTCGCCGTCGGCTTTGAGGACGCCGTTGGTTTAGGTGTTGGTGTCGGCGATGGTTCTTCAGTGGGAGTTACAAATTCGTTTTCCTCTCCAGGTGTCGGTTCACTGGTCCACGCAAAAGCGCCGTCAGACTTGCGACTAAAAGACCAATCTTCGTGCGGACTTTTATCAACTACCGCGCTAATTATGATAGTTTTATCGGGATAAAGCAGACGCGCGCTATCACCCGTATTGTTCAAAGCAATTTTCGTATCACGTGAATAAAAAACCAGATAACCGCCGGCTTCGATTATTGTTTCATCGGAAAGAAGATGTGGTGAACTACCACCTTCCGCGTCATCAACATAAAATCCCGTGAGATTAACGACGCTACTGTTGGGATTATGTATTTCAATAAATTCATTCTCTCCATCATTGCCTTCAGGGTCGGGCAATATTTCGCTCACGATCAAATTTCTTGTCAAAGTATAATCCACCGGTTTATTATCCTCTGGAGCATATGGTTCGGGCGGACTAATTGGCGAATCCGGCGTTGGTGTGGGTGTTACAACAACGGAAAATTGATTTTCCGCATTGGGTGTAAGAATTGATGTCCAAACATAAGAACCATCCGGTTTTAGCGCACAAGAGGAACCTTCAGGTGCGTTCATATAAACCAACTCTGTTATTAATGTTTTATCTGCCCCCAAAACACGAGCGACTTCTCCACTGTTAGTTAAACTAAGACGGGTCTTTTCTGAATAAAAAGCTAAATATCCACCTGCTGAAATTTTAGTACCAACAACAAAAGAATAAGCCGTACTGGTGCCACTTCCTTCCGCGTCATCCAAATACAATCCGGTTAAATCAACTTCGGAAGATCCTGAATTATAAATTTCAATAAATTCATACAAACCATCATCACCAGCAGGACTGGGGAGAACTTCACTTATTACCAAATCGCTAATTGAGGCGGAGGCGCTTAAAGCAGGAATAAACAACATTCCAACCATAACGCACAACCGCTTAAACATAAGATTATATTACTAAACTTTTCTACGTAAGCAAAATAGAAAACTACACCCTACTCCCTATACGCTACACCCTCACTATTCAATCCACATTGCGTCACCGAACGAAAAGAAACGATATTCTTTTTTAACAGCCTCATTGTAAATTGCGATTGTTTCATCCACGGAACCAATAAATGACGCAACTAACGCCAAGAGCGATGATTTTGGTAAATGAAAATTTGTGAGTAGCGCATCAACGACTTTGAATTTGTAACCGGGAGTAATAAACAAACTCGTATCACCCGTGTAACTTTTTATTGTTCCATCTTCATTGGCGACGGACTCCAAAACACGCAGAGTTGTTGTGCCAACGGCGACAATCCGCTTCCCCACTTTTTTCGCTTCATTAATTCTATCCGCCGTTTCCTCGCTGACATAAATTTTTTCCGCGTGGATTTTGTGATCTTCCATGTTTTCCGTGCGTACCGGCCGAAATGTCCCTAGCCCGACGTCCAAAACCACTTTTTCGATTTGCACACCTTTCTGTTTTAACTTTTCCAACATCAGATTTGTTATGTGAAAACCGGCCGTTGGTGCGGCAACAGATCTTCGCTCTTTTGGATCCGCATAAACGGTTTCATAATCTTCCGCCGTCGGTTCATTGTGGATATACGGTGGAACCGGCACATGACCCTGTTGCGCCAAAAAAGCATCAAATTTTTCCGGATTACTCGAAAAAGTAATAAAAAACGTTCCATCATCGTTGGCCTTATCGATAGTCGCCGAAACACCTTCCGTAAAAATTATTCGCTCCCCAAGTTTTACGTGACCACGAATTAATACGCGCCACGCATTAAGGTCCGACCCTTGTAAGGGTCGGACCTTAAACACATCACTACGTCGTAGCAAAAACACTTCTCGACTACTTCCCGTGCGTGTAAGTCGTCCATATAATCGCGCCCGCAAAACACTGGTAACATTTAAAACTAAACAATCATTGGCGGAAAAAAAGCTTGATAAATCGGACACATGCAAATTCTGTCGCGTTTTTTTAGCACGATTAATAGCCAACAATTTTGCCGATTCACGTGGGGTTGCCGGAGTCTGCGCAATTTGTTCTTCGGGAAGAATGTAATCGAGGTCGGAGGTTTTCATAAATAGGGTTCAGGGGTCAGGATACAGGCGAGATGCGAGTCACGCAAACCAGGGTCCGACCATGGACAAGC
>CAIZMI010000003.1 GCA_903934015.1 uncultured bacterium
TTGTTATTGGGCGCGTGTTTAGCATGGTGATGTTCATAATCCCAGACTACGACACGCGCTTTGTTATCCACAGGTTTCAGACCAATTCTGTGGTGGAAACAGGTGGGACGTTCATACCAATCTTGCGTTGGATAAGACTGGAGGTTGGCGCTAACTCAAAAAAATATTATAATGAAATTATTCAATTATTAATAAATGTAACATCCTAATGAATAAGAAAATTTTAATTGCCTTAGTAATTATATTGGTATTTATTTGTGTGGCATATGTATTTTCGACAAATAATAAGCAAGCAAAAGGATTGGTTGCTTCAGGGCATCCGGCATGGTCGCCTATTATGTATCAAGATAATAATCAGATTGTCGGGGCAGGGCCCGAAATCGTTAAGAAGATTTTTTCTGAGTTGGGTATTATTGTCGATTCTCGATATGAGGGAACGTGGGATGTTGTACAAGAGAAGGCACGAAGTGGGGTAGTGGATGTTTTGGTGGCGGCTTATAAAACTGCTGAAAGAGAAAGTTATATGGTTTACTCAAACCCATACACCTTCGACCCGATAGTGTTGGTTGTAAAAAAGGGTAATGCTTTTGTTTACGATAAATGGGAAGACTTAATAAGCAAAAAAGGGGTCGTCACCATCGGAGACAGCTATGGTCAGGATTTTGATAATTTTGTGAAAGAAAAGCTAACTCCGGTTAAGGTTGCGACGCCGGGTGAGGCTATTGGCCTTCTGAATAAGGGCGAAGCCGACTATTTCGTTTATGCATTATATTCTGCTCAAAATTTCATTTCAGAAAATCAATTATCCGAACAAGTTGAAATAATGCCAAAAAATATCAGTTCGGAAAATTTCTATCTTACGATTTCCAAGAAATCACCATACGTAAACTTAATGCCAAAGGTAAATGATCTTCTAAAAAAATATACAGAAGATGGCACAATTTCAAGAATAATTGAACAATATAACAAAAAATAATAATGGGTTGTCGCTTCTCCTCTGTTTTGATTAATATAAAATGTTGAAATAATAATGAGACTCAACATTTGGAAGCTTTATTTTTTGAATAAAAAGATGAGGTTTTTGAGAAAAAATTGGGGTGTTGCGATAAGCGTCATTTTCCGCTAGCCTACTTTGATGTCTTCCGTTGAACAATTTGATTTGGTGGTAATTGGTGGCGGGCCTTCCGGTATGGTTTCAGCCGGTCGAGCAGGGAAGCTGGGCCATTCTGTTTTGTTGTTGGAAAAAAACTTATCGCTCGGTAGAAAATTGTTACTTACGGGGGGCGGACGGTGCAATATCACCAACCACAAGCCAACACCACAACTAATGATTGAAAAATACAAAGGTAGTGAAAAATATTTGCATTCCGCCTTTGCGCAATTCGGCGTGAACGACACCATGGAGTTATTTAATCGTCTTGGGGTGCAAACAAAAGAAGAGGCGGAAGGAAGAATATTTCCAATGTCTGATTCATCGCGTTCAGTTTTACAGGCGCTAATGCGTTATATGCGAGAAGGAAACGTAAAAATCAGAACAAACGCAAACGTTGCTGATGTTATTATCAACGGCGAGACAAAACTCTTTCACATTAAATTGAAAGACGAAAGTGAGATAATCGCGAAATCATGCATTATTTCGACCGGTGGTGTTAGTCACAAGGAAACCGGTTCAACTGGGGATGGTTTTCGGTGGCTTAAAAAACTTGGCCATAACATTATTAATAACAATATGGCGTTAGTTCCTGTTGCGCTAAAGGATGATTGGGTGAAAAAATTGTCCGGAGTGAAACTGGAAAATATTAAATTGACTACATTTCAAAACGGTAAAAAGCAGAAGTCTCAAGAAGGAAAAATTTTGTTTACGCATTTTGGTGTTACCGGTCCGACCATTTTAAATATGAGCAAGGGGATTGGCGAATTGCTACAGTATGGAGATGTTGTGGTGATGTTGGATCTCTTTCCTGGTACAGATCACTTGGAAGTAAAAAAGAGACTGCAAGAATTATTAGTTGCAGAAAGCAATAAGCAACTTAAAAATAGCTTGGCACAACTAGTTCCTCTTTCATTTGTTTCTGCTATCTTGGAAATCGGAAAAATTAGTGGTGATAAAGTTAATAATAGTGTAAGTCATGAAGAAAGAATAAAAATTGTCGCGTTAATTAAAGCGATTCCCCTTAATGTGAGTGGTTTACTTGGTGCCAGTAAGGCGATTGTTTCTTCCGGTGGTGTTGATCCCAAAGAAGTGAATTTTAGGACTATGGGATCACGCATTGTCCCGAATTTGTTTGTCACCGGTGATGTATTGAATATTGATCGACCATCCGGGGGATATAGTTTGCAACTTTGCTGGACAACCGGTTTTGTCGCGGGTAGTAACATCAATAAATAGTATTGGGCAAATGTGGTTAGTGATGTATTGGTGTGTTATGCTTTTGCTGTGATTAAATATCAATTTTGTCCAAAGTGTGGTGGTGGTCTTAAGCCAAAAAATGCTTCTTTGCTTGTGTGTGGAGTTTGTAGTTATCATTTTTATCAAAACTCAAAACCAACAGCAAAAGCATTAATCATTGAAGATGGCAAAATTCTTTTGGGAATACGCGCAGTTGATCCGTTTAAGGGGCACTGGAATATTCCTGGCGGTTTTCTCGAGTATGGTGAGGACCCAAAAGACTGTGCAAAAAGAGAAGCACAAGAAGAGACTGGCCTAGAAGTGCAAATTGGTGAATTGTTGGGAATATTTACTGATTTTTATGGTGTGGAAAAAAATGCGACAATAAATATAGCATATATGGCTTCGAGAATTAGCGGGGAGGTTAAGCCAGGTGATGAACTTGTGGAATTAGGTTGGTTTTCGCCTGACAATTTACCTAACACTCTCGCTTCTGAGTGCAATGCCAAAATGTTGGAGGCATGGAAAAGATTATAATAATTAATATAGAAATATGAACAATACATATGATTGGTATGCGCAGTTGATCAAGCCATCATGGGCACCGCCGTCGTGGCTTTTCGGGCCGATTTGGTCGGTTTTATATGTTATTATCGCTATTTCCTATGGAATGGTATTTTGGTTAGCAATACAGAAAAAGATTACATGGCTGGTTGTTTTACCGTTTGCGCTTAATTTGTTGTTTAATGTGATTTTTACACCGCTTCAATTTGGCCTACGAAGCAATATTCTGGCATCGATTGATATTTTATTTATTCTTGCCACATTAATTTGGGCGATGATTGCCATCTATCCGCATATGCGCTGGATTACTTACGCGCAAATTCCTTATTTATTGTGGGTTTGTATCGCGACTGTTTTGCAATTTACGGTAACATATTTGAATTTCAAATAATTTAGTACATATGTTTTTAAAACTATATTTTATTGCCTTACCAGTTTTTTTCGCGGTGGACATGATTTGGTTAGTTTTTGTTGCAAAAAACTTTTATCAAAAACAAATTGGGCTTCTTATGAAGCAGAACATAAATTGGCCCGCGGCCATAATATTTTATTTATTGTTTATTGCGGGTTTAGTTATTTTTGTTATCGCCCCTTCAGTTGAAAAAAATTCCTGGACCCAGGTGGTTGTCTTGGGAGCGTTATTTGGATTAATTACTTACGCAACATATGATCTCACTAATTTGGCGACATTAAAAAATTGGCCATTAACGGTTACAATCATTGATCTTGTTTGGGGTATGGTACTTTCGGCTTCCGTTTCTACTATTACATTTCTAATTGCGCGTAGAATTGGTTTATGAGCGATATTACAATTTTGGTGTTGCTTCTTCTTGCATCAAAATCAGCTTGGTTTGGTATTTCGATTATTAGAAAAAGAAATGATGTTGCCGATGTTGCCTGGGGACTTAGTTTTATTCTTTTGGTATGGGCATCATTTATTCTTTCTGATAGCTCCAGTATTCGTAGTTTGATGGTGGTTTTATTGGTGAGTATCTGGGGAATCAGGTTGACGTGGCATATAAATTCCCGGAATCGTGGCAAAGCCGAAGATTATCGCTATCTTGCTTGGAGAAATGATTGGGGAAAGTGGTTTTATCTTCGTTCTTATTTTCAGGTATATATTTTGCAGGGGTTACTTGCATTAATTGTAGTGGCACCCGTACTCGTAATTAATCTTAGTAGTAACGATAATATATCTATTCTTGATGTAGTTGGAATAATTTTGTGGCTGATCGGTTTCTTCTTTGAGTCTGTTGGTGACGCGCAACTTACCAAGTTCATAAAAAATCCAGAAAATAAAGGAAAGTTGATGCAGAGTGGATTATGGAAATACACTAGACATCCAAACTATTTTGGCGAGGTGACTCAGTGGTGGGGCATTTGGTTTTTTGCGTTGAGTGTCCCGTGGGGTTTTTGGTCTTTTGTAGGGCCATTAACGATTACTTTTTTAATATTAAAAGTTTCCGGCATTCCGCTTTTAGAAAAGAAAATGGCCGAGAATCCCGAATTTCAGGACTATAAAAATAAAACAAGCATATTTATTCCGTGGTTTTCCTTGGGGTAATTTATTATGCGGGTATGGGATATTCATCCAAAACATCTTTGTCGAAAGCATTTGCTTGCGGAGCATCGCGAGTTGCACGGTCTTTGGAATATATTAACTAAATACCGTGGAAAGGGCGGCTATTCAAGGCACCCTGAGACATTGCGGTGGGTTGGAAAAACCAAGGCTTTGTACATGAGACACGAAGCACTGGTAAATGAGTTTGCCCGTCGAGACTACAAACACCATACACCGCTCGATAAAAAACCAGCGAAAGGAAAACAAACGCAGGAAATCTTTATTAATACAATAAGAGAGCAAGAAATATTGTTAGGAAATAAAACCTGTGAATGCCTTTTGCATTGGTGACTAACTACATGGCAACTTCTTGACTATTATGGTTCAAATCACTAGGTTAACCGTATATAAAATATAATTTCAAACATATGTCGATATTTAAGGAATTTAAATCATTTTTACTTAGAGGGAATGTTGTGGATCTTGCTGTCGGCGTGGTGATTGGCGCATCGTTTGGGTCTGTGGTTACCGCGCTTGTGGCGGACATCTTGACGCCACTTATTGCCGCTGTGGCTAAAGTTCCGGATTTTGGTGGGCTTGTTTTTACGATAAACGGCAGTAAGTTTATGTATGGGCACTTTATTAATACGTTAATTTCTTTCCTGTTGGTTGCCACGGCGATATTCTTTTTTGTAATTAAGCCTATCAATTTATTAATTTCACGCGCTCGCAAAGAACCGCCGGCTGATCCCACAACAAAGAAGTGCTTAGAGTGTTTAAGTGAAATTCCTGTTCAGGCAAAACGTTGCTATCATTGCGCGCAGGCGGTTGTATAAAGTCGGTAAACTAGACATTCTGGTACTTTTGGTTCATACTCAGGGCTGATTTTTATTGTGTAATATCTCTCACAAATGGCTAATGATAATGTAATAATTCGTTTCTCTGATGTAAGCTTCGGGTATCAGGAACATCGTCCGCTTTTGGATGAGGTAAGTTTTTCCGTGCGTGAAGGAAACCGCATTGCTTTGATGGGGCAAAATGGTGCCGGAAAGAGTACAATTTTCAAATTAATTACCGGCGAAATTCAACCGACCGACGGGCGCGTGTTGATGACATCTAATGGTACATCGGTGGCACTGGGGCGCCAGGTGATGCCGGATGAGGCCAAGGAATTAACGGTACGCGAGTATTTTCAAACTGCTTTTAATGAAGAAAAGTATGATTTGGACAAACACATTAAGGAAGTATTCGAAGTTGTTAATCTTTCACAACCTCTAGATAAAAAAGTCGGAAAATTTTCCGGCGGACAGCAAGCTCGATTACTGTTGGCACACGCCTTGATTCAAAAACCCGACATACTATTACTTGACGAACCGACAAATAATTTGGATCAGCAAGGTATCGATCATTTGATGACTTTTTTAATGTTGTATGAAAAGACAGTTATTGTAATTTCTCACGATGCTGACTTTTTAAATGCATTTACCGATGGTGTGTTGTATCTGGATGCTTTTACCAAAAAAATTGAACAATACACGGGAAACTATAGTGATGTGGTGGAACAAATTAAGGTGCGTATCGAACGCGAAAATCAATTGAATGCGCGGATGTTATTGCAAATAAAAGAGAAGCGCGCTCAATCGGAAGTGTTTGCTCATAAGGGAGGAAAAATGCGTGGTGTTGCCAAAAGGATGCGTGAGGCGGCATCAGAGGCGGAAGAAAATATTGTTGAAGTGCGGGAGGAAGATCGCGCGATTCGGCCGTTTAAAATACCGACGCAGGAATTTGAAATTACATTTAAGGGGGCAATTATTGATTTCAATTCTGTTGTAGTGGTGAAAAACCACGAGGCCGTTGAGCGTGATATTAATATTATAGTGAATCGTAAAACCCACGTTTTGGTTACAGGTCCAAACGGGATTGGTAAAAGTACTTTGTTGGAAAAATTAAGCAAGGGAGATTCGGATTCTGCGGAAATACATCCCGACGTCCGTATTGGTTACTATAAACAAGATTTCGGAAATTTAAATTATGAACAAGTTGCCTATGACGCACTCGAAGAAGTGATGGAAGATAAAGATGAACACCTCTTGCGTTCATCTGCCGCCGGATTTCTTTTGGATGGGAAAGTCTTAGCGAGCAAGATTAGAGCGCTCTCGGAGGGGCAAAAGGGCTTACTGTCGTTTTGTCGTTTGGTGTTGATGCGACCGGGGCTTTTGATTTTAGACGAACCGACCAACCACATAAATTTTCGCCATTTGCCGATTATTTCTGAGGCGCTTCATAACTATGAAGGAGCAATGGTTTTGGTGTCGCATATTCCGTCGTTCGTCGAACAAATTCGTATTGACGAAACAATTGATCTCGGAAGAATTTAAAATTAAGAGAAGAAATACACATAGTATAAAAGTGTGTTGTGTTATAATAACTAATATAATAATTAATATTAAATAAATGATCACGATTGGAGAAAAAGTTGCAAATTTTACGTGTGATGCTTTTGTTGGCGGTAAAATTAAGTCGATCTCATTGAAAGATTATGAAGGCAAGTGGGTCGTATTGCTTTTTTATCCGGCCGATTTTACGTTTGTTTGTCCAACTGAACTGCAAGAGGCGGGGGAGTTTTATGATGAATTCAAGAAAAACGGGGCGGAGATAATGAGTGTCAGCACCGATACGGCATTTGCGCACAAAGCTTGGCATGACACATCGGAAGCGATTGGCAAAGTTCAGTATCCTATGTTGGCCGATCCCACCGGCGACGTTTGCCGACAGTTTGGAACATATATTCCCAGAGAAGGTTTATCATTGCGGGCGACATTCATTATTGATCCTAAGGGCGTCTTGAAAGCGGTGGATATGCATGACAATAGTATTGGTCGCAGTACGGCGGAGATTTTGCGAAAACTTCAAGCCTCAATTTTTGTCTCTAAGCATAACGGTTTGGTTTGTCCGGCTAGCTGGCACCCTGGTGATAAGACATTAAAAACAACAGTCGATCAGGTAGGGAAGATATAATATAGTTTGAAATAAATTTGTAATAAATAACGTAGTAACAAAATGACAAAGTTTGGTCCGATTACCAAGTATTTTCAAATAACGGCGGTGGTTGGTGTCTTTGTGGGGCTGGCTTTTTTGCGACAGATTTTGGGTTATAACAACGTGCAAGCTAATATAAATAATCAGGTGGTTAATAGTGCAACACCAAATTCATTAGTTGTTCCGATGAGTACTCCTTTTACGATCAATAATAGAAGGGGAGAAGATGATGAAGATGATGAAGATTTTCGTCGCGTTGCGCGCGTAACGCCGGTAGTAACTGCGTTGCCTGTTTCAAGTGCTACTCCAGCGACAGTGGCGGTTATTCCTCCGACAGCGTCAGCGCAAAGTGGTCAATATAGGGATGGGACATATACTGGGCAAATTGCGGATGCGTATTATGGAAACGTGCAAGTGCAACTAGTAGTTGGCGGTGGAAAAATAACTAAGGTAAATGTTTTGCAATTTCCGAATGATAATGGCACTTCCAGATCGATAAATAATCAGGCAATGCCAATATTGCAACAGGAAGTTATTCAAGTGCAAAGTGGAAACATAAATGCCGTTTCCGGTGCTTCCGCCTCCAGTCAAGCATTTTCTCAATCATTAAACTCGGCGATTCAGCAAGCAAAGGTTGTATGATGGTAAACACCTCGATAATGGGGATGCCGGTTGTGGTAGAAATTGCGGATAAATTTGCTGACGTAAAAGACGTTGATGATGTTTTTGAATATTTACGCGCAATTGACGAAAGATTCAGTACCTACAAAGAGTTGAGTGAAATTTCACGCATTAATCGTGGTGAAATTTTACCTGATCAATACAGTGTGGAAATGAAAAATATCTTGTCTTTGTGTGAAAAAACCAAACAAGAAACAGAAGGTTTTTTTGATATTAATTTCAATGGAAAATTAGATCCGTCCGGGTTGGTAAAAGGTTTCGCAATTAATGAGGCATCGAAATTATTGACAGCTAAGGGGTATAAAAACTTTTATGTTGAAATTGCAGGTGACGTGCAAACAGTGGGTTTGAATTCGGATAATCAACCGTGGGCGATTGGAATTCGGAATCCTTTCAATGAAAAAGAAGTGATAAAAATTATTAATGTCAGTAATCGGGGTGTGGCAACATCCGGAACGTATATTCGCGGTAATCATATTATTAATCCTATTACCAAAAAACCGGCAACGGAGATAATCAGTTTGACGGTGATTGGGCCGGATATTTACGAAGCGGATCGGTTTGCCACGCCGGCTTTCGCGATGGGGTTGTCGGGTATTGATTGGTTGGAGAATCGTGTGGGGTTGGAGGGTTATTTGATATCACACGATAAGCACGCTATTTTTACAACCGGTTTTTCGCAATATTTAAAAAATATTTAACATGATTACCGACAAGTGGCTTGATAAAATAACAATGTATCGTTTGACCTTGTATTATTTACTGGGTTTGACTTTTGTCGCATCCTTTTTTGGTGTTTTTGATTTAATTCCATTTACTCCAACGGATATTGGTTTGAGTTTGCTTACGGCTGTTGTGGTGTCCGGATTTTCTAATTTTGTTTTTGCCAAATTGTTTAAGGCAATTACCAATATTGAGTCCGTATTTATTACAGCGGTTATTTTGGTATTGATTATTCCGGCACAGTTTCCGGCCAACTTGCCGTTTATTGCTCTGGCGTCGATATTTGCTATGGCCTCAAAGTATCTGCTGACTATCGATAAACAACACGTCTTTAATCCGGCAGGAATTGCCGTGATAGCGATTCCGTTGTTATTTCCTAATTTAAACGCTACGTGGTGGGTTGGTTCACCGCTTCTAATGCCATTTGTTTTGATTGGCGGTTATTTGCTGGTTAGAAGAATAAGGCGTGAGCAAATGGTGCTGTGGTTTTTTGTTGCTTATTTTACAGCCGTTATCGCGTCGTCGTTTTTACACCCAAATATTTTTGGCGCCCTGATAAAGACTATGCAAATTAGTGTTTTGAGTTCGCCTGTTTGGTTCTTGGGATTGGTGATGCTCACTGAACCGTTAACGTCGCCGAGTAATGAGCGGATGCGCAATATCTTCGGCGTCGTTGTTGGTTTTTTTGCGGCTTCCACTCAACTAAAACCATTTGGAATTGTGATGACTCCGGAAACGGCATTGGCTGTTGGAAACGTTTTTACTTTAGTTGTGAATCCATGGTATCGGCTAGTATTGTCGCTTAAACAAGTGGTGCGTCTTACACCTGATACATTTGCCTTTATCTATAACAAATCGAAAGATTTCATTTTTCAGCCCGGTCAATTTATGGAGTGGACTTTGCCACACGTGAAAGTGGATGAGCGGGGAAACCGTCGTTATTTTACGATCGCGTCATCACCGACGGAAAACGAATTAATTATTGGGGTAAAATATAATGACCCAAATAGTAGTTTTAAGATTGCATTGTTGAAAGCAAAGAGTAGTAAAAAAATTATTGCGACACAATTAGCGGGAGATTTTGTATTGCCCAAGAAACGAGAACCGATGGTGTTTGTTGCCGGCGGGATTGGAATAACGCCGTTTCGCAGTATGGTCAAATATATCGTCGATAAGAAAATCAAAAGTGACATCGTGTTGTTTTATTCAAATAAACGTGAACAAGACATTGTTTTCATGGACGTTTTTGAAGAGGCAAGACAATTTGGGGTGAACACAATTTATACTTTAACCGATAAGGAATTCGTGCCGGAAAATTGGCAGGGAAGCGTTGGCTATGTTGAAGAACACATGATCAGGAAAGAGACTCCGGATTATCTAAATCGCAAATTTTATGTTTCCGGCCCACAGTTGATGGTGCAATCATTGGAAAAAACATTAAGTGTGATGGGTCTGCCAAAAAATAAAATAGTTACAGACTATTTCCCCGGGTTCGGAGGAAAGTGACGGCATCAGCCGTCATCCTCGAGCAGCATCGAGGATCCAGTTGCGATTTCATCCCCAAGCGCAATTGGGGATCCAAAATAATCAGCCTTCATTCTCGAGCGGCATCGAGGATCCAGGTAATTCAGTGTAGGGGCAATTCATGAATTGCCCACATGCGTAAAAAAACCAGTCTGATATTGCTAGACTGGTGTTGTGGGCTCGTCTCACGCGACTGCGTCATACACCGTACTGATTGAATATGTGGTCCACGAACGGGTGGTTTCACGTTATACTGTTGCTGTTATTAAGCATGTAGCGTGTTTATTATTAATTTGCTAGTCTATCTACATGAAAAATTCTATTATCGTAATCATATTGGTGGCAGTGGTGGGGGCTATTCTTATTTGGGGTAAAGCAATCAACAGGAAGATTGCAGAGTTGCCGACGCCCACAGTTGCTTCTGTTACCGCACCATTGAACACCGAAACGCCAACTGATATAATTTCCAATATGCCCATCACAACACCAGTCCAAAATATTCAAGAAATAAATAAGAAGGTAAATATTACAATGGAAACCAGCATGGGAACCATTGGGTTAGAATTAGACGGCACAGTTGCGCCGTTAACGGTTGGAAATTTTGTTACATTAGCAAAAAGCGGATTTTACGACGGAACAGCTTTTCACCGAATTATCTCCAATTTCATGATTCAAGGCGGTGATCCATTATCGAAAGATCCAGGCAAACGATCAATGCAAGGCACGGGTGATCCCGGTTATAAATTTAAGGATGAATTTAATGCTTTAAAATTGGTGCGCGGTTCATTGGCGATGGCGAATTCCGGTCCCAACACCAATGGTAGTCAATTTTTCATTGTTACCGCAGAGTCCACTCCATGGTTGGATGGCAAACATACGAATTTTGGTAAAGTAATTTTGGGGATGGATGTAATTGATAAAATTTCCGCGGTGGAACGCGATGGTAACGATAATCCATTGGTGCCCGTTGTTGTAAAAAAAGTGTTGGTTATCGAATAGAGTATTTAAACCTCGTCCGTAATTAAAATAACGGTGCCTAAGAAATTGGGCGCCGTTTCTTAATCCTTGACAATGTTTCTAATGCCGAACATAATACGAACAGTGATGAAATGCCACGAATTTTCCACACATTTTCGATACTCCCGCTCTTGGGCTTCGGTCTTGAGAGTTGTCACTCGCGTGGTTTTTCCGCGAGTTATAGATCGGCATCGGGTGGTAATGGTGGGGTTAGACCAGCGAGTTGGCCCAGTCCCGCCGAAGAAGAATTGCAAGACACGCTTTCGTTTGACGAATGGCTTATGCCTCGAAAAGAATCGAGTTTTCTTCTTCCCGTCGGGAGCACGGATATGCAAGAAGCGGGAATCCTGCCCGGAGACACCCTTATTGTAGAAAAAGGGTTTCCCGCTCACCCCAATGATGTTGTTGTAGTGGATTTGCATGGTAGTTGGAAACTGCGTCGTTTAAACCGGCAGGATAAAAATTTATCTTCTCCGGAGAAAGAAGATTGTCGTTTGGTTGGGGTTGTTACAGCAGTAATTAGAAAGTACCACTAGAAATGTTTAACCAGTCATGGCCACGAGCAATTTTGCTTTTGGATGGTGATGCTTTTTTTGCTTCCTGTGAACAGGCGGTTGATCCGGCGCTACTTGGCAAACCCGTTGTTACTGGAAAAGAGCGAAATATTGTTTCCGCGGCCAGTTATGAGGCAAGGGCATTGGGGATCACGCGTGGGGTTACGCTCTGGGACGCAAAAAAACGATGTCCGCAGTTGGTAGTGTTACCATCGGACTATGAGACCTATAGTATCTTTTCCAAGCGTGTATTCGAGATTATGCGTCGTTATACGCCAACGGTGGAAGAATACTCAATCGATGAGGGTTTTGCCGATTTAACGGGATTAAGAAGATTACATCATCTCAACTATCGCGATATAACAAAAAAGATGCAATTGGAAATTCACAAGGAACTTGGCATTACTGTTTCGGCGGGTTTAAGTATCACAAAAACTTTGGCAAAAATAGCTGCCAAGAAACAAAAACCAGCCGGTTTTACGGCGATTAGCGGGCGTGATCTTCCAACAGCATTATCTGATTTGTTGGTTGGCGATATTTGGAATATTGGTCCAAGTACGGCGGAACTGCTTAATCGTTTCGGGATAAAAACTGCGGAGCAGTTTGCCGGGGCATCATTGGAACAAGTGGGTAAAATTCTGACCAAGCCCGGAGTTGCTGTTTGGAATGAAATTAATGGTCGGATGGTTTATCCGGTGGCTGTTCAACAGGGCGCGCCGGTTCAGTCAATTAGTAAGATGAAAACTTTTACACCTCCATCTAATAATAAGAGTTATGTGTATTCTCAATTGATGAAAAATCTGGATAATGCCTGCGCTAAAGCAAGACGTCATCTACTACTGGCAAAAAAAATTATCATTGTTTTACGCAAAAATGATTTTCGCACTTACGGCTTAGAAGCAAAACTTTCACGGCCGTCCGCTTTTCCGTTAGAACTTTCAAGTGTGGTCGAAGAATTATTTATGAAAACTTATGAAAAAGATATTTTTTATCGTGCCACCGGGGTTCTTTTGGTTGATTTAATGGGGAATACTGTTTTTCAACCAAGTCTTTTTGATGACACCGTGAAAATTGAAAAAATATTATTTGCTTATCGAGCAATAGATGAGTTGCGTGAAAAATATGGTAAATATGTAATTTGTCAAGGGAGCGCCTTGTCTTCAGTTGTTTCTCCTGCTCACAGTGGTGGGGAAAATTCGGGAGGAAGATGTGCTGAGCCTGATCGTAAAAAAAGGTTACTAAAAGGAGAAACTAAACGTCGCCATTTGCCATTGCCTCTTTTTCGTGGAACGGTATGAAAAGAGGTCTTGGAATAGAATAAAGCAGGAGTTATACTGTTAATAGTCTTAATTACTAATTCGAAAGGTTATATGCGTATTTTAGTAACTGGCGGTACGGGCTTTGTCGGATCCAATATTGTTAAAGAGCTTAGCGGAAAAGGCGATGAGATAATTATCACGGGGTCTGATGCTGAACAGGAGGTCGGTAAGTATGTAAATAAATATTTGCAACCCAGTTTTTTAGGAATTGATTGGAATTCCTTGGGTAAATTAGATTTGGTTTTTCATGAAGCGGCCATAAATAATACTCTTTTGGCGGACCGGACAGAAATGTTACGTAGTAATTTGGAGTCTTCTAAAGAGTTATTCAGAAATGTTACGGCAAACGGTTGCAAGAGGATAGTTTACGCTTCCTCAACGGCAGTTTATGGCAACGCGCCTGCTCCACTTAAAGAAAATGGTCCAATTGAACCATTAAACGTTTATGGTGAATCAAAGAAGTTGCTGGATGAATTTACGATGGATTTTGCGAAGAACAATCCGGACAAAATAATTGTTGGATTGAGATATTGCAATGTTTATGGCCAAGGGGAAACACATAAGGGAAAAAGAGCCAGTATGATTTATCAATTGGCTCAGCAAATGAAAAAAGGCAGGCCACGTTTATTTAAATATGGAGAACAGAAGCGCGATTTTATTTATGTTAAAGATGTTGTGCAAGCAAATTTAAAAGCTTCACAAGCGGATAAAAGTTGCGTAGTTAACTGCGGATCAGGAAATTCGTACTCGTTTAATAATATTGTTGCAATTCTTAATAGTGAACTTGGTACAAAATACGATCCTGAATATATGGAAAACCCATATGAAGCAACTTATCAAACAAATACTTACTGCGATATGAATTACGCGAAAGAAATGATTAATTTTGAACCGAAATATAATTTAGAACAGGGGATTGCTGATTACGTTAAAAATGGTTTATTTAATTCCTAATATATTCTTTATGCCAAAAGTAAATGCGAAAAAAGGAAAAATTGAATTAGAGCAAAAGGAGTTTCAAATAGTCTTTCACCATGCCCCTGAAGGGCCAACGCGCAATTATCGTCTTGAACAACTGAATGAGATTCTTCAAAAATATGCGCAAAAAATAGATAAGCGCGATCCGATTGAGCGAATTGAGTTGACTATCGATCAACCAAAAAATCCGGTTGGAAAAATAATCGGGTATGGCGTGAAATTGCACATTTTGTTGATGTGTGGCGAGTCGTATGTGGCGAATTCTGATTCATATGTGGCACGTGCGCAACATCTCGGTTTGGAAAAAAATGTCCGTAAAGCGGCAAAAGAAATTATTACTCAAATTGAAAAACATCAATCAAAAAAGCTTGGACACAACTAATTGATTGTGATTGGGAGAGGTATTTGTTCTGTCTTTTGAAAAACCCAGTTTACTAAAGATAGGCCACCATCAATTGTAATGATTTCACCGGTAATATAGGAAGCGTTATCGGACGAAAGAAAGAGAACCGCATTTGCAATATCTTTTGTGCGACCACGGCATTCACCCAAAGGTACGGAGGTAAACTTGGCTGGAACATTGCGATTATTTCTAATTGCTCCCGGGGCTACCCCATTAACGCGAATGTTTTTGTCCGCCATGGAAAGGGCAAATTCTAAAATTAACATCTTAAGCGCCGCTTTTGACATCGCATATGTTGCGTCACCAAGGGGTTTGTCTTGGTGCACAGAAGTCGTAAACACAATATTGCCACGGCGCATGTTTTTTGCGATCGCTTGAGAAAGAAAAAAAGGCCCGCGAATATTGGTATTTAAAACCGAATCAAAATCATCAGGTTCAGTTTCAAATAGAGATTTTGAAGAGCCAATGCCTGTGTGGTTAATTAATACTTCAATTGGGCCATGCGCTTTCTCAATTTGGTCAATAATTTGTCGGTGCGTAATTATTTCAGTAATATCCGCGACTATTGCCATGGCCTTTTTGTGGTCGTTATTAACAGCCCATTTTCGAAATTTTTTACAACCATTTTTATCAACATCAAGAATTGTAACGGCATCGCCATTTTTCAAAAAAGCTTTGGCAATGGCTAAACCAATACCGTTAGCTCCGCCTGTTACTAGGACAGATCTATTTTTTCTTATCATATAATTTTTATTACTATCAAAAACTAACCATAGATTGCGCCATATGTTAAATTTTGTCAATAGAATTTCAGTATAATAACCATAAACCTTCAATTCGACATGAGATGAATACCTTTAAGAAACTAAATAATATCGAAATATATTGTAGCCAATGTGATATAGTTAATAATAAATACAATGAACAATCATAAAATTGAATTTGACTCGCTAATTAGGTTAACTTGTTCGCTGTCTCTGGTTTTAAGCGTCCTTTTTGCGGTTCCAGGATTTCAAAATAGAACAATTGGTGATATTTTCTCGTGGCTTACATTGTCTTTAGGGCTTGTTGGTTTAGTTGGATCATTTATGGGAAAAAGATCATGGTATAGTCTGTTGTTTATTTTGGCTGCATACTTGCACATGATTTCACTTTATTCGAATCGAACGGTCCAATTTGTTGTAATATTAGGCGTATTGTTGGTTGCTATTGGTGGGCTTGCGGGAAATTTTGTAACTAATAAGTTTTCAAAAAAACTATTTACTAAATTAAAATAATGAAAATATATTTAGGGGCTGATCATGAAGGCAATCAACTTAAGGAAGCAATAAAAATGGAGTTGGTCCGAGAAGGCTATAATATTATCGATTTAAGTCCGGAAAAACCGGAAGGAGGGGATGATTATCCTGATTATGCTTTTGCCGTAGGTGAGGCCGTGGCGAAAGATGCGGAGGCAAGAGGAATTTTGATTTGTGATACGGGAATTGGAATGTCTATTGCGGCTAATAAGATAAAAGGGGTGAGAGCGGCGCTGGTTATGGATATTTTTTCCACCAGACGGTCCCGAGAACATAATGATGCAAACATTATTATTTTTGGTTCTCATTTTATCAAAAAAAACATTGCAATTGAATGTGTAAAATATTTTCTTGATACGGTTTTTAGTTCCGCCGATAGACACAATCGACGGAAGGGTAAGATTGTTTTTAGAGAGCAATTCTCTAAAGAATAATTAATATTTCGTCGTATAAATTAATATGTCTTGCATAATTGAACCAGCAATAAACGTATACACAAAAGAGGAGTATTTAGAGAGGATTATTAGTGTTAGAAATTTTGCAGAGATTATTCAATTTGATGTAATTGATGGAATTTTTGCTCGTCCTGGAAATTATAATGATCCTGATATAGTAAAAAATAATTTAGAAACTGAAAAAATTGATCTGCATTTTATGGTGATGGATATTGACAAGGAAATTGATCGTTGGTTAAAGGTAAAACCGAAGAGAATAATTATTCATGTTGAGCAAACGAGTGGTATTGAAGGTCATTTAAAAAAAATGCAAATCAATAAGATAAAAAAGGGTCTCGCTATCGCACCATTTACTGCATTGGAAAAAATTACTCCTTTTGTGGATTTAATTGATTATTTACTTGTGCTGAGTGTCGTTCCTGGTGGAAATGGTCAGGAATTTATATCCAGTACCATAGATAGAATAAAAACGGTTGGTTTAAAATATCCATTTTTGCAAATCGGCGTCGATGGTGGTGTTCAAGATAGGCATCTGTTAAGTTTAAAAAAAGCTGGGGTTAAAAATATTGTTATTGGATCATCTTTGTTTAACGGAGTGGTGGGTGAGAATTTTAAAAAATTTGACCATATTGTTCGTTAAGTCAGTCGTCTAATAATTCAAATTAATTTACTATTAATTGCAATAATCATGAAATACGAATTACCAAAATTAACATACCCTCACGATGCTCTTGAACCTTATTTGGATGAGCAAACAATGCATATTCATCATGAGAAGCATCATTTGGCGTATGTTGATAAATTGAATGCCACAATATCTGGACGTTCTGATTTTGATGGCGTAGAAATAGAAACGGTTTTAAGGAACATTAAAAGTGTCGATGAACGCATTCGTCAAGCGGTTATTAATTTTGGTGGCGGACACAGTAACCACAGTATATTCTGGACGAATCTTTCTCCCGATAGTGGAGGTGAACCAACGGGGGCTATTAATAATGGAATCAGAGAAAAATTTAATAATTTTGAAGATTTTAAGACTAAATTTACTGAAATAGCATTAGGTACCTTTGGAAGCGGGTGGACATGGTTGGCAAGCAAAGACGGTGACTTGTCAATTTTGTCCCTTCCAAATCAGAACAGTCCTTTGTTGGAGGGTTACGAGCCTTTGTTGAGTCTTGATTTATGGGAACACGCGTATTACTTGCGGTATCAAAATAGGCGCGCCGAATATTTAGAAAATTGGTGGAATGTCATCAACTGGGATAACGTAAATGATCGATTGAACAATATTTAGTCGTCTGGAAGATTGTGTCTGGTCAGTTTTCATGGTTGGCGGTAAAATTTAAAAGATAAATGAATTATAAAAATCTTAATATATCAAAAAAATATATTTATAGCATTGCGACAGTCGCTGTCGTAGGGGTACTTTTTGGAGCCTTTTTTGCTTCTCGGGGAGGGTTACCGTCTGGGAACGAAACACCGGCCCCGGTTATCGAGTCGAGCGGTAATAATGAAACGTTTGGAAGTACTTTTAGCAATTTTATTATTGGCAGATCGGCAGACGGTTCCGCCGTTAAAAGTAATACTCCTTTAGTCAGAGCCACTAAATTTAGTACCGGAGAAAAGGTAGGGCTTAGAATCCAAACAAATAGCGAAGTCACGGTTGCGTTTCCAATCGAATTGAGATTTCTAAAGAAGGAAACCGGCGAAGAAACTCCCGCGCTCCAATCTTTTCGTCTCAAACTAACGATCAAGCCGGGTCTAAAAACGTATTGCTGTCTTTCAATCCCAAAAGAAGCCGGTAATTACACCCTTGGAATTTTAAGAAATAATTCTTTCATCGGTACGATCGGTGGAATAGTTGTTATTCCGGCCAAGGAGCAACAAGATCAATCGATTTTCGGGTTGTAACCCAAAAAGAAACTAAACCAGGCCCGAAATTAAAATTTCATTATTACCCCGAAGATAATCTCTGGCAGACATTATATTCTTGTTTTGTGGTTGTATTGTTATTAGGTGAAGAGCTTTGTTGTCACCGCAACAAACTAGAAAATTATTGTCTGAATCAATAAAAACTCCCCCTGGTCTTTTCCCTATTGTTTCTTTGTCTGATAGTTGAGCTTTATGAATTCTAATTGACTGAAGCTTATTTTTTAGCATTGTCCATGCAATGGGCCATGGGTAAAAAGCACGTACCAGCCTTTCAATGGTTTGTGACGAATCGTTCCAGTTAACACGGGCATCATCCTTAGAGATTTTTTTGCAAATACTAATATTGTTTAATGATTGTGGAATGGGCGTTATTTTTCCTAAAAATAAATCAGAAAGTGTTCTGACGAGTAATGAGGCACCAAGCATGGCAATTTTTTCACTAAGGGATCCCGCAGTAGCGGTTGGTAAAATTTCAATCTCTTTTTGGTCTAAAATTAATCCCGTGTCCATGCCCTTATCCATTTTCATAATAGTTACGCCGGTAAAATTATCTCCGGACAAAATTGCCGATTGAACGGGGGATGCGCCCCGGTATCGGGGAAGAAGTGAGCCGTGAACATTCACCGCTCCAAATTTTGGTAAATCAAGAAGAAATTGAGGTAAAATTTTTCCATAGGCAACTACTACAAAAAAATCAGCGCGCAGTTCAGCCAAATTTCGACTGAAAGTATTATCAGATAGTCTTTCGGGCTGAAACACGTTAATGTTGTGATTGATTGCCCATTGATTAATTGTGTTTGTTAAAACCTTTTTTCCTCTTCCGGATGCTTTATTTGGTTGAGTAACAATTGCCACAATATCAAAGGGTGGGTTAAATAAAAAATCAAGTGAGGGAATTGAAAATTCCGCAGAACCAAAAAATACAATTCGTATTTTTTGGTTAGAAATTTCGTTCATTAAGATAGTTAAAAAAGGATTTTACTCTTAAGATAATCTGTTATTAGAATTCCGTTTATGTGATCAATTTCGTGTTGAAAAATTTTTGCCTGCATGTCATTTGCTTTGATTTCTACAGGGGTTCCTTCCTCATTAATTCCCGCAACGATAATTTTTTTTGGTCTAGTAATTTTTATAAAATACTCAGGAACAGAAAGACAACCTTCCTCAAGGGTGGAAGTTACCCCGGATTGCCATGTTATTTTGGGGTTAATGATGGCATAGGGTTCATTTTCGTAATTGATAACGATAATACGTAATGGCACTCCGATTTGTGGCGCAGCCAACCCAACCCCCGTTGAGGCGATAACGGTATCTTTCATGTCAATCACTATTCTTTTAATTTCCGCGCTCGTTGGATCTAATACCGCCTCGCTGGGGGTAGAAAGTATGTTGTTTGGGGCGTGGATAATGGGTCTTATTGACATAGATGTTAATATACATTGTAATACTAATTATTCATTTTGCAATAGGGGAGATATTTTTTGCCAGAATTTGTTTTAGTAGATAGTGTGTAAGTAAGGTAATTATATTTTAAAAAATAAATGAAAATATTGATTGTAACGCCATATTTTTACCCGGCATACGTATATGGAGGTCCTATTGAAGTTTCATATCAAACCGGAAAGGCCTGGGTTGAGCAAGGTCATGAAGTATTTGTTGTAACAACAAACGCAAATGGCACAGTTAATTTGGATGTTGAAACAAAAATACCAATTGTGATTGATGGTATGGAAGTATTTTATTGCAAACGGATGTTTTCCTCCGCGATATCATTACAAATTATGCATCTATTGGTTTCAAGGATTAAAAATGCGGATATCGTTGTTTTGCATTTTGTGTATTCGTTTACAACAATCCCAACGATTTTATTGTGTAGAATATACAAAAAAAAATTAATTTGGCGACCGCACGGAGCATTGCAAAATTGGGTCGGAAAAAATAAGCCGAGAATCAAGAAATTTTGGAACATAATTTGTAAAATTTTACTTCCTCCAAGTGCTCATCTTGTGTTTGCTTCACAAAAGGAACGGGAGGAGTGTGGAACCATTTTTCAGCGTTTTAATACTGCAGTTGTACCAAATGGCGCAATTGTGCCGGCCGTATTAATTACAAAAACCGCTTCCAAAAAGATACGATTAATGTTTCTTGGAAGAATAAATAGAATAAAAGGTTTAGAAAACTTAATAACCGCAATGATGATGGTTGACTCGAAAACTTTTACGTTGGACATATATGGAACTGGCGAGAAAAAATACGTTGAAAGCCTGAATGTCTTTATTGGGAAGCACCAACTCAGTGATCGAGTATTTATGAGGGGTGGTATTTCACATTCGTCTTTGTTGAATATATTCGCAAATACCGATTGTTTGGTGTTGCCTTCACATTTAGAAAGTTTTGGCCAAGTTGTAGTTGAATCGTTGGCTCACGGTGTACCGGTGATTGTTTCTACCGGTGCGCCATGGAAACAAATAGACTTGGTTGGTTGCGGGTTGTGGGTTAAAAATGATTCAAAAAGTTTAGCATCAGCAATTATCAAAATGAGTAAACTGGATATGGTAAAAATGGGCATAAGGGGTAGAAATTGGATAAAATCAGATTTTGATTGGTCGCTTGGAGCGCAAAAAATTATCGCTTTATCTGCAGTAGAAGAGAGGACTTAATATCTGCTATCAGAAAAGCAAATATGTTTTCGTGATAAATGATAGATAACAAATAGCTTAATCAGTGCGCGAATAAATTGCTCCATGAAAATGGAACGTCTATTGACCATGAATTAGGAATTGCTTTACATAAAACACTGATGTTTTTTTCATTGGTGCGAATAATAATCTGCCCAACATATTTTGATTGTCTTTTAAAAATTATGATATTAATTTGCCCCCTGCTTTCACTATTTGAAATTTTACTTCTTAATATTCTTGTTTCTTTTTGAGCCAAAATTTCAGTTGCGAATTCTTTTTCACATGTGAGCATGCGCCCGAAAGGGGGGAATAGGAGCTGTTTGCGGTCTTCTGTGTCATTTTCTATTAATTCATTAATTGTGCGGTTCTTAATATGTTTTAATATTCCAGAATCATTGTTTCGTTCATTGATGTAAATTGTCGGGTCGGTGTTTTTTCGAATAAGCTTGTTTAGTCTTTGTAGGATAATGAGCGACTTTTCAAGCGAATCAAAGTGCGTAATGCCTGTAACTGTAGAAAAGTCGGGGACAATGCAACAATCAAAAAATGCTTTATTGACTATTGAAAATAGTATTTGTGTGGTAATTACGATATTTGCATCAGTTAGGGATGAAATTAATGAGTCAGTTATTTTTACACCTTTGTCTATTCTAATGATATTCAGTTCAGGGAACGCTTTTTTTAATAATTGCTCGATTGAGCGCGTACCTGTTTTAAGGGCGTTTATTTTGGGGCTACCGCACTTTCCGCAAAACGCTTGTAGAGTGCCGGTTATGGCTTTGCATGCTTTGCAAAATAAATCTTTATTTTGTCTCTGAAGAATTGAACCGCACTGTTCACACCGCAGAGTGTTTCCGCAGTCCTTGCATACATAAAAACTTTCATAACCAATGGCATCGTGGTAAATAAGAATTTTGTTTTGCTGACTAATTTTTCGTTTAATTAGGTTTAATATTTCATCAGAAAAAAAACCTTGTTCGTTCCAATTTTTATTAATAACCGTAATTTTTTCAAAAGTCTGATATTTATTTTTGACGTTGGATAGTGAGTATGTTGCAAAAGTTTGGATAGAGACAAGAAAGGTGAGTGGTATTTGATAAATTATGGATTTTAAATAAGCCCCAACACGAGCGTCATAAAACGGGTGCATGTTCCATTGGCGGTGAGAAGGCAAGGCAGGTTCTATTAAAATAATTGCAGTTAAATTACTAAAAGGGAGAAATATTCCGCTGTGGGTAGCAATAACTACGCAAAATTGATTCTCATATATTTCGTTTGTGACGTCATTTTTTTCCTTTTGAGATAACTGATTGTTGTAGAAGACACATTTTCTTCCAGCTAATTTGCAAATGTTTGAAATATCATCTCCAAAAATAATTTCTGGAATAAGGATTAAAATTTGTCCAGCGCCTTTTGTCTTTAATATTTTTTCCAGTTCTTTTTCTGTAAACTTAATTACAATCGAACCGTGTCTTTTTGATATTTCAGGATTATTGAAACGCTTTTCGGTGAACGATTTTCTATTTGATACTAAAGCCTTTGTTAATAAAGATAGGGATTCGAGAGAATAGTCAGAAAACATTTCCAGCCATCTTAAGTCGTGTTTTGTGGCAATGTTTTTTCTTTCAATCTCAATTATGTTTTTTAGATATATATTTTTTTTCTTTGTTTTGCTCCACACCACTCCATTAATAATGCGATTTGAGAATGGAATTCTTACCAAATCGCCAGGCACAGCATTCATATTGTTTGGAACGATGTAAGAATATTTTTGATTACCCTGCGGGGGCAGAGCAACGAGGGGGACAACTTCAATCACTTGATCGGTATTTTTCATTTATTTAATCATCTTCAAAAAATTGTTGAACTTGGAAAATTCCTATTGTCATGCTTTTGATAAGTCATGGGTCTTTAAGCACATTAGTTGAACAAATTTAACACAATTTTCATAAAAAAAGACTGGCATACCTTGATCCTAGCATAGTGTTCATATTATCAATAAAATTTAGGCATATCTCTATTTTTACATATTGCCTATAATCAAAACATGAATATTTACGCTAAAATGACTAATATTTTTGATGTGCCTGTTGTTTTTGCGACAAAACGAGATATCGTATTATGGTGCGAGGAGAGAATATTAACCAATGTCTCAACTAATATTGTTACAGTAAATCCGGAAATTCTTCTTATGGCTCGCAGGGACGCATGGTATAAAACAATTCTTCAAAAAGCTGATTTGATTACTCCGGACGGGGCCGGAATATGCTGGGCCTTAAGATTTACGGAATTAGCCGATCAATCAACAAGTATTGTGGGAATAATTAAGTTGTTTATTGGTTCTTTGTGGCAAGTGGTTTTTGGTCGAACGGTTAATGTTGGTTATCCTGAGAGAGTTTCAGGAGCTGATTTGTTCTGGGATATTATTCAAATTGCGGAACAACAAAACAAAAAAGTTTACTTAATTGGCGGTGAACGCAAAACGGCGCAAAGAGCTGCTAAAAGAATTATTAGTCGGTATAAAAAAATAAATATTTGGGCATATGGTCCAGACCATACCGCCACACCATATTCGCCACAAATATTACACAATGAAATTATTGAAATACGACCGGAAATTATCTTCGTTGCTTATGGTTCCCCAAAGCAAGAGGAGTGGATCAATCAAAATATGCACAGATATCCTTTTGTGAGGTTTGCAATGGGGGTTGGAGGAACATTGGACTTCATAGCGGGAAACGCAGTTAGGGCGCCATTGCGTTTGCAAAAACATGCATTAGAATGGTTTTGGCGGTTATATCAGCGTCCATCAAGGATTATTAGGGTATTTAGAGCTACAATGGTTTTCCCTTCGATTATTCTTATTTCGCAACTAAATAAATTTTATGCAAGAAAATTCAGAAAATAAGCCAAAGGTGCGAGTTCGGTTTCCACCATCACCGACTGGTTTTTTACATGTTGGGCACGCGCGTACTGCTCTTTATAATTATTTGTTTGCTCATATAAACAATGGAGACCTGGTTCTTAGAATTGAGGATACAGATGTTGCACGCTACAGTTCTGAAGGTGAGAAAGATATTTTTGAGAGCCTAAAATGGCTTGGATTGAGTTGGAATGAAGGCCCCGATATTGGCGGTCCGAATGCGCCATATAAACAATCCGAAAGAACCAGCAAGTATTCTGAAAAAATTAAACAACTTCTGCAAGATGGTAAGGCATATCGATGTTTTTGTTCACAAGAACGGCTTGATAAAATGCGTGAAATTGCTGAAATGGAAAAGAAATCGTTTAAATATGATAAAACGTGTCGTGTTTTGACTTTGGAGGAGAGTGACATGCGAGCAGAAAAAGAAAACTTTGTTGTAAGACTAAAGGTTGATCTGGGCGAGACGATAGTATTTGATGATTTGGTTCGGGGAAACGTTAAGTTTTCTTCTGATATGGTGGACGATTTTGTGATTTCAAAGGGGGATAATCAGGCACTATATCATCTCGCTGTTGTAATTGATGACGCAGAGATGGGTATTACACACATTATTCGTGGCGAGGATGGATTAAGTAATACTCCGAAACACATCAGTTTACAGAAAGCATTGGGATATGTAACGCCCAGATATGCTCACTTGCCGTTAATTCTTGATGAAAAGAAAAAGAAGTTGTCTAAACGATCCGGAGATGTGGTTCTTACTCTTAAATCTCTTAGGGAGGATCAGGGGTATTTACCGGAAACACTTCTTAACGCAGTTGCACTCTTGGGTTGGAATCCCAAAACAGAACAAGTGGTTTTTACGTTGGAAGAACTAAAAGCTGCCTTTAAATTGGAAAATGTACAAAAGGCGGGGGCAGTTTTTTCGCTTGATCGACTTAACTGGTTAAATAAACAACATATAAAAAGACTTTCTGCGGAGGATTTAATGGAAAGATCCAAGCCATTTATTAATAAAAGCGGAATAGAAATTGATAGAGGTTTTCTGTTAAAGATAATTAGAGTCGAAAAAGAAAGAATTACTCTTCTAAAAGAAATTCCGCAATTAGTGCTGGATATAACGAACGAGCCTGTTTTGGACACGGAAAAAATTCCATGGAAAAACGACGGCAAGGATCGAGCAAAAGATGCTCTCGCAGTATTAATTGAAGAAATTGGGATTTTGCCTATGGAAGTCTGGTCTGATCTTTTGGTCCTTCAAACCAAAATAATGGAAATTGTAGATAAAACCGAAATGGGAAGAGCAACAACATTGTGGCCAATGCGTTACGCGCTTTCAGGGAAGGAGAATAGTGCTGGACCTCATGAATTGGCTTGGTTGCTGGGAAAGCCGGAGACTATTAAGCGAATGCGAGAAGCTGTTGTACAATTAGGTTGATGGGTAAAACTAAATCTCAACAAATATTTGGGACTTTAATATTGGTAACCTTTTTTATGGGGGTGACGCCTTTCGCGCGGGGCGATGTTTTAGATGATCTGCGTCAGCAGATGGCTGAAAAAAGAAAAGTAATTGATGGGATTGAACAAAAAATTAATGAGTTTAAGACCTCAATTGCAAAACAACAATCACAGGCACTCACGTTGTCCGGTCAAATTAAAATAATAGATAACGGAGTAACAAGTTTAACGTTGGAAATTGATAAAACAAATGCTCAGATTTCTGAATTACAAACCGAAAGTGAAGCGTTAAAAGAGGAAATTGAAACTGTTGATAGACAAATTGAAAATCAAAAAGTGATATTGAAAGAGTATCTTAGAACATTGCAGGCGCTGGATACAATGGGGAGTGTGCAGTCTTTCTTTAAATATGCCACCTTATCAGACGCGATAAGAGAAATTCGCTCGGTTTATCGTGCCGAGCAAAATAGTCAGATCACTCTTGATCGTATTCGAGAATTGCAGGAAACCTTGAAGGCACGAGAAGTAACTTTTAATGATTTCAAAAGGGAACTGGATGGTTTGCAGGCAAGACAAATAAGTCAAAAAAATATTTTAGGTCAACAGCAAGAAGCAAAAACTCGCTTATTGGAATTAACGCGCGCGCAGGAATATGAATATGGAAAATTATTGAACCAGACCGTCGCAGAGCAAAAAAAGCAGGATGCTGAGATATCTCGTTTAGACACTGCTATTCGCCAGGAATTGGAGAGACAGGGTTATCGAAAATTAAGTGGGGTTGGTAAACTTGATTGGCCAATAGATCCAATTTTTGGAATTTCATGTGGCTTTCATTGTTCCGGTTATCCGTACGCATCCTTGATTGGTGCTCATACCGGGACTGATATGCCAATTGATATGGGGACACCAATTAGGGCGACTGCGGATGGTTATGTCGGTAAAATTCATCTTTCTTCGGGTACGGGGTATTCATACATATTACTAATTCATGGAGATAATATTTCAACGGTATATGGACACGTTATAAATGCCAGTGTTAATGAAGGGACGTATGTTACACGTGGGCAGATAATAGGGCACACAGGTGGTGCCCCAGGAAGTCGTGGTTCGGGCCTTTCTACCGGTCCTCACTTGCATTTTGAAGTGAGAAAAAACGGAATTCCAGTCGATGCACAAAATTATTTACCTTCTCTAGGGGGTTGATATGTATAAACCTAAATTTGTTGTAATTATTACAACCTATTTAAGAGCGGAAGCATTGGGGCGTTGTTTAAATATTATGGAGAACCAGACTAGATTGCCTGATGAACTAGTAATTGTTGTACGCGACACTGATCTAAAAACAAGAGAATTTATTGAAAAATATCGAGACGATAATAATTTATTTAGAATAACTGTACTTTTTGTTTCTATCCCTGGGTATTTACCTCCCTTAAAGGAAGGGTTAAGGGTCGCGGAAGGGGATTACGTGGGAATCTTGGACGACGATGTTTTGGTAAAATCAAACTGGGTTGAAAAAGCGTTATTGGCTTTTTATGAGAGTGGGCCACGTATTGGTGCTGTTGTCGGGGCACAATTTTGTAGTAATACCAAAAAAGGCAATGTATTTCCGGCGAAACTTAGTTGGTTTGGTCGTTTTGCTGTGATAAAAAATTTATCAGTTAGAACTGATAATATTAATGCTTTTTGCGAGGGCAACATGGTTTTTCGTGGAGAAATAAGTAGAAAGTTGGAAGTTGATTTTCGATTAAATAATGGTCGAATTGCGCATCATGGTCTTGATCTTGGTTTACAAGTTATTGGCAGTGGTTGGAAGATTTTATATGAACCCCTGTTAAACGCAGAGCATTTGGCATTACAAGAGCAGTGGAATATCGATAAGGTTCAAAACATACAAAGTTATGTTGCAAATTTGGCAATTATCATTAAAAAGCATTTTGGAAAGAAAAGATTGTTCTTCTTTGCAATTTACAATATAGCGATGGGCCAATATAGTATGCCTGGTTTGCTGTATTTTTTGTTTAAGAATAAGGTTCAATATAAAAATGTTTCCTTGACGCGTATCGAATTACTTACGGCGCTTTTTCAGAGCACATGAATCTTTCGATATTTGTATACGAAATAATTAAATCATTTTTTTCGTTTTTGCCTATACTGATACCACTGGGCGCTCTTATTTTTTTATTTATTCCGTCTCGTAAAGTACTCTTTCTTTTTATATTTTTTCTCGGTTTTCAAGCAATATTTATCGACATAGGGGTTATGGTAAATATTCCCCGCGCATTACTATTCATTACATTATTGACAATCCCTATATATTTTACGCGGGAATTAATAATTGCTTTAAAAGGCTACCCCGCAAAAAAAATGTTAATTGTAGTAATATTTTTTTTAGCAATATCGGCGTTACTGAATATTCCCAGTTTTCCGATAAAAAATATCCTTACCGCCTATGGCCCGATAGGAGATAGTTTATTTCGCGACCGTGCCACTAAACAGGCATCCCAGATTTTGATGTTTATTCTTAAGGCTTCAATTCCTCTGGTAATTTTAACGATATGTCGCACGAGAAAAGAAGTTGTTGTAATGTTAAAAGTTTTAATGGCGGGTACGTCATTTCTTTGTCTCTATGGCATTTATCAGTTTTTTGCTTATCTGTTTAATTTACCGGCAATTTATATATACCGAGGCGCGTTTAATCCAACCGGTGCTGTGGGTATTTTCAGTACGCCATTTGGAAATTTTTTTAGAGTATCATCATTGGCTGGTGAACCAAAGGATTTGGCGGGAATTTTATTACCAGTTTCAATATTATTAGCGGTGATTACTTGGCGAGTGGTAAAAGAAAAACATTATAATCTAAACCTAAAGTTGGTATTGTTGGGTCTGTTTTTTCTGAATACTTGTGTTTTTGTTGCGACTTTTTCAACTGCGGGATGGTTAGGTGCTCTTGTCGGGATTGGTGGAATTTTTATATTTAGTATGAATTTTCAACCTAAAATTAGAACAGTTTGGATTTTTTGCAGTATTTGTTTGGGACTTATGGCTATGTATGTTGTTATTCCATCGGTAAATGATGTAGTAAACAAAAGAATAATTGAAAGATTAAATTATGAATATTTACTAAATAATAATGAATACGGGGTCCCTCAGTTGTTACATATGTATAAAACACACCCGGAAACAATTATTTATGGGGCGTCTTTGGGTGGAGCGGTTTTTTATGAACAATACAATGAGCAACCGGAAAGCATAGTATATTACCTATTTGATTATGGTGTTATCGGAATTATTTTGCTTTTCTCCTTCTTTTTATTGGTGTTAAGAAAAATACTCAATATTTCAAAATCTGATAATTTTAAAAAGGACATTTTATTAAGTGGTCTTGTTTATACGATGGTGGGGAGTATTGTGGCCACACTCGTTTTTCCTAAAGTGGACTCTATGCTTGGCTTATGGGTTATTATTGGATTAACGACGGCGTTGACAATTTCCTCAAAAGAAGGAATTGAGAGCACGAAAGACGATCGCAGTTTTAGCGCAGAGTCATATTAATACGGTATGTTCCATGATTATATATAAGGTGGTAAAATATGAAAAATGAACAAAAACGATAATTCAACAGGACATTTATTGAAAACGATGAAGGAGCGGTGGGTGGTTGTTTTTGGTGTATTTGCGGTGGTTTCATTGCTGGGAATATATTTAATTTGGGTAGCGGCACGAACATATTCCGCTACGGCTGTTTTGCTAGTCCACTCTCAACAAAAAACCGTAATTGATATCCAATCATTACAGACGGTTGAGAGAATCAATTCTACTATCGCCCAATTGGCTACGCAGAAGAGTGTCGTTAGTCGTGTTCAAAACATTACGGGAAATTTTGAGGGTGATGTTTTTGCGAAACCCGTTCAAGGAACCGAGTTTATTAATATTACGGCGACAGATTCAACGCCTGAATCGGCGCAACGTTTGGCAAATACTACGGTTGATGTGCTTCTTGAAAGAGTAAATTGGTTACAAGAAAAACAGCCATTAGGAATTACCGTGGAAGTTGTTGAATTGGCCATTGCGCCACCAATACCATCATCCACATCAAAAAAAATTCAGGTTGTCGGGATGATCATATTTGCCGTATTTTGTAGTATTTTTATGGCGAGTATTACGGAATCATTAGACAGAAGAGTGAGAGAAGAAGACGTGGAAATGGAATTACAATTAGCGGTAATAGGAAAAACGAATAAATTTCACCGTAGCCACATTGGATCTTTACGATCAAGGGATTCGTTTAAGCAACTACAGTCTACGATGTTGTTTCTCGGATTAGAAGAACCGAAAAATGCAATTGCCTTTACGGGAACATCCCCCGGAGAGGGCAAGTCATCAACTATAGCTAATTTGGCATTGGCTTTTCATGATGTTGGTCAAGATGTAATTATTGCCGATCTGGATTTCAGGAGACCGACAATGCATAAATTATTTAATATTCCTAATAATTCAAAAAGCGGTATCAGTAATATAATGTTAAGTACAAATAATTTTCCTGATCCCATTCAAACAAAGTATAAGCATATTTCAGTTTATCCCGCTGGTATCGCAGCACCAGATGACGCTTCTCGGATTTATCAATCACCACGATTAAGGGAACTGATGGAAAAAATGCGCGATAGTTGGTTATTTATTGATTTGCCACCGCTTCTTTTGGTACCCGGATCGGCAACAGTTGCTGCTACGTGTAAAAATACTGTTTTCATCGTCGAACCTGGAAAAACTAAATTAAAAACGGCAAAGGAGTGCTTAATAACGCTGAGACGCGCAAACATAAATATCTTAGGCGCAGTTTTAACAAAAGTGAGAGGAGCAAACACATATTATCCCAATGAAGAATATTAGTTTGTTTGAGTGATTTGTTTGTGATAGAACTCCAGTAGTTGTTTTGTGACTGATGACCACGAATATTTACTGATAATTATTTGGTGTTGTTTTTGAGAGTCTTGAAAATTGCGGGGCTGACTAGCAACTTGAATAACCGTATTGGCCAAGCAGTCGCTATCGCCAGGAAAGCAACCATTTGTTTGGCCAATAAATCTTATCAAATCAGGCATAGCGCCAGTGTTGGTACCAATGACTGGTTTTCCGCAAGAAGATGCTTCTAGAAATGTTAGACAAAATCCTTCTTCGATTGAAGGTTGTACATACAGATCGCACTTGTTGTAATAATCAACTAAATCATCAATGCATAATTTTTTAGTTATAAAGGTCCAATTTGCTTCAAGGGAATATTTTTTTATGGTTTCATCCAATCTTTTTTTATATCTTTCTTCAACTATCGATCCAATTATAGTAATTAATACATCGGGATAAAGGCGCTTTATTTTTAAAGTCGCCGATAATAATACATGCAATCCTTTGTGTTCGGAAATTTTGGCTACCGATAAAATTTTAGGAAAAATGCTTGTAGTAGTTATCCTTCCATTAGAATCCGAAACAGGACGAAAAATATTATCGTCGACTCCATTGGGTATTATGATAATTTTAGTGGATGAAATTCTTTTATTAATTAATGCTTTTTTTACATACTCGCTAGAGACAATAAAGGTTGTGAATTTGTATTTCTTGAATCTAATTATTGTCACCAATTCCACAATACTAAAATATATTTTTGTAACTAAAAGATTGAGTAGTGGAACTTGAAATGGAGAAATTGGCGAATATTCGGCGGGTGGCATATTTTGCACAGTCCAGAAAACAGGGATCTTTAATGGTAATTTATTGAAAAGTCCTGCCACGTAGTGACCATACATAACGTGTATAACATCAACGTTTAGTGTTGAGATTAAGTTTAAAAGAATTGATTTTACCTCGTGGCAATAGTATTTTCGACCAGCTCGAGTATCAATGGGGATATTTAAAGGTAATCCCACGTTAAAGACATGATATCCATTAATTGTTGTCCACTTTTTTGGAGGAAAAGACACATTGTCGGTGGTGTAAGTTACTAAATAAACATTCTGTCCTAATTTAGCAAGATTTTCGCAACTGTTTTCCACATATGTAACAGTGCCTCCAATAATCGGAGGATAATGTTCACTTAAACACAACACGTTTAGACGTCCGGATTTGCCAAAATCATTCATAATTGCCTTTTTTTAAGTTTATAAGGCATTCTTTAATGATGCTAGTACTTGGAATTAATGCGTTTCATGGAGATGCTTCAGCTTGTTTAATCGATGATGGAAAGATAGTTTCCGCCGTCGCTGAGGAAAGGTTTACGCGTCATAAACATGAGGGCGGATTACCGGCACACGCAATTGCGTGGTGTTTGAGTCAAACAAGTAAATCAGTAGATCATGTGGCCATTAGTCGAAATCCAGCCTTGTTTCGATTGCGAAAAATAATTACTGTTATTAATAATCCTTTACTACTAAAACAAATTGATCATAGGATAAATAATGCCAATAGAATTACTTCTGCTAAAAATCAGATTCAAAAAATAATTGGACACAGAATAATATTCCATCAAGTAGAACACCACCGTGCCCATCTTGCATATTCCTACGCAACAAGCAATTTTGATCAATGCAATTTATTGTCAGTAGATGGTTTTGGAGATTTTGTCAGTACTGCTTGGGGTTTTTCAGGCGACGACGGTATTAATATTGCAAAGAGGGTATTTTTCCCTCACTCAATTGGGATATTTTATACGGCTTTAACTCAATTTTTAGGATTTTCAGGGTATGGAGAAGAATACAAGGTAATGGCGTTAGCCTCATATGGCACTCCAAGGTATTTAGAATTATTTAGTAAAATAATCAAAAAAACCAATGACGGATTTAGGCTTTCGACGAAATATTTTACTCACACAAAAGGTAGAGCAGAAATGACTTATGGTGCCGGTACGCCGGTGGTTGGAAAATTATATTCTACACAGCTTGAAAAGATATTGGGGCCGGCAAGAAAACGTGAGCAAGCATTAACTGAGAGACATTTTGATCTTGCCTCAACTCTTCAGGCCATGACGACGGATATCATTTTACACCTCGCAATGTTGGCAAAAAATAATTCAAACTCACGCAATTTAGCTGTTAGTGGGGGAGTGGCGCAAAATAGTGTAACTAATGGAGCACTTGAAAGAAGCGGATTGTTTGAAAATTATTGGTTTCCAAGTGCGCCTGCCGATGATGGTACCGCCATAGGATCTGCCGTTGTTGTCGCATTGGCAAATGGCGACAGGTTTCAAGGGAAAGGTAATAATACCGCATTCTTAGGTCCAATGTTTAACTCAGAAAAAAATGAAAATAAAAAAATGATCGATAATTCAAAATTAATTTCATCAGTCGTGGATTTATTGAGAAATGGAAAAATTGTGGGTTGGTTTGAAGATGGGGCGGAGTTTGGTCCGCGCGCGTTAGGACATAGGTCAATTTTGGCAGATCCAAGACAGGTTGGTATTAGAGAAAAAATTAACGCAGTCATAAAAAAAAGAGAAAACTTTCGTCCTTTTGCTCCCATGGTGTTGTTGGAGGATAGCCAGAAGTATTTTGAAATGACAAAAGCTTCACCAAACATGATGATCGTTGCTTCGGTAAAAACGGAATGGAGAAATAAAATGGCTGCAATAACACATATCGATGGAACAGCTCGCGTTCAAACAGTTACTAAAGAATTATTGCCAAACATTGCTACCTTACTAGAGAAATGGCGTGAGGTAACAGGAATTAGTGTTTTATTAAACACATCGTTTAATGAAAATGAGCCGATTGTGAATACTCCCGATGAAGCGTTGGATTGCTTTCAACGAACAAGCATGGATGCGCTGGCGATTAATGGGGAATTATTCGTTAAATAAGTAATTTATTGTTATATTGATATTTCTATTATGAAAATTATATTTGTTAATCCACCAGTTTGGCCGGGAACAAGACCTGTGGATAGGGTTTATGGCTGTACGTACGCGTTGTATCCGATTCCCAATATTTTTGCTCTAGGATATGCGGCCACCCTTGAGAGAGCCGGATATGTTGCCGGTTTTCTGGATGCGCCAAATGAGAAAATTTCAGTAAAAAAATTTGAATCATTAATTATCAATGATTCTGCAAATGCTTATATATTTCATTCCGTAAATCTTTCTCAGGAGATTGATTTGCGGGCACATGCATTAATACGAAAAATTAAGCCGGATGCGTGGATAATTTTTTCTGGTCCGGCCCCAACGGATCGCCCTGATGATTTTTTGGTAGACGAAGGAACAATTGTGGCCAGGGGAGAACCGGATCTAATAATTGTTGAAATAATGAAGGTTTTGGGGGAGGGAGCAGGTCAAAATGAACTTAAAACGATCCCCGGAATATCGTTTAAAACATCTAAAGAAAATATTCACAATGTTACTGCCGGTATCATTGATGATTTAGACTCTCTTCCTTTTCCGGCAAGACATTTGACCAAAGCTAACATTTACCACAATCCAAAATTACCAAGAGAGCCAATGACCGCAATGATAACATCAAGGCAATGTGCTTTTCAGTGTATATTTTGCGTACCAAACTCAATAGGTTTTGCGCGTGAAATTGAGTACAAGCGATATGTTAATAATGGGGAAGTCGTGGCAGGAAATCTACCTAAGGGATATGGAAAATTTATTAAACCGGCAGTGAGAAAACGAAGTGCCGAGAATGTAATCGAAGAATTTAAGTTATTAAAGAAACAAGGCTATAGGTCGGTCTCTATTGTTGACGATCAATTTCTATGGGAAGAAGAACGAACGTTAAAAATTTGTGATGGTATTAAGGATTTAGGAATTCAGTGGGGTTGTTTGGCTCGCGCAGATCGTGTTTCAAAAGAAACAGCGGAAGCCATGGCAAAAGCGGGTTGTCGATATGTTGATTTGGGAATTGAATCTTTGAACCCAAAAACTTTGGCTTATGTAAATAAAAACGCGACTGTTGAAAAGATGTATGAGGGAACAAAATTACTTCAAAACGCCGGAATACAGGTAAAAGTAAATATGTTGATAGGGGCTAATCCAGATGAGACGAAGCAAGAAATTTGGGATAGCATCAAAAAAGTCATAGCGTTAAAACCGGAAATAATTATGTTTAGTATCGTAAGCCCTTTTCCTGGGACAAAATACTATGAAATCGCAAAGAAAGAGGGTTTTATGGATTCAGGTGAATATCATCCAACTAGTGTTCAACATCGCGCAATTACGTCTTACAAAAATTTTTCAAGGCGTGATCTTGATAGATTACTTTGGCAAGCTAATGCCTCATTTTATTTTAGACCAGATGTCATTCTGCGTAATTCATGGCGTCTATTGCACCCACGAAGTGCATATGCGGCCCTGATGGCGCTCAAGGAAAAGATGTTGCGATAATTACAACGGTTCGTGAATATTCTATTTATCACATCAAGATTACCATTCCCGCCTTACAGGGGTGATAAGTCGCGGACATTTAACTTAATAAAAGCATTATCAAAAGATCACAGGATTGTACTCGTTTCTTTTTATGAAAATCGGCAGGAGTTGATTTATAAAGAAAAATTAATGGAATATTGCACCGCAGTACATCTGGTATATTTGCCAAAATGGTTTTCGTGGGCAAAAGCAATTATTTTGTATTTTCAATGTGACCCTTCGCAAAGTTATTATTATTGGTCTTATCGAATGAGCAATTTGATTTCTCGCATCACCAGAGGCGAAAAATTCGATATCGCATACATCCATCTATTTCGTATGTTTAATTATGCAAAGAGTATTTCACCGAAAGTATATATAGTGACAGACTTAACAGATGTTGTTTCGAAGGAATTATTTCGCTCAATCGGTTTTGGTCATAAGTGGAAAGACTATTTTGTAAAAAGGGAGGCTGTAAAAATAAGAAACTACGAAAGAGTAGTTACTGAAAATTCTGATGAAGTATGGGTTGTATCGGAACAAGAAAAAAACGACCTTATGTCTGCCACATTTAAGGGGAATATACACGTAGTAAAAATTGGGGTTGTCGCAAATGAAATAATAAGAAAACCGGTCGATAATACATTATTATTTTTTGGATATTCAAGTACCGGCCACAATCGAGACGCGTTAATTTATTTACGAAAAGAAATATTACCTAGGTTAAAAAATTATATTCCCGATGTCGTATTAAATGTATTTGGAGCAGGGAAGTGGCAAAATCGTAAAATCGGTAAAGACGAGTTCCCTGTTGTTCATTACGGTTTTATCAAAAATCCCGAGGACCTATTTTCAAAAAATTTAGTTATGGTCGCACCTATTGTTTATTCGGCCGGCACACAAACAAAAATTCTCGAAGCAATGAATAATGGCATACCTGTGGTAACCAGTGATTTTGGAAATGAAGGAATAGGAGCGATTCACGAAAAGCAGATAATTGTTTGTAGCTCCGCAGATGAATACGTAACCGAAATTAGACGTTTGCTTACGGATAGGATATTTAATGAATATATCGGCTTAAACGGCCAAAAATATGTCCGAGATAATTTTTCATGGGATTATGTGACCGAGAGGGCAAGTGAGATAGAAAAAACGCTTAAATCGCAGAATTTGAAGCCAGTTTTATGAGGGAAAAATTAATCTTGTTTGGTAGTGGGGTAGTTCCTAATTTAGTATTTGCGCTTCATAGTGAGTTATATTAATATGAGTATAATCACTATTATACTCAGTTAAATACATACCCATGGACACAAAACAAAAATCCGCTCTTCCCCATCTGGATAAATATATTTTGCATTTAATAACGCATAACTATTCAAAAGAAACAATTTACAATTACGAAAGAGATTTACTTATGTTGGAAAATTTTTTGAAAAATGATTTACAAATCCCCTTCCAAAAATTTGATAAGCAGGCACTGGAATTGTATAAAGCCGAGTTAGTGTCGATTGATCGCAAAACGGCAAACGGTGTTAATGCGGGGACCTCTACCCTATCGTCTCGTTCTATTAATCGAGCGCTTTCCGCATTTCGTTCATATTTGTCTTTTTTAATTGCAAATGATATTTCCTGTCCTATTCCGCGCGAGGCGGTCACTTTAATTAGGATGGAAAGACGTCACGCGCGCGTGGCGGAGTTGGAGGAACTGATTCGCTTGATTGAGGCACCGACAACAATGGAAAAAAATAAGGAGGTGGCGATAAGAAATCGCGCGATACTGGAAACACTCTTTGCGACAGGGATGAGAATTTCAGAACTTGTGTCGTTGAATTGCGACCAGTTGGATGGAAAAGGAAAAATATTTGTAAAAGGAAAAGGAAAAAAAGAGCGTTTTGTTTATATGACGCCCCGAGCCACGGAATATGTTAATCGATATGTATCTTTACATAAAGAAAAAAAAGGCGCGCTGTTTACCCCACTTCGTGGCAGAAACGCAAAATCACAAAAAGCAAGAATTTCTACAAATTATCTTCAAGATAAAATTAAAAAATATCGCGAGGCGCTTGGAATTGTCGTGCCAACATCAGCCCATTCCCTAAGACACGGGTTTGCCACCTATCTTGCCGAGTCGGGTGCCAACCCCGCGGCAATTCAAATTTTACTCGGTCACGAATCTCTTGAGACTACAACGAGATATGTGCATCCCTCCGACAAGTTTGCCGAAACGACGCATAAAAAATTTCATCCGTTGCAAAACGCATAACGTTTTTTACTTTATCTTTTAGAGATGAAGTATTAATTCCCTTTTGTCACACAAACACTCGGTTCGTAGCCGGCATCAATCGCTTCTTGTTCCGTTTTAAAGAAAACTTGATTTTCTTCTTTGATACGTTTAACTTCCGCGCAACTTGTAAAATAGTATTTTGTGCCATTAATTGACGCCACATATTCGCTATTAACATCCATTTTTCCGGCAACGCGTGGAATAATACTCGCAACGGGAGTGGCCTTAATCGCATCGGTCAATACTGTGATATCGGCATCCGAAAGTACTGTAGGAACAGCTGAAATACCCTGAAAAACGATCGGAGACGCTTTTTTTGTCTCTGATGACCAATAACCCACCAAATAACCCAAAATGATCAGTAATACGCATAAGACCCACATAAAAACCTTATCCTCACGTTTGGCGGTCAATTTTTGCCATTGGTCAGTTACGCTCATCCTGATTATATGTTACAACTATTGCTGATATATGGAATACGCCTTTTTTCTCGGAAGTAACCCCGGCCTATCGGCCGTTGAGGTTCATGACTATTTTAAGCGCACAAAAATTGTGGCGGATTTTGATTTGTCACGTCTACCAAAATATTTAATTGTAAAAACCAATGAAAACTTAAAGTGTCAGGCGATTATCGATGGCTTGGGGGGTACGCCAATGATTGCGCAAATAATCGGGGAATTATCAGAGTTGTCCGCCGAAGCCATTCTTGAAATAGCCGGTTTAGATAATCGGTTCTCGGAAAATCAAAAACCAATTTTCTCAATCTCCTTTGAAACTTTTACCACTTCCCTATCCGATTCAAAAAGTCCGCGTGATATTAGAACATTGGGAATTCAAATTAAGAAATTATTGAACAAAAAAGGTTGTCGCGTAATTGTTCCGCAAACCGGAACCGTATTAAGCACTGCTCAATTATTTAATTCGGGCGTGCCATTTAAGGCGATTGGGATCCACATAGTAGAGTTAGAAAAAGCTCGTTATTCTGCGATGATTGTTTCCGCTGTTCAAGATATTGATTTTTACACTCGTCGTGATCGTGAGCGTCCGGAAGCCGATCCCGGAAAAGGAATGTTGCCGGTAAAACTAGCGCAAATTTTTATTAATTTCACAAAAGCGGAAATCGGCTCAAAAATTTATGATCCGTTTTGTGGTGCGGGTACAATTGTCGCCGAAGCGATGTTGCAGGGTTTTAATGTAGTGGCAACGGATATTTCTTTAAGGCAAGTTGAACGAACAAAAATTAATACCGATTGGTTAAAAAACACATTTCCTAATTTAATTGATCCGAGAAAAAATGTCCTTGTTATGGCGCAAGACATCGAAAAACCCTTAAGAGAGATTGAAAATAATTCACTTGACGCGGTTGCGTCCGAAGGTTGGCTTGGTCCGGCTACTAATCATGAGTTATCGGCCTTTGAAATTGAGAATGTGTTTGTAAGAACGCAACAGTTGCTTTATGCCCTCCTCAACAACATCAACAATGTACTCAAAAGTGGAGCGACGGTGGTTGTGGCCCTCCCTGCTTTTCGTGTGGATAAACGTATCGTCAGGGCGCCGTTTATGCAGGAAGAATTAAGAAAATTTTTGCCAAAAGGTTACAGTGTTGAAAATTTAGTGCCCGAAGGCTGGGTAAATCCCGCTTTTCGCGACGCCGGTCAAGGAATGATGCTATATGGTCGTCCGGACGCAGTGATACTTAGAGACATTGTCAGATTGCGAAAAAACTAATTTTGTCTGTAGGACACTACCTCCTACACCCTATTTCCTGCCCCCTCATAATGCTCTGGACAAAATTTCTATTATCGTTTAATCTGCTTAAGTCAATTAAAGTAATCATTTCTCACCTATATGGCACATAAAAAAGCTGGAGGTTCAACCGCGTTAGGACGCGATTCACAAGGACAACGTCTTGGTGTTAAAATTTATGGCGGTTCTAAAGTAACGGCCGGGTCGATCATTGTTCGTCAGCGTGGTTCTGGCTATCGCGCCGGTACCAACGTCAAAATCGGAAAAGATGACACGCTTTACGCTCGCGTGGCCGGAATTGTTAAGTTTCAACAAAAGAAATTACGTTCGTTCCACGGCAAGACGATAATCCGCAGTTTGGTGCACGTACTAGTCAAATAATCAAATCAAAAAAACGGCCCATGTGGTCGTTTTTTAGTTAACGCTTTAGGATCCGACATGAGCAAGGGTCGGACCTTAAACGGATCATGCGCAATAGTGGGTCATTTAGCATAGTCGTAGCGCTTCCTCCCTTTATTCAAAGGAGGCGAGGAGGGATTATGAAAATGGAACAATCTTTGCTTCTTAAATATATCCACCCTCGCCCTTTAACCCATCATAGTAACACCGCCGAAGCGTGTGTAACTTTGAATAAAAAAGGGTAACGACGACGTCTTGATATGAAGTATTGTAGTAATTCTGTTTATGCTGGTATCCCACTATTGCGCATGATCCCCTTAAACTACTCTCCTTGGTTTTGTTTTAAAAATATCAGCTTCTATCTTTTATTGTAGCCTTCACAAACCCATCAAATAACGGGTGTGGCACATTTGGTCGACTGTTGAATTCCGGATGAAATTGAGAGGCAATAAAAAACGGGTGATCGGGGATTTCAATCATTTCCACTAGTTTATTGTCAGGTGTAGTTCCAGATATAAGTAAACCCTTTGCCTCAAGCGTTTCTCGGTAGAAATTATTGAATTCAAAGCGATGACGATGGCGTTCTGTGATATCCTTCTTTCCGTACAATTCACGCGCCCTAGAGCCGTTTTTGAGGGTACAAGGCCAAGCACCAAGTCTCATTGTGCCACCTTTGCGATCAATTCCCTTTTGGCTTTCCATGATATGAATTACATGGTTTGTAGATTTCGGATTAAATTCCTCACTTGCCGCATCCGCAATGCAGGCAACATTTCGCGCAAATTCGATTGTTGCCAATTGCATGCCGAGACATAGGCCAAGATATGGAATATTGTTCTCACGGGCGAAACGAATAGCCGTAATCTTTCCTTCTGTACCGCGTTTTCCAAAACCCCCGGGCACAACAATCCCCGCGACCTTTTTTAACGTTGTAACCGAAAGTTTTTTCTTTTCAATTTCTTCCGCATCCACCCAAATAATTTCCAAATCACGTCCGTTGTTCCAGCAGGCCGATTTTAAGGCCTCGGTTAAACTCATGTAGGTATCTTTCATGTCAAGATACTTCCCCACTATCGCAATTTTTAATTTCGGTTTTACTTGTTTTATTGTTTTAACTAATTTTTCCCAATGACCATTATTAAATTTGGCTTTTTGTTCTATGCCAAAATGTTTTAAAATTAATTTATCAAGACCATATTTCTGCATTACAAGGGGCGCTTCATAAACAGATTCCAGTGTTGGCATGGGCACAATCGCGTCCGGGGTTACGTTGGTAAATTGAGCCAATTTGACTACCACTTTTTCCGGAATTGGGTAATCACTCCGTACGACTAAAACGTCAGGTTGAATTCCTATGTTGCGTAGATCACGAACACTGTTTTGTGCCGGTTTTGATTTAACTTCTCCACTGGCTTCCAGATACGGTAAAAATACTAAATGGACATAGAGCACGTTTTCTCGTCCCACATCAAGGTGTAATTGACGCATGGCTTCATGAAACACAACACCCTCATAATCACCAACAGTGCCTCCAATTTCGACAATATGAATATCATAATTCACACTTTGTGCCGCCTTCCACAGCAGACTTTTTATCATGTCCGTCACTTGTGGAATAACTTGTACCGTTTTGCCTAAATATAACCCCTTACGTTCGTTCTCAATGACGGCGGCATAAATGCGACCGGCCATTACCGAAGAATCGCGAGTGAGTTTTTCATTCAAGAAACGTTCATAGTGCCCAAGATCCAAATCTGTTTCACCACCGTCGTCTGTAACGAAACATTCCCCGTGTTCACCGGGATTAAGTGTTCCGGCATCACTATTTAAATATGGATCAAATTTTTGAATATTTACTTTAAAACCCTGCCTTTTTAGGATATTACCCATTGACGCGCACGCAATTCCCTTACCGAGACCAGACAGCACACCGCCTGTTACAACGATAATTTTTGGTTTTTTAATATCGGTCGAAGAACCGCGAGCTTTATTTTCGGCTTGCGGGTTGGTTTCTTTTGTATTTTGGGACATTGGTTGTAGTTTAGATTTTATTACTTGGTCGTTTTGTCATCTTCACCTTCGACAACGACAATCACATCGGCTTCCAAGGCATGAGGAAATTCTAAATGGACTGGGGTTTCACCAATTTGTTTGATTGGGTTCTTTAAGCGCACTGTGCCCTTTGGCAGTGTCACATTTAGCGCCTTTTCAATTTCTACCACTATGTCTTTGGCTGAGATAGAGCCAAATACTTGTCCTTCTGGACCGACCTTTAACCTCATGGAAATTGTTTTTCCATCTATCATATCAACATGTTTTTGAACTTCCTCTAATATCATCTTTTGTTCTTCTTTCTTTTTGGTTGCTTTTTTTTCCAATTCCTTGACTCGACCGGCGGTGGCTTGTGCCGCAAGACCGTTGGAAAATAAAAAATTACGCGCATATCCCTCACTAACCGTTACTACATCGCCGGCTTGGCCGATGCCTTTTACGTTCTCCAGTAAAACTACATTAATATCAGTCATGGGAAAAATATAACATTATGGGCATACACAATGCAATATCTAGTCAAGAAAGAATATTTTTGTTTTATAATCCAAATTTTCAATGTTCAATTGCCAATTTTCAAATAATTTCCAATACTCAATTTTCAAACAACGACGTAGTTATTGAACATTAAAAATTGAAAATTATTTGAAAATTGCATCCGCCAGCTGGCGGATTGATAATTGAAAATTATTAGCATTAATTAATACGTCCTAACGCGTATTACTAATTTCCGCCTGTAACACCGCTATCGCCTTATCTAGTTGGACGTCAATTTTGTCTGTTGAATCTTCATCGGTGATAGTTATGTCCGGGGCGATTCCTTTTTCCGCTATTTCTCCCCCTTTAGGCATAAACCACTTCGCAATTGTTACGCGCAAGCTTGATCCATCGCTTAGGTTAATCATTTCTTGCACTGAGCCCTTCCCAAAAGATTTTTCACCGATAATTTTTATTCCACGAATATCACGTAATGCGCCGGCAAGAATTTCGGAGGCTGACGCAGACCCTCCATTCAACAAAACTACGGTCGGGATATTACTTAATTCACCGGGTCCTTCTGAGTAGTGAGTGACGGTTTTGTTTGGGTCTCTTGGAATTTCGCGAACAACTATCTCTCCCTCTTTGATAAAATGTCCGGCAATTTCAACAGCGCCGAATAAAACACCTCCGGGATCATTTCGCATGTCTAGTACAATTCCCTTAACTCGTGCCTGTGTTAGTTGTTTTACAATTTGCTTAAATTTTCCCGCCGTATCTTCATGAAAAACAGAGAGACTGATAATACCAATACCATCCTTAATGTCCAAGGTTACGCTTTTTAGTTCAATATTGTCCCGTTTTATCGTGATATCGATTGCCTTATCAAGTTTTTCGCGAATAATTTTTAATTTTACTTCCGTATTGATCGGTCCGCGAATCTTATTGGCAATTTCCGTGATTGATTCATCTTGTTTTATTGCCTTATCGTCAATACTGATAATAAAATCACCTGCTTTAATTCCTGCCTTTTCTGCCGGTGAATCTTTAAGTGGAGCGACTATTGTTACTAAATCATTTTTTATCGCTATTTCTACTCCAATACCGGAAAATTTACCACTAATTTCCTCCGCAAACTGTTTTGTTTCTTGCTTGTTGGCATACGCGGAGAAAGGGTCCCCCAATCCGGCTACTAATCCACCAATAATCCCTTCGGATATTTTTTCCTCATTTATCGTGCTGACGTATTTTTTTTGCACTATATCCCATACCTCATTAATTAATCCGCTATCGATCGATTTCGGTAAGGTTTTTGCGGATCCGTTTAATTGCTGAAACGCAGAACCGTTAATAATGTTATTCGATATTTTGTTATTATTGACTGTCGCGCCAATAAAATATGCGGCGATTACCAATAAAACATAACCAACTCGGTTGAGTTTTTGAGAATTATTTATCATTAATTTTTGGCAATGTAACGGCAATGTGTAATTCCTTTAGTTGTTTTTCGGAAACTTCCGATGGTGCATTCATCATCGCGTCTTGTGCTTTGCCGTTTTTGGGAAACGCGTAAATATCGCGAATACTTATCATGTCCCAGAGGACCATCATTAGTCGATCGATACCGGGCGCGCAACCACCGTGTGGAGGGGCGCCAAATTTAAAGGCCGAAATCATTCCTCCAAAACGTTTATCTACTTCTTCATGGGAGTATCCTGCAATTTCAAAAGCTTTGTACATAATTTCTGGTTCGTGATTTCGGATGGCGCCGGAACTTATCTCAAATCCGTTTAATACAAAATCATATTGGTACGCCAAGATTTTTAGTGGATTCATTTCCACAAGAGCCTTCATGCCACCCTGTGGCATTGAGAATGGATTATGAGAAAAATCGATCTTATTTTCTTCCTTGTTAAATTCATACATTGGGAAATCGATCACCCAGCACCAGGCGGCTTTTTTAGGATCTTTAAGGCCTAGTAAATCGGCCGATGCGATTCTTACCTGCCCCAATGAACTGCATGTTTTCAACCATTCACCCGCGCCAAAGAATAATGCGTCACCATCTTTTGCGCCGACAGTTGCCACCAACTTGTTGGTAAGTTCCTCTCCCAGGTATTTATCAATTGGTGAAGCGGGTTTTCCGTCTTTTATTAAAATATATGCCAGACCGTTGGCACCGGAAGCTCTCGCTTTTTCGGTTAAGCCATCAATTTCACTGCGCGTAAACTTTGCACCGCCCGTAACATGCAACATCTTTACGACCCCGTTATTATTTATTGCATCTGCAAACACCTTAAAACCGCATCCGGCCACCATTTCTGAAACATCTGAAATTTTCAGGTCATATCTAAGGTCGGGCTTATCGATTCCATACGTATTCATCGCGTCATGCCAAGTAATTCGCGGAAATGGCGCTTGTAGTATGGTTTTGTCGCTAAATTCCTTAGTGAGTTCAATCATTAACGGCTCAATCATCTGGAAAACGTCTTCTTGTTCTACGAAGCTCATCTCCAAATCAAGTTGATAAAATTCGCCGGGGTGTCGGTCGGAACGCGGGTCCTCATCTCGGAAACAAGGTGCGATTTGGAAATAACGGTCAAAACCGGAGACCATTAATAATTGCTTGAATTGCTGAGGTGCCTGAGGTAAAGCATAAAATTTGCCCGGATAAAGTCGACTTGGAACCAAGAAATCACGCGCACCCTCCGGCGAGGAATTAGTCAAAATAGGTGTTTGTACCTCCGTGAAGTCGTTCTTGTGCATATATTGACGAATATATGTAATCAATTCATCACGACGCTTTAATAGATCCTGCAAACGGCGATGACGTAAATCCAAAAAACGGTATTTGAGGCGAATTTCTTCATTCGCATTGCTCTCGCCGGCAATTTCAAATGGTAAATTTTCGCAAGTGCTTAAAATTTCCGCCGATTTTACTTCAATTTCAATTTCTCCTGTCACCAGGTTTTTATTCACCATATCAGCGGGACGCGCCGTAACTGTGCCGGAAATTTTGATTACGTATTCGTTTCTTAATTTATTGCCAAGCTCAAAAATCTCATTACCAACTTCTTGGCGAAATGTTAGTTGTGTTATACCATAGCGATCACGCAAATCAATAAAAATAACCCCGCCGTGATCACGACGCGTATTTACCCAACCGGCTAAATTTACTGTTTCGCCGACTTGTTCTTTTCTTAACGCCCCACAATCGTGGGTTCGAATTGATGTTTTTGTGGTCATTGCTTCAAAGGATAGCGCAAGTTAAATGACCGCACAAGGAATATATTTATGCCTCAAAAAAGAAAAAACCGTACGCTGATCTCGTGAGGCTTTTTGGGATGCGGGTGTGGGTGGACACCTTTACCCTAAAGACCTCGGAGATAACGTACGGCTAGAAAAGTTCCAAAACCCATTTTAGGGAAGACGCGCCAATTTTAGGCTGATTCCCCCTTGTTGTCTCCCGAAGGAGAACGGGGTGTTGCTTCCCTCATGATTCTGAAACTCTAATATTTAATATATCGAACAAAGTGGCACCCAGGCAAGGCACGATTCTTTCACGCGCAATCACTCGCGCGGATCCTCTAGTATTTTTAAGTGAGGCACAAGAATGGCGCAACACTTGCCTGGGTTACCACCCGCAACAGATAGACAGAAATTGTTTCTTGTCCTCTGTTGCGTCTAAAATACCATCAGATTTGATGAGGAAATCAATTTCATAAAAAGGATAATATTCCCTTTTCAAATCCAACGGTATTTCGATATATTGTTTGAAATGAGCAATCGATATGTCCTTATTGCATCGTCAAACCCTCCTGACATGTTGGACAGTGGCGGTACTGTGGAGGGACAGCACCGCCGCCGTCAAACGCCTCTAAAAAGGCCTTTTACGAAGCAACATAGAAGCATAGTATAAGGGCCAATTATTGTCAATAGTGGTTGAATGTTGCTCATGGTTCGAGAAAATTTGTTTGTATCAGCAAAATTTTGCCGTCGTGTTGTGAACTTCGCGCTTTAGGTCCTACCTTTGCAAAGGTTGGACCTAAAGACATCACAAAAAAACGTATAACATTAAACAGTTTTGTCTGATGTTTATTAGATTCTTTTACTGTGCTTTAAACATCAATATTGATTTTAATCCTGGCAACTTTTATTAATTATGCTCTTTTCTGATTGATAGATAGATGTCTAAAAGCGCAAAAAGAAGACTAACCACTAATGGTCCAAGGACAAAGCCGAGTGGTCCAAAAAAACCAATTCCGCCCAATATGGAGAGCAAAATAATAAACGGATGAATATTGACGCCTTTTTCAATAAATTTTGGACCTAAAAAATTATCGATTAACCCAACCGCCAATATTGCCCAAAAAAGTAACCCAACCGATGCCCATAATTGCCCCGTTAAGAAGAGAAACAATATTGCCGGCACTAAAACCATCGCGGTTCCGACTCCCGGAATGAGGGCGGATACCGCTGCTGTGCTACCCCATAGCGTTGGGTTTGGTATGCCAAAAATTGCAAAGCCAATTGAGGTTAAAATACCTTGAATCACGGCTACGACAAGTGTTCCACGCACTACCGAATTTACTGCTTGAATCAACTTTTTTGCGATTGTTTCGTCGTGTGCGTCATGAAGTGGGCTGATTGAAATTATTGCGCTCTTAAGTTTTTGTCCGTCTTTGAATGAATAATAAAGCGCTACAAGGAAAATAAATGAACTTAGAAGCAAATTTGCGATATTTGAAAACACCGGACCCAGGTGTTGCAGTATCCAAGTTAATCCTTGTTTTAAATATTGGTTAAAATCGATATTAAGATCAATGCTAAAAGAAAAGTAATTCTTAACAACATCAATAGTTTTCTCGGCGATAGTTGAAAGAATGGTGGTATTATTTCCTGTAACAAGGGTGGAATAAAGTCCTGATGCTTCATAGACGATATTGATTCCCACAAAAATAAGTGGTGCCACCGCTATTACCAACACGAATAAAGTTGTAATAAATGCCGCTATTCCCGCCTTATTGCGTGTGGTTCTTAGTATTGCTCGATGTACGGGAGCAAAGACAATTGCAAAAATAATCGCCAAAATTACAGCGGGGAAAAAAGGCTTAAAAATAAAGAAACTAATCGCCGTGGCAATTACAACAAGTGCCAGTAGAAAATAGAGTTCAGATTTTTTATGCGTAGTCATGTGATGTAATCTATTAGTATTTTATAGTACTTTTTAATCAAAGACAATAAGCTGAGTTGTTTTAGAAAAGCACTAATCAATTATTATTAATTATTGCGCGTGCCAATATTTTTTGTTTTGCTACTAAACCAAGTGCTGGTTTTACATTTTGCTCAAATCTTTGTCTTACAACATCATCAGGAATACCTCTTTTAGTCGTGTCGCGTACCAATTTGCGTCCTAAAATAGTCGCTTCTGACGCATCCATATACCACTTAAATGGTGTGTTAATTTGCGAGAGTAAATTAAGCGCATAAACCCCGGTAATAATAATTCTTCGCTTTACCCTAACTGGTTCTTGACCAACGCGACGACTCGTTTTCATGTCATAAACAGGCGCCATAATCTCCTCACCTTCTTGTGCTTTCAGGAGAGCCTCTAAATCAGATAAAATCCTAGCCTGATCTAACGCTTTTGGCACACTAAAATTCACTTCCCCATCTTCTCTTTGTTGTAATTCTGCACCACGATAATAGCAATCGAGACTTAAATGGGTGGTTGCGTCTTCTGCAAAATTTAACTGATCAACCATTTTATCCTTTCCTGAACCGGTTGGGCCGGCAATTATAATAAAACAACGCTGAGTGGGATTGTTCAACTCCCATGCGATAATTTCATTTGATAATTCCGCAACCGCATTGTCTATGGATTGATAGTGTTCGGTTGGTTTACCCCCTATTCGTTCTGGATTTAATCCAACAAATTCGTTTTGTGAATATATTCCTATTCCTCTTTGCATATTATTTGAGTCGCTACTCTTAGCACAAAGAGTAATGTGTGGTGGTGGGGCTTCGAGATTTGTACCAAGAAGAGTGTTTAGTTTTTTATAAAACTGATTCATTCCAGGTAAAATAACCATTTGTATACAAGACACTCTTTCCTCTCCAACTGTCGTCTCCGATCCTTCTGGATCTGCGACATTTTCATATTTTTTTGAAACAAAATATCGGTCTTGATCAAAAACAAAATGCCAGTCAGTGCTATCAACAAGAAAGCGAATTTCGGAAAACATTTTTTGTCTTTCCTTGTTTGATAAGCTTTCCAGTGTTTTCCTTATTTCTCCCCCATTTTTCAGCCCCAAAACAGTGATATGGAATTCGTTTTTTAACTCAAGTTCATTTGCTTTAGAAAAATCATTAATGAAATCTAAATCAACCGCATCATTATCAATTTTAAGGATTAAACTAAAAGCATTTTCATCAAAAAGTATTTGTTCCGGAATCTTATAATCTTCTTGGTCAGTTGAATCTGATTCCTGTTGAAGATAATTGTTCGGCGAATATTCAGTGGTCATGTGTAATAGTTTATTCTGCCTATCAGCAGTCGGCAACAATATAAATACTGGGAGTACAAATTTTCATAAAATAATTAGAGTGATGATCCCACCAAGAATCGGCCTCAAAATATGCAATTTAAATTGCATATTTCTGGCCACCGAAAAGCGGTTTCGCATCGGCGAAACAACGCTTTTCGTTCGATTCTTGATACGAGCCAATAAATTGGCTCGCTGTGGGTGCTATTTAAATATATCAAACCCGTAAAGCGAAGTTTGGTTGCTCCGAGACTCCGCGTCATTGGACGCGCAAGTCTCGGAGTTCTTCGATTCTTGTGCAAAACGACTCAACATCCCGTTGAGTCGTTTTGTGTACATTATGTAGTTTCGCAAAGCGAAACAAATCTCGAGTGCGCCCACCAAGAATCGAACTTGGAACCGTTGGCTTAAAAGGCCACTGCTCTACCAATTGAGCTATAGGCGCATGCTTGGTAATTATTATACTACTTGGAATCGCCCGCTATGTCAGCGGGCGCCCGCCGCGCTGGCGGGCGAACTTGGAACCCCAGAAGTAGAATTGCTGAAGCAATACACTTCTGGGCAGGCGTTGGCTTAAAAGGTTTGCCCGCTGTGTTAGCGGGCCACTGCTCTACCAATTGAGCTATAGGCGCGAACCTATTGAGATACTACAAAATATTTGTAAATCTCACTCCGTATTTAACACCAGATTATCGAAATTGGCAATAAAACTACCGATATCTTCCAACTATTGGTCCTGTTCGCGTACTTTTAGGCAGTGAATCAGGAAGTGTTTCAAGTAGTATTTTTTCTACGTCATCAAGTTGCAGGCTGGTCGGCGGAACACTATCGGATGCCGCTGCGCCACCATTTTGCAAGGTATTGGCAGCAGTATCGTAATACCACTCTTTAACAGCGTCGAGACGACCGGTTTTTTCCAATTCCTGCTCAGTTGCTTCTAGTTCAATCCCCTTTTTAAGTGCTTCATCTTCACGAATTCGACGAATTGTAGCCCGAAAATCAACGCGTGGCTTACGATCCTTGGTAATAACATTGATGTGGCCTGTCGAACGACGAACAACAACAATATCTGCTCTCACATCCTCAACAGCTCGCAAAAAACCTGCCATTGTAACGGAATCAGTTTCAATCATCACAACGTTTAAATCCTCACTGCCGGCACACATTTTCTTCACTGTCGCTTTCCCGGTTTTTTTCAATTCTTCGAATTCCATTGGCATCAAAACAGTACGCGTGTATTGCTCAAAATAATGTGCCTGAAACAATCGCTTAACGATATCAATTACGTAATCTGGGTGACCTGGATAAGCTTTTACGAGATTCAATATCAAGGCAGGCAAACCAAACATACGATCGATAACATCTTTTGAAACAATTCCTCGACCCTCTAGGTCATCACGCTTGACAAATGTTAGGAGTTTCTTCAGTGCTGGCATCTCGTCAATCTTCAAATATTTTGCAACAAGCGTAGAAGCGCAATCTGTTTTAACCGCGTCATGATTATCATGGTGATGATGATCAAACTTCCCTTCACCCATATCAACTAGCAAAAAACCTTCTTTTTCCATCTCATCCGCCGTTTTCCCTTCCGGTTCCCTATCCCATAATTCTATTTTTGCATCTTTTATGCCCGGAAAAAATTCTTCGCCAAATTCCTGCAACAAAAAAACCGCGCAAATATTGTCGGTGTGTAATCTTCGATAAATGGCGATTGTGTGTATTGGTGTTGGCATGGACTAATAATAAGCTTCAATTGGAAATAATAGAAATCGATCACAATAAAAATTGTGGTCGTTGCGAGCCATCGACAATTCGTGAGAATTGGCGAGGCGCGGCAACCCCCTCAGTATTCAGATACTGGAGATTGCTTCGCCTCCGCCCACTGGCGGATGGCTCGCAATGACGTACTTTTTTCGCAAAAAAAATCGCCCGAGAAGTGATCGAGTGGAACATCCACTGACACTTCTCGGGCTAGGTTAAAGAACGGGGTAAAGCGCTGCGGCCTAGCGCTGGCTTTCGGGGAGCCAGTGCTTGTAATTCTGCTGGATGAGATCCAGCAGTTCCGATTCGCGGATCCGCGTCGGAGCCACGGCCCGACTCGCCGAGCCGTTGTGGATCTGCGGACTCGACGGTCGCTGGTCCAGGAACCACAAATTCGGTTCTCGAGCCACCAAAGCTCCCTGGAGCTTTTCGAAGCTTTGCGGCCCGTTGCACTGGATCGTCACGTTTCCCTTGCGATTACGGATCACAAGGACTCCAACGCGACGATTCTGTTTCCAGTAGGCACGCGCAACTTCGACATCGTCCGTGACGATCAGGTGACACGCCATCGTCTTGCCAGACTCGACGACGCCAACGAAGAATATTCGATTTGGCCGAATTTTTCCTGCCTTCTCGAACACCGCCTGCCGGTGTCTTTTGACTTTCTTGAACTGGTCGTCGAGAACATCGATGAGCTCTTCATCACTGACACCCGCCAGCTCGAGCATCCGCTCGAAGCTAGTCATGGAAAACGGGTTTTCCATGGCCTCGACTTGATTCAGCGCCTTGGCGCAGGCGTCGAAATACGTTTCGACACACTGCATGAGCAAGGTGACGACCCAGATTCGATACTCGCGCGGCGGCAGATTCCGCGGGACCTCGTACAACCCACGGATGAGATCAACGATACTGCGGTTACCATCTTTCAGGCAACCGGTTCGATTGTTCACTTCCAGCAGGTGAACAAGGAGTTCGATGCCGGGCAGGTTTTCATTTGTGAGACCTGCGTCCCGGGCCACGCGCTCCGTCGCGCTACCGAGATCCTCGATGCGGTTGTACGGTGACCGAACGTCGACGTCAATAGCGTCCTTCGGGACGCCATCCTCGTCTTCGAAGCAGATCCGATAGTCATCGGACGAAACTTCCGGGCCGAACTTGACGTAGATTGCGCACCACAGGGCGCACAACTTGTCCCACGTCAAGGTTTTCGGAACTAGAAACGAAACAACTGTGCTAACGGCGGTGGCTGCGGACATGGTAAAATCCTCATTTCTACCCCCTTAAAAGGGGGTTTCTGTTGGTAAGGAACAAAAGCGAGACAAAAACGTCGCGCTCTTTCCGGGTAATCCTGCCAGTGTGGTAGAATCGCCTGGAAAGGGCTTTGGGCTTCCCACTTCGCCTATTGGCTACGCGGGACAAGCTATAAAATGGCTACAAAAAGATCAAAATCAAGAGATAAGTATACTCCCGTTGACGGATTTTGTCAATGGTGCCGGTTTGTGGGATAATTAACACATATAAGGGTGTTTGTGACGCCGCGAGGGCGATTCATGAATCGCCCCTACACGACCAATATTAATAAACCAACATGCAACAAAAAACTAAGCGCTTCGCTTTATTCACCACTATCTTGTCGGCAATTATTGTCGCGGTTTTTTGTCTGGCTTACCTTACTGCCAACGCGTCTAATCGCTATAATTTTTCCGGACAAGGAATCGTGAGTGAAAATAATTTAAACGAAAAATATATTCGTATCTCGTTTAAACAAATTTCCAAGCAAGCTGTAAGTTTGGCCGGCACGGAACCGGTTACAATCCGTGTGAATCAGGCGAAGGTATATATGCCAAATGCTGCGGGTGTATTATTAAAGTTCAATCAAGACAAAATTGGGGTCGGCACACTGGTTACAGTTTACGGTGCCGTTAAGTCGGACAACACTTTTTCCGCCAGCAAAGTGACAATTGTCCCGCGTAAATTTAAAATTCGTGGCAAATTAATTGCCATGCGAAAAGACTCCCATGTTTTTACCGTTGATGTTTCCGCAAGCACCTATCAACCGACAAAATATGCTGGCAAATCTCTCGAAATTTTATATACGGATAAAACGACAGTGACCCAATCGGGTGGAAAAAAAGATATCGCAAAAGTTGAGCCTTTGAATCAGCGTGTGATTATTAATGGAAATATTGTGGGAGACGATGTGTTTGAGGCAGTTCAACTCAATGATCCACTGTGATAAAAAATATTGTCCTAAAAATTTTCAATTATCAATTTTGCAATTTTCAAATAATTTTCAATGTTTAATGTTCAATAACGACGTCGCTTTTGAAAATTAAGAATTGATAATTATTTGAAAATTGGTTATTGGAAATTGAAAATTAATGGCTAAAAAATACAACTGATTTCTGTTTATGTAGGAACAATGTTTATAAAATTTTACCCAAAGAAGCCTTTTTTCTTCCCTGCTTCCTCAAACTCTCTAAGCAACTCTTCTTGTCTCTTGGAGACTTTTTTGGGCACATCTACAAGGACTTTCAGTATTTGATCACCACGACGATCTGTCGCCCCGTGCTTGATTCCTTTTTCAATGATTCTGAATTCCGCTCCGGGTTGAGTTCCTTTTGGAATTTCAAATTCAGTCTCTCCATCAACAGTATTAACATTAGTTATTCCACCCAAGACAGCGGTAACAAACGGAACGTGTGTTTCAGTATGAATATTGAAACCTTGTCGCGCGAATTGCTTATCTTCTTTTACTGATACGGCAATATATAAATCACCAACTGAACCACCAAATTTAGGCGCGTCACCTTCACCGGCAATCCTAATTCTTGTGCCATTTTCTATTCCGGCGGGAATTTTAATTACTAAAGTTTCCAGTTGACGAGTACGTCCTTCGCCATGACATTCTTTACATTTCGCTTCCGCTTTCTTTCCCTCACCGTGACAATCCGAACATTCCGCTTCCTGCACCATGGTGCCGAGAATCGTTCGTACTTGTTGGCGCACAACACCGGAACCCTTACATGTGCCGCAGGTAACAATTTTTGTACCTGGTTCCGCGAGATTTCCTTTACAACGCGTACAAGTGCGATTGCGATTTAGAGAGACTTCCCTTTTTGCACCAAAAACCATTTCTTTAAAACTGATTAACATGTCAATTTGTAAATCCGAACCGCGATTTCGTTCACGGGCGCTTGTTCGACTACGTCCACCCCCACCGCCACCAAAAAACTGTGAGAAGATATCACCAAAACCACCCAGGTCTTCAAAGTTTACGTCAAATCCTTGATTACCAAATGGATTACCGCCAAAACCACCAGCACCGCCACCATTTCGCCCCGCATCCTCGAATGTTTGTCCATATTGGTCATATTGTTGCTTCTTTTCCCTGTTACCTAAAACCTGGTAAGCCTCGTTTACTTCCTTAAATTTCTCCTGATCACCACCTTTATCGGGGTGGTGTTGATGAGCAGCCTTACGATAGGCCTTTTTAATATCTTCCTCGGATGCTCCTTTTTGAACTCCGAGAACTGAGTAGTAGTCTTTGGGCATTTTTATAGTATTGAGTATTTAGTATGTTGTATGCGGTATGAAGTATCGAACGAAAATCGCATACAACATACCGCATACTTAATACAACATACTAATTATTTCTTCTCCGCTTCTCCTTCTACTGTTTTTCCTTCACCGGGTTTTTCAGCTGTACCATCTTGCGTTTTTGTCGCATCTTCCGGTTTTGGAGCTTGTTGTTGCTGTTGATACATTGCCGCGCCGGCTTTTTGCACTGTTTGATCTAATTCATCGCAGGCTTTCTTTAGAGCCGTAAAATCAATTTTATCCATTTCCACTTGTGCTGTCTTTTTTACAGCCTCAAGTTTTTCTGTAATTTCCTTTTTGACATCTTCGGTTAATTTTTCACCGGTATCCTTAAGGAATTTTTCAGTCGAATAGATCATTGTTTCAGCCTTATTTTTTTCTTCGACTTTATCCTTGCGGGCTTTATCTTCAGTGGCGTGCGCCTCGGCTTCTTTCTGCATCCGTTCCACTTCCGATTTGGAAACGCCGGATGAACCCTGAATCGTAATTTTTTGTTCACGGTTCGTGGCTTTATCTTTTGCCGATACTGTTAAAATACCGTTTGCATCAATATCAAAAGTTACTTCAATTTGTGGAATACCGCGTGGTGCCGGTGGAATTCCATCCAATATAAAACGCCCAAGTGATTTATTATCCACAGCCATTTCACGTTCACCTTGTAGAACATGAATTTCTACTTGTGGTTGACTGTCGGCCGCTGTTGAGAACACTTGGTTCTTCTTCGTTGGAACAGTCGTGTTTTTAGTAATCAATGGTGTACGAATACCACCCATTGTTTCGATTCCAAGCGTTAATGGTGTGACGTCGAGCAATAAAACGTCTTTTACGTCGCCTTGTAAAATTCCACCTTGAATGGCTGCGCCGATCGCTACCACTTCATCCGGATTCACATCTTTGTGGGCTTTTTTGCCAAAGAATTTTTCAACCAATTCTACCACGCGTGGCATTCTGGTCATTCCTCCCACTAAAACCACCTCATCAATATCGGAAGCGGTAAATTTAGCTTCAGAAATTGCCTTACCCATAATTTCAATCGATTTATCGATGTAATCTCCGACCAGTTCTTCCATTTTGGCGCGGGTCAATTTCAACAATAAATGCTTTGGGCCGGACGCATCGGTAGTGATAAACGGTTGATTAATTTCCGTCTCCATTGTCGTAGAAAGCTCAATTTTGGCCTTTTCCGCGGCTTCCTTGAGACGTTGCAGTGCGACTTGGTCCTTTGTTAAATCAATCCCATATTGTTTTAGAAATTCATCGGCAATCCAATCGATAATTTTTTGATCAAAATCATCACCACCCAAATGTGTGTCGCCATGGGTCGACTTAACCTCAATCGTTTCCGCTGAAACTTCCAATACAGAAACATCGAATGTTCCGCCACCCAAATCATAGACGACAATTTGTTCTTCTTTCTTTTTATCAAGACCATAAGCCAGCGCGGCAGCTGTGGGTTCATTAATAATGCGTTGCACTTTAAAACCTGCCACGGTTCCCGCGTCTATTGTCGCTTTGCGTTGCGAGTCGTCGAAATAAGCCGGTACGGTAATCACGGCATCCGTAATTTTTTCGCCCAATCTTTCTTCCGCATCAACTTTTAGTTTTTGCAATACCATCGCGGAAATTTCCAACGGTTTATACCATTTGTCGCCCATTTTGACTTCGGCGTAACCATCCGCACCTTCTTTTACCTCATAAGGCAAAAGTTCTTTGTCTTTTTGCACTTCGGGATCGCTGAATTTACGCCCCATCAAACGCTTTATAGAATAAAGCGTATTTTCGGCATTGGTAACAGCTTGACGTTTGGCGGTAACTCCAACCAAGCGTTCGTTGTTGCGTGACATTGCCACAACTGATGGTGTGGTTCGCGCGCCCTCATGATTTTCCAAAACTCGTGGCTTACCGCCTTCGATTACTGACATGCATGAATTGGTTGTTCCTAAATCGATTCCTAATATTTTTGACATATTTTTTTGATTAATAATTTAATAAATAATTAACATCTTAAATTCCGCCTTGATCAGGGTCCGACCCTGGACAGGCTTGCTCCAGGGTCGGACCCTGGTTGGCAACGTCGGCCGGTGGAGATTCTGCTGTTGGCACATCACTCGGATTATCCGACACTTTCACCTTCGCCGGTCGCAGAACCTTGTTTCCCAGCTGATACCCCTTACTCACTACCGCGATAACCGTTCCGGGCGGTTTCGTTTTGTCGATAACATGCTCTACAGCTTCGTAAAATTTTGGATCAAAGGGTACGGCTATCGCATCAATCGGCTCTACTCCTTGAGTTTGCAACGCATTAAGGAATGCTTTTTGAATGTTCGTCATCCCAATCACCCACTCATTCTTGCTTATCTCCTCCGGAATAGCGGAAAATGCGGCGTCAAAGTAATCCAGAACTTGCAACATTGATCTTAAGGCCTCTTCCGTCCCGTTCATTCGCGCCTTAATATTCTCTTCCCCCATTCTTCGGTGCAGATTTTCATAATCCGCCATTGCCCGCTTCCATCCCGCTAAATTTGTTTCTGCTTCTTCTTTTAATATCATCTCTTCTTCGTTAGGAGTTATGTGACTGTGAATTTTTTGCGCTTTATCGCCCCTCCTGAGAATATTCATTCTTCTCTCCCCTCATTTTCGATTATGTTTGCAAAGGCATTTAGAAGCTGGATGTTGTGCTCATAGCGCATTCTGGTTGGTCCAATAATTGCCAGTAGACCTCGTTCACCGCTTGGCAAATCACAGGCGGCTAAAATCATGCTGACATGCTTTACGTCCGCAAATGGATTTTCACCACCGATATATACTTGCGGAATCTTATTTAATTTTGAAACAAGATCATCATAATTATCTTCCAAAACATCCAATATCCTTGAAACATCCAATAAACATTCGGCATCAGCGAATTCCGGTTCCCTGATTAGTTCCGGAAGTCCTGCCTCGTGAAACTCATCGCGGTCTATTAATCCAGCAATCGCCATATTTTGTGATAATCCAGCCAAAAGCTTTGCTGTTCCTCTCGCAAGACGATTATGCTGGGCGCGAGTACTCAAAAGCTCTGATTTTAGGCGGTTAATTTCATTTTTAGTGAGATATTCATCTTTTATAGTTTCATCGACAAAATAACGGTATCCTTTATCTGTCGGAGTGCGACCGGCCGAAGTGTGTGGTTGCATCAAATATCCGGCATCTTCTAACCATGACAGTTCAGCACGGACAGTAGCCGAGCTGTACGGAAAATTATAATTTTCCGTTAACGATTCCGAACCGATAGGTTCGGCGGTTTTAATATATTCCCTAACCAGGGCTTTTAATATTTTATCTTGTCTTTCGGTCATTAGTTTCTTGATGATTTATATAATAATCCATTTTAGCACTCTCGGCAATAGACTGCTAATTATGCTAATGTTTTTTAAAATCATGTCAAGAGAATAAAAAAACCACCCCTGACTGGGCGGTTGACCGGTTTTATTCCGATGGCCTATTTAGCCATCGCGCTTGCGTATTGGATGTAGTGTACCATATGGATTTCCTTGATAAATTCCAAGATAATCCCTGTGGCAAAAAAGGGTAAATCTCTCGTCTGTGCCACACTCAACCAAGAATGGGGCAATATCTCGCGACCATGGCCCGGATTCCCAAAACTCGATATTTCCATTTCCCTCCAGGGCACATTGGAAGCAACGATTCATACTTCCATCTGGGTGTACAATGGCTTTGTAAAGAATGAGCATTTCCTCTCCTTCTCCTTGTTGAATCAATATTAATAAACCCGACTGAACGAAACATAAACATACATTGATTTGATTGTCAATATTCTCGTATTCTATTTCTTAATTGCTCACTCATGTGAAAGTTAGAAGATTGCAATAAATACCTGAAAAACCACCACCCCCGAGACATTGGGAGTCCATACGCTGTCATTGCGTGGATTCTCGCTTTCGCGGGAAAGGATGCTTTTATAGAATTTTGTGTGTAATTAGATCAACTTTCAAACCGTTTAGGAGTTACACGGCATCCGTTCACAAAATTGTTCCCACAAATTCACAATAAACACCATAGACAAGATCTGCATTAAGTGTTATGTAGGAGGCAATAAGTCTTCACTCTTCTCTCGTATTTCAATGCAAAAACAACTTTTAACTATCGCATTTATTGGAATCATCATAATAGGCGCGGTCACCGCCGGTGGGTATTATTTAGGTAAAGTCATCCAAAACCCAAAAACCACACCATCTCCTTCGGACTTACCACTTATTAATGAGTCAGTTGAATTGCCGAAATCATCTCTTTCCCCAACCCCAACTGAACCAGCACTACTCCCGACAGCTCCACCTAAAACAACAACAATAAATCAACAACAAGTACAAGGTTCCGCGACGGTAAAAAAATCAACTCCCATTACAGCAGGAACTGGTCCAACAACAACAAAAGATGTATCAATTCGTTTTATAGACGCACCAGCACAAATTAAATCTGGACAATCCTTTGTCGTAAGCTGGTTTGTTGATGGACCTGTTGGCATGATGGGCGACATTACGCGTCTTTCGTCAGATTTCAATTCAAATGGTTCATCCGGTTCTTCAAGTTCAACATCCTCGTCACAATCATTTGGCGCGTTTCAAATTCCGCAAAAATTTCAGTCTAACGTGACATTTAGCGGTAATTCCGGACTGATTTTGCTTAAAGTAACCGCGGAAGTAAACGGAAAAACCTATACTGCCACAAAATCTGCCCAATTGATTAAATAATCGGTTTTGCGTCGTTCCATAACACCTGCCACCCAGTGGCTATAACAGAGGATGAGTATTGAGAATTTATGAGTAGTAATTGCTTTGGCCACACAAAGGTAGCCTCGCAAGACGAGTTTTTTAATTATGCAGGATTAAACACCGCGTATACCGTATTTGCGTCTCTTGGATCAGTTAGCAGGAATCTAATCGCGTTTGTAAGCGGAAATTGGTACACCTTCCACTTAACTCCGCCATCCAAAGACGTATATAAGACATAATTCGCGCCCGCGTAAACCGTCTTCCCCACACCTGCCGCTATTGCATTGATTGAAACTGACTGCTTTTCACTGACTGGTAACGGCACAACCGACCATTTTTTACCATTATCAATTGAATTAAATATGCCCCGATCCGTTCCCGCAAGGATATTTTTTGTTAAATTTCCTTCCGAAACAAATTGAATGGCTAGTAATGACTTTGCAGTAGTATCACCACTTTTAATTTCAACAACGTCAAATGATTTACCGGCATCGCTTGAACTATAAATTTGACCATTTACAAGCAACACATACCATTGCCCTGTTGCGGGAGCAACCCGAACTCCGGCAATACCATAACTAAATGAGTGAGCGTTGCTCCAGGTGGCGCCACCGTCACTTGAAACAAGCAGGGCGCCGGAATTTGAACCGGTCAACAAGATTTCCGGTCGAGTTGGATCTACTTCCATCGCGGTTATTATGCCCGGGGCGATTTTCTTATTAAAAATCCCACCGGTTTGGACGACCGGATCAACATATAGCTCAACCCAGTTTTTTCCATCATCAAACGATTTCCAAATTTTATAGCGTAACGGATCGGTAACCGAATTGCCAAAAATAAATAAAATATTTTGATTACGCGGATGTACAGCCACCCCCAAAACGGATTGTGCGGGAGTTTTTACTTGATCCCATTCCACTAAAGCATTGTCAAAGTGTAATAATCCACTCGGACCGCCTGCCATATAAAGTTTTGCTGTATTGTACGGATCAAAAACAACCTTATAAGGAGCCACCTTTGTTATATCCAACCCGCCCTTGAATTTCGACATTTGTAGCCAATTTTGCCCACCATCCTTAGAAACATAAACTCCACCGGGAGGAACAGCGACTGTTTTTGTTGTACTGCCACACCCGGCACCGAATAAAGCGACTGAACTAAGCAAGACAGCTAATTTTATGTTTATAGTGTTCATAAACATATTTTACCACTCAATTGGTTAAATACAACTTAATTATCAAAATATATTGCTCAATTGAATCACGAATAATAATTTGAACTATTTAACAAAGTTTAAGCATCTTGCTATACTAATGTTGTGTTAAGACAAATAAAAACAAAAGAGTTAACTTGGATAGACATTATAGATCTTGAAAAAAAAGATCTTGATTTTTTGGAAAGCGAATTTCATTTTCACGCGATTGATTTACAGGAAATCACTCATCGTTCAACGCGCCCGAAACTGGAAGAATATCCCGGATATTTGTTCGCAATTGTTCACTCCCCAGTTTTTGACGCCAAATCGCGCAGTACAACTCCGGCGGAGGTGGATATATTTATTACAGAGGGACACATTATCACAGTTCACATGGGAAGAGTACATTTGCTAGATCAATTTTTCAAACAGATAAACGAAAGCACGGTATTACAAGAACGTTATGTGGGTCGTAGTTCCGCCTATCTTTTGTATAGCATCATGGGAGTGCTGATTGACTCATCGTTTCCCAAAATTGATCATATTTACGAAAAAATTGAACTTGCCGAACATAAAATTTTTAATGGCGAGGAACGCGCAATGGTGTATGAATTAAGCGCTATTAGTCGTGATCTATCCGGTTTTCGACAAATCATTCGACCGCAAGTGCATTTATATAATCCCGATATGCTACACGGTGATTTTTCAACCCCCGCCTATAAAGCGATTTTTAAAAGCATTCAGTCGAGGTTGCAACGAGTTTGGGATGCACTAGATAATCAATATGAAAAAATTTCCTCATTATCAGAAACTAACTCCAATCTGCTATCTCACAAATTAAATGAATTTATTAAGACCCTAACACTTCTTAGTGCCATATTTATACCATTAGGCGTTATTTGTCAGGTTTTACCGACGATATCTGACGCTCCAAGATTAAATTTTGTTCTTTTCTGGATAATAATCGGCTTTATGCTTACTATCGATTTTGTAATTCTTTGGTACTATCGGACACGCCGAATGATTTAATGAATATAGCGCCATTATTAATAAAACTTATTCCTCGAGGTATATCACCTAATCACATCACAGGGTTAAGGTTTTTTTTAATAGCACCTATTATCTACTGCATTTGGCAACAGCAGTGGTTGTATTTTGTCATTTTGTACATATTGGCATTATTTTCCGACTATCTTGATGGAATTTTGGCCCGACAACGCGGATTAACTACCAAATTTGGCGCGACACTTGATCCGGTAGTTGATAAATTATTGCACATTGCTATATTTTGTTTTCTTATTCCCTTCGCTCCGATACTGATTAGCACAATTATTTTGCTCGATATTGTTGTTTTGTTTGGCGGGTGGATGGTAATTCACAACTTTAATAAAAATAATAAGAATCTTTACATTAAGGGCGCCAATATCTTCGGCAAACTTAAGGTAATTTTTCAGGGACTGGTAATTATTGTGTTGTATTGCTACCAAATTTTTCCACAGACGATATTTTCATGGCCAATATCAATTATTTTAATTATATTTACCATTATTTTTTCCGCTTTATCAATTTTTCAATACGCTAACGACTTAATGCGTGAGAAATAAAAATTATTAACGCAAAAAATGCTTGACAGTGTTAAATATTTCTCGTATAAATTAATTAGATGCGAATTTAAATAATTTTCGTCTAAAAAATAAGTTTAATATAATACAAA
>CAIZMI010000004.1 GCA_903934015.1 uncultured bacterium
AAAAGACAGTGGGGTTCAGTATGGGATCTCCTATAGTGGTCAAACAAGGCGAGGCAAAGTCGGTCAATATCCTTCCGATTACAAGCTTGAAGAAGAAGAACCAGGCAACATCACGGTGCTTCGAATGCCAAGTCGCGAGGATTTGTTTGATGGCTTACGACTTCGTCGATTACAGGAAATAATCGTTTTTGATCCGACTAAAAAAAACGGTCACCCTACCAAGTTGCTGATTTTCGGAATTGATCGTTTGCATTTGGATTTTGAAGGTTCATGGCTTGTTCGTGGAAAACTGCAACGCGAAAATCAATCAGTCGTCATTCATAGTTTTACGAATTTCAACGCTGGCGTCATGAAGGAGGTTTGAAAGATTCGGTCGTGAAAATGGCCAATATCTCTTCTTAACAAAACCCTTTGAAGAAGTATACCGCTTTGCAGAATGCACCGCGGTTTTTTTATAATCTACATATTTGGAATAAAAAAATCGTTATCGGAGAGATAACGAAATTGATAAAGTGCTCCTGCCCTATTGTCAGACAGGGAAGCCGGCGGCTTTCATCTTATTCAGCGCTAGCGGACTTAAGACAACAGGGACTTTTTTTCCAAGAACGAGAGAGATGTGGTCGTCGTCTCCGCATGCGATTTGGGTGCCGTCGGTTAGAAGGGCGGATCTTCCCGCGACATTGGCCACGACAAACTCGGTATCCTTACTCACTTGCGGAAAACCGTGTCCTTTCGCGACGATTATACGTTCACCTGGTTCCAACGTAGCGATGAAAGATTCATCGGGTGGAATACTCGCCAATAAATCAAAATCTCCACATCCACACATGCGATTTCTCCTTTAGAAAGTACAGAATTCGTTAGCCAAACAAAATTACAAACCTACTTCCAAAAAAGTCAACATTTTCTTACGTAATCGCAGGTTGAGGAAATGATTGAACCATTGCGCACACTTCCGATGTGGTGCCGAGGCACTTCATCGGAAGTAGTATGGGTTAGTTGTGTCGTAACGACGTTACACGAACCCGCTTCCACCTTCGAGGAAGAGCAAGTGTGCTCCACCTTGAAGGTGACATGCGGTACATCTTCGATTTGTGGTTGTTGTTGCTGAATTTGGCGATTTCGCTTTAGTATTCTTATTATGCGTAGAATAACCACCGAAGAGCTTGTCGCGCAAAAGCGACCATTGGAAGAATTTAAGGCTTTACCAAAAACCCCAATAACTGTAGTGGTTGATGGAATTCGTTCGCTTGATAATGTGGGTCTAATTTTTCGGATTTGCGACGGTTTTCATGTTAAAAAACTTTATCTTTGTGGTATTACCGGTTATCCAATGATCGAGAACGATGAACGCCCCCCACATATTATTGAGCGTCAGGATCGGCGAATAAAAAAGACGGCAATAAAAACTGTTGACTATATGGATTGGGAATACAAAACAGATGTCGAAGCGGTGGTGCTGGCGCAAAAAGAAACGGGGGATAAAATTATCGTTTTGGAGCAAACTGACAATAGTGTCGATTTGCAAAAAACCGATTACCATTTTCCTTTAACCTTGGTTGTTGGGCACGAACGAACAGGAGTTTCAGATGCGATTTTAAAAATAGCCGATACTATTATTGAAATTCCAATGTATGGAATGGGTAACTCGCACAATGTAGCAGTGTCGACGGCGATCGTTTTGACTGAAATGATACTGGAAAAATAGAAGAGGAAAATTAATTGGACTGTTTTTGTTTGGTTTAAAGTAATTGATTTTATTGTATTTTCTCGTTAACCTGAATCTTATGTCAGACCTCTATAGTAAGCAAAATATGAATAGTAAAGAGGCGCAGGCGGAAGCGCATCGCATTCTCCAAAAGAAGCAGTTGCAGATTTTGGACGAAGATGGAATTTTACGGCGTTTTCAAAAGGCCTTTGAGGATAAAAGAAAAATGGTTGAGCAAACCAGGCGTGATATCGAAAAACTGGAAATCGATTTATTGAATCTGAAAAGGAAAGAGGATCTACTGCGAAAGGACCTAACAACTGCGGAACGCGATATTACTTTTCAAAAAGCCAAAATCAAGAAGTTGGAATATGACGCCGAGCAATACAGAGAGAAAACGTATCGACGCGACAAGATGGAATAAGAAAAATGTATTTGATAGGCTGACCAGGGTTGAACCTTGGACAGGC
>CAIZMI010000005.1 GCA_903934015.1 uncultured bacterium
CTCGCCAGCGACGGCGAGCGCCCGCCGATGTGGCGGGCGATTCTCAAGACAACAAAAATATGTAACATTGTTTAAGTAATAATTGAGGGCTCATAGCTTAGTGGTAGAGCACCCGGTTTGCATCCGGGAGATGAGAGTTCGATTCTCTCTGAGTCCACAAACTTTTAAAGATGAGTATAATATTCTTATGATTACAAAAGAAAGAAGTATTACAATAACGAATGTCACGGATGGTGTTTCTACCAAATTTTTTGTGGCATGGAAAACAAGCACAGCGGTGTTATTGTTGTTATTTTATGTTCTTGTTTTGACAATCCGCATCTTTTTCGGAAATGTATTATCAGGAATGCCCTCTATTGATAATCGAATCTCGGTTCACGGTGGAAACGCCTCAATTTCTTTGCCAGCCAGTTGGACGTTGTTTGAAATTGTTTGCTGGATTGGATTGTTTATTTTTAGTGTGTTGTTATTTTTTCCGTTCGTCTTAGAAGTTTTGAAGAAAATGGATGGTACGCTCTTGGTAAAAGAGAAGTGGTTTTTGATAAGGAAAAGTTACATTTTTGGGACAGAACAAAAATATCAACTTCTAGCAAAACGCCTCCGCTTCCCAATTTTTGCATTACTTGGGGTTAGGTACAGGATTGTTGTTCGATATCAGGTCAATAACAATACTCGCGAGCAAGGTTTTGTAAACTTATTGTTTGCATATTTTTATTACGGAAAACAGTGGTTCCCCTTAATGTATTTTAGTAAGGAAGAGATTGAAAATATTGCAAATCAGCAAAAACTTCAAGTTACCTTTGTAGAATAGATAACTTCTTCTCCCAACGTCTGCCACTCCTGCAATTCCTTGATTAAAGAGTTCCAACTGTTTATCATAGAGTCCACTCGAGATTTGTTTCGCCTAGCGAAACTATACAATGTACACAAAATGACCAAACATCCCGTTTGGTCATTTTGCACAAGAATCGAAGAACTCCGAGACTTGCGCGCCAAGAGGCGCGGAGTCTCGGAGCATCTTCAGGAAAACACAACTGCTTGTGTTGTGAAGGAGAATCGAACGGCGAGCTATGTTTTGCAGAACCGCTCGTTGGTGCCCAGAAACACGCGCCGGTTAGTCATTTGAGAAGATGATAGACATGAAGTATAGTAACATTATGAAAATAAATAAAAGTGGATTGATTCTTGGGATCGTGGCGGCTTTGTTGGTATTGATATATTTTTGGGGTGAATTTATGCGGTCTCCTGGTGATGATTTGTTGACCTTAGTAATGGGGGTGAAAGGTCTAATTTTTGGACTGGGTATTTCAGTGATTCCGATGATAATAGCAGGTCTTCTGGCACAAATGTTTGGCCTTGATCCGATTTCTGGGTACCCTCTGATGCTTTTGGGGCTTTCTGTGGGGTTTTTTATCACCTATTATTTAGTCGGATGGTTTTTAGACTATATTTATCATAAAATTTCTGTCCAAGGAAAACTATATTTTCGATGGATATTGGGAGCACTAATTGCTTGGCTGTTTTTTTCATTTATCATTTCATTTTTTATAAAGCAATGGTTATCTGTGCAGGGCACCTTGAATGCGAGCCCCGTTGTTGATGAGTGGGGAGCAAGAAGTATTCCCTTTATATATTCTTTTAGTGGACGAATTGTAGACTTTTTTCGGTCTGTTTGGGGTCTTGGGGTGTTTGTCGTTGTTAGTTCGTTTTTGGCATGGGCGAAAAGGTGGGTTGTATCAGGTAAATAGTAGTTTGATTTTACGGTTTATAAGCTTTGGGAAAGTATTTTTAATTAAAGATTGAATATCATTTTTATGAAACCCACACTTGTAACCTGTTACGTTAATCCCGATCTTGATGGCGTGGCTGGCGCCATGGCCTATGCTGAATATTTGCAAAAGACGGGACAAGATGTTGTTGCCGGGATAATTGGCGAACCTCATGATGAGGCAAAATATATCTTGGATCGTTTTGGAATTCCGTATCCCAGAATGATTTTAAATGCAGATGATTTTGAAAAGGTGATATTGGTGGATGCTAGTGATCTAAATGGTTTAGAGGGGAAAATTAGCTCGGATAAAGTCATTGAAATATTTGACCATCGAAAAGTGCACGAGGCAGATAAGTTTCCAAATGCAAAAGTTCAAATAGAGCTTGTTGGAGCGGCGGCCACTCTGATTGCCGAAAAATTTATGAAGAATAATGTTGCGATTTCCAAGGAATCGGCGATTTTGGTCTGTGGGGCAATAATTTCCAATACACTCAATTTTAAGGGAACTGTTACAACCGATCGTGATAAAACAGCTGTTGCTTTGTTAAATAAGATTGCTGGTCTTTCGGAAAATTTTTGGAAAGAGTTGTTTACGGCTAAATCAGATCTTTCCGGGGCAAAGCTTGCCGAGAGGATAGAAAGTGATTCGGCGTGGTTTGAAATTGGCGGTAAAAAAATCGGAATTGCTCAAAATTGAAATTCTAGACGCTAAGGGGCTTTTATTGGAAAGACAAGCGGAAATTTTTGAACAGTTGAATTGTTTTAGGGAGAAGAATTATCTTGATTACGTTTTTCTTAACCTATTATCAATAAGTGAGAATAGAAACTATTTTGTGACTAGCGGGGATTGGATGAGAAATTTGCTTGAGAGTGCACTTGATGTTGAATTTGATGGAAATATCGGTGTTAAGGATGGTTTGACGTTGCGTAAGCAAATTGTGCCGATACTGAAGCGGGAGTTGGAGGAGAGGTAGTAATCATTTGAAATTATTTGTAAGAAAATAGCGGACATTGTTAGTCCGCTTTGGTTATTACTCGGTTACCCAATTACAAAGGCTTGTCGGGGGCGGTGAATCTCGCAACGGACGGAATCGAGCCGGTAACTTTGAGCGTCCTTCTCTTTCGATGTTTGTTTGTAGAATGCCTTCAAACAGGTCTTTGTAATCAGTCCAAAAATGGCGTAAGAGTCCTCGAGCGTAGCGAGTGCGTGAAAATACCATTTTGGGGTGGGTATTGTTTTCACTTAATGAAGAATTGCGAATGGGGCGTATTACTGCCACAATTCTACGAAAACAAACGAATCGATCAAGAATATTTACCGGCCAAATTCTTCGTCGATAGATGAACAAGGCGATGCCTTTTTGCAGGTTGTTCTCGTAGTAAGAAAAAGTGGCAAAGAAACAACGAAAATATGTATCTTCTAAACATGTGTTGATTATGTCTATCACGATATTCGCCTATGATATGAGTCGGGTTGAATTTAAAAGGACAACAAAGTCATCGTTGCGTGATAAACGTTTTGTGTCAAAAGCGGCTACTTTAAGAGCTACCCCTAAGGCTGTGACTTTAGGGGTAGCTCTTAAAGTAAAAATCGTAACCATTGACAAGAATTCCTGTTTTGCGCTAGTTTGCTTTGTTGCTGAGCGAATGGCGCTCGGTGTGTTCCTGGGAAAAGAAAATTGGGAGATATTGTTATGGCGGAAAACGAAAAACCCGTTGAGGTGTGGCCTATTCACGAGTCGATCGTTCACGCTCTTGAAAATCGGGCACTGGATTTGGGGACGTGCTTCTGGATTATCTGTCACACAGTGATCCCTGCTCGGCATGATCGGATTATTGTGCTGTTGGAGCATTTGGGTGCCGACAGAGCTTACTGGCCCAATGAACAAAAAGACGCTATCGCTCACGTCATCGAGCAGAAACGCCTGGCGGATGAAAAGACCAAACAGGAGCGCGTTGCCAGGGCTGAGGATCTTCGCGTACTAAATCAGGCGATAATCTCAATGGGGAAAATTGGTTAGAAAGCCTGGAGAATTATCGTTCATTTTCGTTTAGGACACTCTGTTCGCTGGCGGAGTTTTTTTATAGGCGATTGCAAAAGGTGTCAGGTATTTAACAGTAGAGTATCTGACACCTTACGCTCGACAGTATTTAAGGTAAACTTATTTTATGAATCAAATGACGGTCGAAATTACGCATATTTTGGAAAAACTGCAAAACGCTGGTTTTGAAGCGTTTGCCGTGGGTGGTTGTGTGCGGGATATTTTGCGTTCAGTAGAACCAAACGATTGGGATGTAACAACTTCAGCGAAACCAGAGGAGATCCAAAAATTGTTTCCAAAGAATTTTTATAACAACAATTTTGGGACGGTTACTGTTTTAACGGGAAGCAATAAAGACAACCTGAAAGAGGTAGAAATTACTCCTTACCGCACGGATTCAGTTTATTCTGATCAGCGCCACCCCGATGAGGTGAAATTCGGCGTGAGTTTGGAAGATGATTTGGCACGAAGGGATTTTACAGTCAATGCGATGGCTCTCGGACAAACCCCTCCTCGCCTCCCCTTGTCAGGGGAGGAGACGACGCGCAAATCCCTCCCTGATAAGGGAGGGCGAGGGTGGGTTTCGTCGCAAATCGTTGATCCGTTTGGTGGTCAGAAAGATTTGGTAAATAAAATTATTCGTGCTGTTGGTGATCCAACCAAACGCTTTAGTGAAGACGCCTTGCGTTTGCTTCGCGCAGTTCGTTTTGCGGTAACTCTGGGAATGGAAATTGAACCGGAAACTCTTAAAGCACTAAAAGAACAATCGAACGCGTTGGCACATGTTTCTCAAGAACGTATTCGCGACGAATTTGTGAAAATAGTGATGTGCCCAATGGCGGAGCAGGGAATAAACCTTTTGCTGACTACAGGGCTTTTACAATACATCATTCCGGAACTCGTGGAAGGTGTTGGTGTGATGCAAAACCATCACCATATTTATTCGGTTTACGATCACAATGTAAAATCTTTAGGTTTCTCAGCGGGCACAAAAGATGAATTGCATGTGCGCTTGGCAGTACTTTTGCATGATGTGGCTAAACCACGCACAAAAGTGGGTGAATCGCCTGAAGCGACTTTTTATGGTCATGACATTGTAGGTGGCAGAATGACGCAAAAGATTCTTACGCGTCTAAAGTTTCCAAAGGAAATTGTTGATAAAGCATCGCATTTGGTGCGCCACCATCTTTTTAATTACGATATTGGCGCTGTGTCGGAAGCGGGAGTGCGTCGCTTACTTAAGCGTGTTGGGCCGGAAAACTTTAGTGATCTTCTAAAAGTTCGTATGGCTGAAAGACTTGGCTCGGGTGTGCCAAAGGCGCGTCCATACCGCTTGCGTCATTTGGAATTTATGGCGGAAAAAGTTTCGCGTGATCCACTTTCCACAAAAATGTTGAAAATCAATGGCCACGACATGATTAACGAATTAAAAATGGAACCCGGTCCCAAAATTGGGGCGATTCAGGAAGTGCTTTTGGCAGAAGTGATTAAAGACCCCGCGTTGAATACACGCGATTATCTTATGGATCGCGCCAAGATACTTATGAATGAAGAACTGGATGAATTGCGCAAAAAATCCCAAGACACGATTGTTGAAAAGCAACTAGAGGAAGAAAAAGAGATTAAGAGAAAATATCACGTCTAATAAGGTACTGTCCCACAATTTAGCGTCGTTCCTGCCGAAAGCAGGAACCCGTCGTGATTTTTAAGAAACGGATTCCTGCTCGCGGGCAGGAATGACAGCGTCGTTTGGTTGGTGAAATATCCCCCGTCGCTAAACCCACTTCGCTAAAGCTTCGCGGGACGCGGAGCTTTGGGGGATTGATTTTGCTCTGGCAAAATCAAAAAAATCCTCCGGCGGGGTTTCCGGCGGAGGGTTAATTGTTGCTTTTTGAGGTGTGTGTGGGCTAGAGTGTCGGATCGTAGATCGTGAGCAGAATTTCTTCTAGCTGGTCTCCATGCTCTCGAATGAGTACGTGTATGTTGGAATCGCCGTAGTCTAGAATCCTTACATACTTACCATTTCCTGCGAAGTTGTTCCGGTTGTCGAATGTGTGCCCGGAACACTTGTAGGTGGCGAGAAGTCGCTGATTTCCTGATGCCTCGATCTTTGTGCCAAGTAAATAGCTGTCGAAGCGAAAGTTGCCCACGTTTCTATCTCGCTTGTAGATATTTACAAAGAGTAGTGGCAAGAAAAGTTTGGCTAAAATCCTGTGTCTTGTTTGGAAAAAACAGAAAGCTTCTACATAGTTCTCCTTGATTCCCTCAAATACGAAATGGGAGAACGTACCCCAATTGAGATACAAGGGATCACGGAGTTTTTCTTTCCATGTGTCGTAGGATATTACGTTCCATATCCAGCTCAGAATGCGTACTCTCGGGATTTTGAATACCAGAGAGCCGATAACGAACACGTATCGGTGGGTTCCTTTGATGAACATAGCTGTTCTCCAGTAACGATGTGAAAAAGTGCAACACGCAAGTATTACACACAATTACTATTTTGTCAATACGGAAAGAAAAACGGTACGAATGGAATTTTGCTTGGGACGAACATACCGGATGCTTCGGGATATAATAGGACAAAACTGATAAAAACCATCACAAAGAAGGCGATTATAAATGGTCGCCATTTTGGCTTGTCTGCTAGATATGTGAGAATCAATGACATAAGAAGAATTTCGAAAAAGAAGGTTTCAAAGTAGTGGTAATTGAAGGCGATGCGACCAATCTTGATCCATGGCAACCAAAAACAAAGGGAAGCCACAAGAAGCCAGAGAATTCTTGGTCTGAATTTTCTGATCAAAACAGGGATTGTTCCGATGAGGGCAACGAAGCCGCTCCACCATAGGACGACGTTGCCCGTTGCGTTAATCACACGACGACCGCCGTCCGCTTGTTCCCAGAAAAAGAGGACCGGATGGATAACAAACGGCCATTGCCACCATTTGGAGCTGTACGGATGAGTAGCGGTGAGAGTGGTGTTGTAGTTCCAAACCGATTGGTGCCACCAGACAATTTGTCCCCAAAAAGCCGTTCGTGTTGGTTGCCAGCCCAGCATTGGAATAAGCCAGAGAAAATAAACGACAAATGGTAAGACAAAAAAGAGAATCGGGTACCAATAAAACTTGATGCGCGGGAGTAAAACTTCTGTGTTTGTCAGTTTTCCACGTTTTTTTAGTAGCGCGACAAGTCCGAAGATAATAATCCATGACCAGATTACGCCGAAGATCGCCAGGCCCAACCATTTGGTGGAAATGACGTTGCCGATAAATAGGCCGGAAACGAGGGCGGAAAGAAGCGCGTGAGTCTTACTTTTTACGCGCATGCTTAAGAAGAAAAAAGTTAGCGCGAGAGCGATTTGTGACAGAAGAAACATGTCCGGCAGGCCGGTTCGGCCGTAAACGAAAAAGGCAGTATCAAGTGAAACTAAAAGAGCGGCTATGACGCCGGTTAAACGACGATTGGCTAGCAGATAAGCCACGAAAGCGGTTGCCCAACAAAAAATAATTCCCCAGATAAATGGACCCAAGCGCCAACCCATTGGAGTGTCGCCAAACAAAAGTAGTCCAATACTGTGTGGAAGTTCTGCTAAAACGGGATGAATGTCGAAATAATTCTCGTGATGCAACAACTTCCAAGCGAAGGCGGGGGAATATACTTCGTCAAAAACGCGTGAGGTTGGAAAAGTAATTCGAATAAAACGCAGTATCGCTGACAATAATGAAATAATCGAGATCGCAATATAAAACCCTTTTTTTGTATCGAGCCAAGTGAATAGTTTTTGCATGATTTGGTAATTATACAAGGGAATTGATAATAATTCCCAATATCTAATACCTAATTTCTAATGAAAATTTTCAATTTCAGAATGCGACGCGTCGTAATTGGACATTTAAGCATTACATTAGAAATTAGAAATCTGTTCTCTTGTCTTTAATCATGCTTAGTTATATAAAATATACGACGTGTTCTTTCCCCGTCCCAATTCCGCCCAGACCATAGGAGGTATTATGGTCAAGAGTTTGAGGAGTGCAGTGGCTCAGTAGCCAACTGGAGACAAGCGCCCCTTCCTCTAACCCCCGCCAATAGCAAGATCTTATGAGTACAAGATCTTGCTAGGCGGGTTTTTTTTATAAGTTAGTGCGAGCCATTCGCCAGCAGGCGGAGGCGAAGTAATCTAAAAAATACGACGTCGGGAATTGCTTCGCCCGCGCACCACAAGGGTGCGGGGTTCAAAAAGATGGGCGACTTTATGATTTTTCTCATTTGCTTTTTTCTAAAAAATCTGCTACTATTATTTCATCAAATCAGGGGATCTTCATTTAGAACGAAAGGAGGTGACGACGGAAGAATATGGAAACTATTAGTGTTTTTGAGACATCAAGAATAGCTATCATGACGTCCATCCAAATGTTGTGGACGAGATTCTTTGGATTCTTGCCAATATTAATTGGCGCCGTGTTAGTGTTCGTAATTGGTTGGATCATTGCCGTAGCCGTCGGGAACCTCGTAACTCGCGTCCTCAAAGCCGTTAAGCTTAACGAAGTCTTTGACAGAATCTCCGGATTACGGAGCTCCTTGCACAAGGCTGGCATTGAATTAAACGCCTCCGGTTTTGTTGGTGGCGTAGCAAAGTGGTTTATCATGATCGTCACCTTATTGGCGGCGTCTGATATTCTAGGGCTTACTGGCGTATCGTTGTTCTTGAATCAAGTTCTGGCTTATTTCCCGAGTGTAATGGTAGCCGCCATTATGATCATCGTGGGTATAATGTTTGGGAATTTTGTTCAGAAGATTACTACCGCTAGTGGAGAAACTGCGCGACTTCCACACAGTGCTACTGCCGGTGCGGTAGCGAAGTGGGCAATCTTTGTGTTTACTTTTATTGCAACGTTAGTGCAATTGGGAATTGCCGAAGTATTGTTGCAAACATTGTTTACCGGTTTTGTGGCCTTGGTGGCTATTGCCGGTGGTATCGCGTTTGGTCTTGGCGGTAAAAATACAGCCGAGAAAGTGCTTGGACATTTGCAAGATGATGTAAACAAGAGTCATAAAGAGTAAGTAGAGACAACATAAAAATGAGTACCGTAAAAACTTTGAAAAGTTCACGGCACTCCAGGGTAGGTTAAAATAAACCCCCGAAGCAGCAATCAGTCCCGCCAAACTAGCGGGATTGGTTGTGTTTACAGAAAAAACTTGCAGTTGTATAAGATGATTACGTTGTTCATTGGTTTTGAAGAATAAGGGGAAAATTATGACTGCCAAAAAGTCAACCAGGCGAAATCAGCGACACGGGGAAGTTCGGATGTCCGATGAAGGCGAAGGATTGGACGTCAAAATGGGGTTGATTGATTTGAAAAACAGCCCAAATGGGCTTTGGAAAGAAATGGCTACCGCCCTTATTGCCGTGATTACGGCTGCCGAAGCTGAATCACACCGTTGTCAGGGGGCAGAAGCCGATTCGTTTATTCATCTTTCTGATCAATTTTTGGATATTCGCGATGCGCGAACTTTGCGCGGGTTGCGAGTAATTATGGCGAAGTATGGTCTTATGGAGCGTTGGAAAAGAGTAAAATTGGCAAATTGAATTCCAGGACAACGCGCCTGGTTTTTTATTAGCGTATACTTAGACCAATGAAGAGTTACACAATTGTCTATTTGTTTAATCCAGATTTTGAAGCATCTATTGGCATGTTGCGGGAAAAGCAGGGCCACCCGGCGCTTGTTGATTGTTTTCCGGCACACCTAACAATAAAAAGGCGTTTTGATTTAGTTACACATGAAGAGGAGAAAAAATTAATTGATATTGTTGGCATATTTAAGGCGCAACGCGTTGGAATAAAATTTGATGAGGTCATTAAGTTGGGTGACGTTGTGGCGCTAAAAACAAAAGAGGAAAAAGTCATTAGAATGCATGGCTATTTTTTGAATTCGTTAAAGATGTTGGGTGTTGATCCGAGTAAGTATGAAAGTAATGATTATTTGCCACATATTACATTGTGGCGCGGAATCGAACTAAAACAGCTACCAAAAATTGAGGAATTGCATTTACCGTCCTGTGAAACAAAGAAACTTTGTCTATACGAAATAGATCCCACCAGTAATCGAGCGTTTGCAAAGAAAATCGTCTGTGTTTCGGCGCAATAAAAAACCACAGGTTTGGTGTGGTCAATGTTTAAGGTGTGTAGGGACTGGGTCGTTATTTGATTTGGTAACCGGAGTTTGCGAACTCATCCGCTAAATTTGAGATCATAATATCGAATCTTGGATCCAGATTTACAAGTGGGTTAACCTCCACTAGTCCGGTGGCATTTCTTCCAATGCGTAATGCCTTTTCGATTTCTGCGACGACCAAGGCAAAAGTGATGTGGATAGGAAGGGGAAATGAATCCGGCGGAAGAGCGGAATAAATCGCCGAGAGAAGTTCTTTTGCGGTAGCGACAGTTATCCATGGGAGGCGATTGAATTTGGCGCCAGCTGCTTGGTCAATCCAATCGCATAATTGGTCGAGTGCAAGCTGTTCCTCGCGCATTAGATTGATGGAATAGGGAATACTGTCTCCCTTGGGAACACCTAAACGAGTTGCAATGCTTTCGACAATCACTTGTCCTCTATTTTCGAATTCGCTCTGTTGTTCCTTTTTCAGGATTCGTAAAACCGCAGTTGTTTCTGCGAGGTATCTATTAAATTGAAGAACGAGCATGATTTACTCCTGTGAAAATGGGGATAGTGTATTCGGATTTCGGATAGAGACAAATTAAATTATTAGTTAGGTTTGGTCAATAGTCCAGTAGTGAGGTAATGGTGTTAAAAAAACTCCCGGGTGAAGGGAGTGGGGGGGGGCATAGATGTTCTAGAAACCTCCGTCGTCGTGAATTTGTTGCAGAAGGTCGAGTAGCTCGGCCAACTTAATGTCGAGAAACAGGGGTACTAAAACCTCATCGGACCGATTGCACAGACCACCTTCGATCTCATGTTGCTTAAGGGCAAGATGAAATCCTGTAAGTGCAACGACATATTGCAAATATTCATCTGTAATCAGTTCGATTGAATTTTTTGGTCGTATTTTACCTTTCAGGGTTGAAATCAAAAACCGGGCAACTTGGAGTTTACACGGAACAGCGCGCAAAAGATTCCTATCGAGCCTTTCATCAACAGAATCGCATAGCGCGTTAAACAAGCGCTCTTCTTCAGTAAAAAGGTATGTCCCCCAGGGAATACGATTGGGCTCAGAAATATGTAATCGCAAGCGAATTTGTCTCTCGGTTTTATTGACTCCCTGATCAAAGAAATCATTTTTTTCGCGGTGACCGGCTTTTATGAGAGCGGTGTCAGCGAGGGGGATGTAGCGATGAAATTGCAGATAGTTCACAGTTCATTCCTTTCGATTTTCGAAAAAACAACCAGACCTTGAACGACAGATAAAGGTAAGACGACATGCGTGCAATGTCAAATTGCATTTGGCCAATACAATATTTTACCAATTAGAAAAATATTTTAGGGATTCTCCTTAAAAGGAAAATCATTAATAATAGATATTTAAAAATTTGAGAATTATTTGGAAATTTGATATTAGAAATTGGTAATTTTGCGATAAATCTCCCCTCGCCCCTCTTTAAATAAAGAGGGGAATCCATACGCGCTTGACATGTTTTTTGTGGTCTGTATGATATATCTACTGCTTGATGACGACTCACAAAATATCTTCTACCAGGGATTAGGCCCCCACAGGCCTTAGCGTCTAATAGACGCCACTCTGGAAGGAGTGGCGAAATTGTTTTTTAAGGGGTGATGAATAGAGAGAAATGGAATGGGCGGTAACAAAACCCACCCTAACCCTCCCTTGAATAAGGGAGGGAACACAATGGTTTCCCTTTCTCTCCGGTTGTCACTTATCAGTTATACAGTTTTCGAGCGCTGGACGTTTCCCAACTGAATAAGTAACAGGTAAATGAAGGCAAAATAATAGTAGTAATAATAATAGTGCGAAATCATTTATCTCGATCATCGAATAAAGACTCCAAGTAAATCCTCTTATCAATAATATAAGGCGGTCATGAAGAGGTTCATGAAAGCAAAAAGCAATAAGGGGTAGTAATGTAGAACGTGAAACGCAAGTTTCGCGGGATATATACTGTAAGCCATAAGAAATACGCCAGAAGAGCGTGTGGTGGATGCCTTGGGAACAGACGACGAAGAAGGACGCGGCTAGCGGCGAAACGTCTCGGGGAGGTGCTGAGCAACCTTTGATCCGAGAATATCCGAATGGGGAAACCCTATACGAGTCATGTCGTATAATCCATATGCTGCAAGGTATATGAGAAGTGAGACTAGGCGAACTGAAACATCTAAGTAGCCTGAGGAAAAGGAAAAAATAACCACATCTTTTTTATTTCGTGTGCGACAGAAAAAAATCGCACTGAAGTAAAAATTGGTGTGAACATTCCCAGAGTAGTGGCGAGCGAAATGGGAACAGCCCAAACCAATTGTGTGTCAAGGCGTATACCGTTGCACAGTTGGGGTTGTAAGATATGGATGTGGAGCCTATACGGGCTTCGGCATTAATGGCAATCGTCGAGTAGAAGGTCGCTGGAATGCGCCGCCAAAGAGGGTAACAGCCCCGTAAACGAAGACAAATTGACTGATGCTGTCCAAGTCTTGAGTACAACAAAACCGGTGAAATTTTGTTGGAAGCAGCGAGCACTACAAACCAGTTCTCATTCTGTACCCTTTACCGGGTATAGCGTGAGAAACTCGCAAGGCGAAATACGTCTGTTCACCGATAGCGAACAAGTACCGTAAGGGAAAGGTGAAAAGCAGCCCGGTGAGGGCGTTGAAATAGTTCTGAAACCACATCGCTTACAAAGGGTCGGAGCTCGAGTGATCGAAGGAAGAAGCGGATAAACAAAACAAGTTTTTTGTTATGGTTATTTTATATTGATTAAGTAACAATTTTTTCCATTTCTTCCTTCGATTGCCGGGTCACGGCGTGCTTTTTGCAGAACGAGCCAACGAGTTTACTGTCATTCGTCTTTAGGTTAAGGTGCGACACGCACTGGAGCCGCAGCGAAAGCGAGTGTTAATAGCGCGTCATTTCCCGCAAGGGAAAGGATGGATGGCATAAAGACCCGAAACCAGACGAGCTACCCTTGATCAGGTCGAAGCGTCGCCTAACGGCGCGTGGAGGACCGAACCGGTCAGCCGTGCAATACTGTCGGATGAATTGAGGGTAGGAGTGAAAAGCTAATCGAGTTTGGAAATAGCTGGTTCTCTCCGAAATAGTCTTTGAACTAGCCTCGAAGCGTAACCCGCGGGGTAGAGCACTGAATGGATCCGTCCGTCGCAAGACGGCGGCTCCAATCAAACTCCGAATACGCGTGGTGAGACTTCGGGAGTCAGAACACGGGGGCTAAGCTCCGTGCTCAAAAGGGAAACAGCCCAAGATCGCAGCCTAAGGTCCCTAAGTGCGAGTTAAGTGGCGAAGGAAGTGGAAAACCCCAGACAGCGCGGATGTTGGCTTAGAAGCAGCCACCATTTAAAGATAGCGTAACAGCTCACGCGTCGAGGTTTTTTGCACCGAAAATATAACGGGGCTAAACCGCCACCGAAGGCGCGGACTTAAACAACACGTTTGTTTAATTGGTAGGAGAGCATTCCACTTTCCGGTTAAATTCCGGTTTTGCGTTGAAGGAGTAGCCGCGAGGCGCTCTGGAGCGTGTGGAAGAGAGAATGTTGGCATGAGTAACCTCACAGACTGTTAAAACCAGTCTCATCGAAAGTCCGAGGTTTCCTGGGCAATGGCAGTCATCCCAGGGTAAGTCGGTCCTAAGGCAAGGCTGAAAAGCGTAGCTGATGGGCAGCAGGTTAATATTCCTGCACTTCTGTATAATTGTATGGAGATCACATTGCGGAAACCAGTTGGGGCTATGGAATGTCCTAATGGGAACACTTAGTCGGGCACCTCAGGTAAATCCGGGGAGCTGTCGCAAGACAACGGCGAATGTTATCAACCCTCAATCCTTCGGGTGCGAGGAGGCTGGCGGGCCGGGGTGGCTAGAAAAACTTCGTTACGTTAACTATATGGAATCCGTACCGCAAACCAACACAGGTGGACAGCTGTGCAAATACAGCAAGATGATCGGGAGAACCCTCGCTAAGGAACTAGGCAATTCAGTGGTCGTACCTTCGGTAGAAGGCCTGCCCAGAGTCGGAGTGACGTAATCATTCGTCAATCTAAAATGGGCCGCAGCGAAAGATGCTTAACGACTGTTTACCAAAAACACAGGTCCCTGCAAACCCGTAAGGGGAAGTATAGGGGCTGATGCCTGGCCAGTGTCTGGTCGTGAACCCGCTCGGTTGGTAGCTGAGCGGCGTAGCCCAGATGAACGCCGGCGATAACTATAATCGTCCTATGGTAGCGAAATTCCTTGGCACGTAAGTTGTGTCCCGCACGAATGGCATAACGATTGAGCAACTGTCTCGGCGAGGGACCCGGTGAAATCGCACTAGCGGTGAAGATGCCGTTTACCTGTGGCAAGACGAAAAGACCCCGTGGAGCTTTACTACAGCGTGTTATTGATTAGCGTTTGTTGCTGCCGAGCATAGGTGGGAGACTTTGAAACCTTTCTTCTGGGAGAGGTGGAGTCATCAGTGGAATACCACCCTGTATCGGATGCTAATCTAACTTCTTAGTGTGAATCCACTAAAAGAACAGTGACAAGCAGGTAGTTTATCTGGGGCGGATGCCTCCCAAATTGTAACGGAGGCGTACGAAGGTCAACTCAGCGCGGATGGAAATCGCGCATAGAGTGCAAGAGCATACGTTGGCCTGACTGCAAGGCGTACATGCCGCGCAGACACGAAAGTGGGTTCTAGTGAACCGACCGTTCCTTGTAGAAGGGCGGAAGATCAACGGATAAAAGTTACCCCGGGGATAACAGGCTGATTTTGCCCGAGCGTCCACAGCGACGGCAAAGTTTGGCACCTTAACATATCGGGGTGCTACGGAAGTGATTCCGTAAGCCATTTGGTTTAGCTCACCAAAAATAATTACCAACTCATAACGGTGAACACTGTTTTTCTATCAAAAAACAGTCAACGCCGTGGGAAGTCGGTCGAAGTTGAAAGAAAGAAGATTCGGGGGAGTGTGAAGAGCAAAAAGCGAGTTCGTCGCGTAGAGGGATGATGACATCCGCAGTGCGAATTTGTGCTCTCAAACTCCGAAGTACAAGGAGTTAGTGTTATTGTGAACGTCGGTTCGTTGTAGGTAGCGATTCTTAATCGCTGGGCCGCAACGAGCTTGGATCGGCAACCACAAAAACAATGCAGGTATAAATCCTGTCACTCCTCCCGTTTTATACTTTCGCGAAACGCAAGTTTCGCTCTTTCTTTCAACTTCGATTTGACCCCGTAACGACTGACCCGAAAGGGAAGGCTCGCATAACTAAAAATGCGGGCAACACGTTGGCACTCGTCATAATTCAAAGTTACAACAGTGGTCTAACGACCTGATGTTGACTGACGAGTTGAAGGCATAGTCTAAACTTCCTGGCGACAGGAAGAGGAATAAGAAAATCGACAGCGATGTCGGCTCGCCGCATCCTGGGGGTGTAGAAGCTCCCAAGGGTTTGGCTGTTCGCCAACTAAAGCGGCACGCGAGCTGGGTTCAGAACGTCGTGAGACAGTTCGGACTCTATCTGCCACAGGCGCGGAGTGATGAGAGAAGTCCCTATTAGTACGAGAGGACCGTAGGGGACGAACCTCTTGTGTACCGGTTGTCCTTCCAAGGGCACCGCCGGGTAGCAACGTTCGGCTGGTGATAAACGCTGAAAGCATCTAAGCGTGAAGCCCACCTCAAGATTATCACTCATGGACACGTCGGAGATGACGACGTTGATAGGCAGAAGGTAGAAGTCCCGCAAGGGATTGAGCCGATCTGTACTAATTTGTCCGTTTGCGTATTTTAACTCGTTGGAGGTGAGAGCAGAGGAGGAATTTTTTCCTCTTTTGTCTCCTCTAACGAGACAACTATGGCTTACAGTATATATCCAATTTAAAACTGGAAATTAAGTAGAGTAGTTAGTGCCACATTTACCTGTTATTATTCGGATAAATTATCCGGAAAAAAGTTCCCGGTGTCAGTAGCAAAGAGGACACACCCGTTCCCATTCCGAACACGGCAGTTAAGCTCTTTAGCGCCGATGGTAGCCTAGCTTCTTGCTTTGGTAAGAGTAGGTCGGTGCCGGGAACTTTTTTCCGGATTTTTATATAGGCGATGAGGTTATACCCGCAAAAAACAATCGAAACATCCACAGGATGTCCCGATTGTTTTTTGCTATTCCGAACACGGCAGTCAAGCTCATCCGCGCCGATGGGCGTGGCTTATTCTTATTCTGCCTGTGGCAGAATAAGAATAAGCCAGCGCAGCTTCTTGCTTTGGTAAGAGTAGGTCGGTGCTCGGAACAGATTGCTTATTAAAAAAGACGACGTGGGTCGTCCTTTTTTTTTGGAATAATATGATATTGTTATGCTATGAAAAAATATATAATTTTAGCAATTCTTATTGTAGTAATTGTTATAGTGTTTTTTAGCTACTTGTTAAGTAGGACAAGTTCAACAAATTTTGCCAACCCAAATTATTTAATTGCCACAATCAGTCCAAAGTTAGTAGATTCGGGTACTCAAAATAAGTTAGGAGAAAATGAGCAATATGTCGAGTCTATTGCCAATGACTATAGAATCTCTTATAGGTATCCTAGATCATTTACAGCGGAGGATCCAAAATTTGGTACGGACCTTATTAGTCCTAAGGGTAAAATTGAGATTGTTTTGTGCAGTGATGCCGGTCCCAACTTTGAAAGTAAAGAAAACTATAAACCAAGTAAAAAAATATCAACGAAGTTCGGCGTATGGGATGTTGGTTATTTGAAGCAGGATCTAAGTTATATAAATGGTAAGCCGACACAAGATGATATAAATGAAAGATATATTCAAGCGATTTTACGAAGCTCTAACAAAGATTCATTAACCCCGATGTTGATTACGGCGTATTTTAAGAGTGAAGATGATAAGTACTTTGCAGATACCGTAGATCAAATTATTGCGTCTTTTACTGTGGATGGTAGCCTAAAGAATTGTTCATACCGGCAATAGTTAAACTTTTTTGATTGCGGGTAGTAACTCCCGCACCAGAACAAGATTCGGTGCGGGGCAGGGCTCATCCGCGCCGATGGGCGCGGCTTCTTACTTTGGTCGTCTTGGAGCGCATTGCCGCGCGGGCGTATAAAAACGAACCGTTTTTATACGACTTTACGCGGCTCGGAACAGATTGCTTATTAAAAAAAGACGGCTTAGGCCGTCTTTTTTGTTGCGACATTAATTATTAGAAAAGTTGGATGTTTTATCAAAGGATACATTAGGAACCGGTGGTTTTGGGATTTCACCGGCAGGAAGCTTAAAATCCAATGTCACCTTTCCGCGGAATTGGCCAATTATTGGAGGGGGGAGTTCGCCATTTACTTTTTCTTTAAACCGAAGAGTAATTTTTTGTTGAAATGATTCATCGTCGATTGAGTTTTGTGCTGATTGATGTCTAAGCCTGGCTTCGGCTAATCGTTTTTTGGTTGATTCTAAGAGTGCCGAGTTAAGTTTAATTTGCATTGCTGATTCGGACGAAGCTGAAATTTTTAAATCCTCGCTGATTGGGTTATTAAGAATTTCGGTAATTTCTTCTATGTAGGTTTTGAGTGCTTGGTAATGCAACTCTTCGTGACCAACAATTCCACGAATTAAACCATATATCAGATTATAATCTTTACTGTATTGTAAAGCGTTAAATTGTTCATTCGATAGTGTCGGAGCACTTATTGAAAAATTCGTAGTTAGATTGGCATTGTGTGCTAATACTACCGAACTAGCGGGTATGATATAGACACCGTTGATTGTTTTTGTGTGATTTGCCAGGTATGAAATATTTGGAATATTTACACTTGAAGATAGATGGCCCATATCCTGTTGGCGCAAAATGTCATAAATAATTTCAGTTGCCGAGCTTGGCTTGTTTTGAGCGAGAAAGTAGTAATCCGGAGTATAGTTGAAATTAACAATTACTTTTCCGATTTTTGAAGTACTTTTTCGGCTAGAATTTTGGTTGATATCGGTTGTAATGGACGGATTGTTGTCACATCCTTCACACGTCATTTTGAATTTATCCGGCAAAGCCGTGGCGATGGTAGATAGGTCTGGTTCCGTAGTTGGTAAATTTTTTTCGATCATAATCCAATTATCTGTATTTGATATCTCCATCGAGTTTAATAAATCAGATAGTAGATAGCCACTTATAGTTGCACTACCAAAAACGGAAATGGCTATTAAAATTTGCCCGTAATTTTTCATTACAATAATTGTAGCACTTAGGCCAATGATTTAAATGACTTGTGCATCTTATGTTCACTTCCTCTCTGGCTACAATTACTGTTCAATTACAAAATCTATCACTGTACTACAGTATGCCTCAAAATTTTTGTTCAATCGTAGTAACCGTATTCTTATGTGGACTTAAATAGGATATTTAAGTCAGTCGCCTTAAGCAAATAATTATTTATGCGAAATGTTTGAAGTGTCTTTGAGTCACTGTAATGTGGAACCTAATCGAAAAGACTATCAGTAAAACTCCTCACAATCTCCTTTTTCAAAATGGGAGAAGCGCAATGTACCCTCCCATATTCAGGGGAAGGAGAGGATGGGTTTTGTATAATCGTGAGTATTTTGTCCTTGATTGTCTAACTTCTTGAAACAACCACATGGAAAACTAATATAGTTCCGGTTTTACAAAAGGAATCAGTGCAAAAATTACCGCGGGTGTGTAAAGCGCGGCTCGATCAATAATGTCATTTGTTAAAATACCTATCGCGCCATTAGTTTGTTTAGAATTGCTTTTGCCAAAAACAATGTCGTCTGCATTACCCAGTTCTATTCCATTAAGAATTAGCTCGCGTACTTTGGGTGGTAAAACAAATTCGCCAGTTTTTCCAGTTCCCATTTTTCCGTGATTATCGCGCACTGCAACCCAAGCAAAAGAATACATTTTACCGTCGCAGTCTTCAACACCACCCTCGAGGCCGACATAATAATCCGCGTCAAGTATTTCCGTGGAGGATTTTTCAGTACGGTTTATGGCTCCTTTTAGCGCCTCGGCACTGCTCATGGGCTGGTCGCTAACATCGGACGGTACGGAAACTCCCTCGAATTCGAAAGCTGTACTCGAAAAGACTTTTAAAAAAGCTTCTTTTGTTGCATTGATTTTAACCGGATTTTTCGATGCGATAACGATTTTCATATGGTTAGTCTACGCTTTGTTGGCGTAAAGCATGATACATTTGTCAGTCTTGATCGTTATTTTATATCCATTGAATTCCAGGAATTGATTCAATTTCAAAGAATTTCGTTCAGTGTCGATGTTGTGGCACTCCATGCTTATCTTTCTAATTTTGTTCAGGGTTTCGCTTGGTGTGTTAAAGAGAATCTCGTATTCCGCACCTTCACAATCCAACTTTAACAGGTCAATATGTTGAATGTTGTGTTTCGCAATAAATGTTGACATGGATTCTGTTTTAACCATCGTTTTTTCTTTAGTATTTTCGGAATAAATAAAAGAGTGACCGCCAGTACTGGTTGAAACATTAAGATTTTTTCCTTCATTATTGGCCGATAATGCCTCTTTGATAGCGGTTACATTTTGGAGATTGTTTAAGCTAATGTTCGCTAGTAAAAGGGAGTAATTATTCGCCATCGGTTCAATGGCAAATACTTTTCCTTGCGTTGCGAGAGTAGCGGCATATACCGAAAAAACTCCGATATGTGCTCCCACATCCACGATAGTGTCTTTTTTATTTATCTCAAACCCTTTCGGGGTGTAAACGTTGTCTATTAGTATTTCGAAAATAATATTTTTATCTACTGAAGCAGATCGTGTTTTCAGAAATATTCCATTACGCAATTTATAGATGGTGTGTTTACCAGTTGAAAGTTTAAGGTAATCAGCAACATACGAAGGCCAATTCGAAAAAAGCTTGATAATTTTAACGGCGGTTTGAATTTTAGGCATACTTGAGATCGTTGGTCTTTATGGAATAATCATCCAAGTTGTCCCATTAAATACATAGTTCCATCCATATCAACCGCCCACTGATGATAAATATAAACTTTTATCGATTTTTTTGTCGGATTCTTGAGGATTTTATATTCACCGATTTCTATATAGCCATCAATGATTTCATTATTATCATTGCCTGACTTGGGAACATTCAAATTAGAATTAATCAAGCAGTTTTTAAAATCATTTTTTGTAATATTAATCTTTTGACATTTTTGGTTCATTTTTCCCCAACCACCTTGTCCGCAGTCATAACAAGTTTTTTGGTTATTAGTTGCAGCGGTCGATGGTGATACAGAAACAGGCAAAACATTGCGCACTAAGAATGACGGTTTATTTAAGATGAAATAGCTTGCCGTGCCAATAAGACAGAGTGTTATTGTTACTGCCACCAAAATAATCAGATTAAGAAAGCCTTGATATTTTTCAAATTTATGCATAATAATTCATCAATTAATAATCAAATATTTTTCTTTATCCATGAAGTACAGATAAGTCACTGTTGGTTATAATTGGTCTCATTCCAAGTATTTCTTCTTTGCAATCAATTTCAGGAATTTGATTGAGTAAATAAATCAGTTTTTTTAGATACATCGCCAGCCCCATTTCTAGCAGGGTATTGGCACCGATATAACCAATAATCCCTTTTTTATCGTAATTGCAGACCAAAATAGCATCCGACCAGGCGACTTTGTCAAAATGATTGCGCATCGCTTCTTCTTTGCGTTCCCAAATCCAACTTGTGTCGTCCGTAACTGTTTTACGCAGTTCGTAATATTTTGCCACCGGAATCATGTTGCCTTTTTCATCCGGTACTTCCGTTGGGGGCAGTTTCACTTCGTGCCCCAATGCTTCCAGTTGTATTTTTACATCTAACATTTGCTCGAAGAAAGCAATACTTCCACAGAGAGTGATTTTCATATGTTTTATTGTAACATCTTTTGAAGGGGTATTTCGGGGTGAAGGGTAGTTTATGAGAAGCCATCTTCCAGTGCTACAATTACGCTGTATCATTGTGCATAAACACGTAACAAAAACAGTAGCTTCTAAGCTAAACAAAGGATTGAAAAAAGTTCTTCTTCTGACTTTAGTTTCAGGATGTCTTTTCTTTGTCGCTTCTGTTGGTTCTGCTTCAGCAGCCGTTAAGTACTGGGTTGGTCCAGGGGGTGGCAATTTTACCTCCAATAGTAATTGGTCAACAACAAGTGGTGGAGCGAATAATACAGTTGCTCCTACAGCAAGTGACATTGCTACATTTGATAGCGGAGGAAACACCAACTGTACAATTGATGGCGCAATAAGCGTAGCTGGTATAAACATTAAAGCTACATATACATTAGGAACCATCAGTCCTTCATCGGCTATTGCAATTACGATTGGAACAACGGGATTTGTACAAGCGGGAGGGACGTTTACGAGTACGGAGGGGGCGATGACAATTACTGGGCCATTCACCAAAACAGGCGGCACATTCAACGAAGGCACAGGAACGGTAACGTTTGGCCATGGCGCCGATGCCGTATTTAATGTCGTCACTTCCGAGACATTTTATAACGTCATCATGGATAAAAACGTTGGTCATTATGTGGAAA
>CAIZMI010000006.1 GCA_903934015.1 uncultured bacterium
CGCAGGAAAAAAGGCTCTAAAAATAATGTTGCGTGGATATTTCGAATTGTCATAATTAAGAAAAAACATCCTCAATTCCAACTACAAAGATATCGGTGTCGCCGTGGTAAGTGGCCTAATGCACGGCGAATACAAAACTGTCATTGTCCAGCATTTCGGGGCAATCTAACGAAAATCAGTCCTGTATTTTACCTGTTTATCGGGTGGTTTGTGTTGGGTTTGGCCTCAAATTGCGCAAAACCGCCGCCATTGACAAAAACCGAGAATGGGAGTATGGTTACTCGTTCTGAAGTATTGTTAGTTGTTTTTCAGCCCGCCCATTTTTGGGCGCAAAACAAGGAGAATTAAGAAGTGGTAACGCAAAAGACACTGTCGATTCCCGCGGATGCCGTCATTGGAAAGTTCTGCTACTCGTTTTCCGTGGCATTGTTGCGGAAGCTGGAAAGCCTCATTGAGGCAGGTGAAGTTTTCGTGACCAAGGGTGATCCGGCCGATCATCTCACGCCGATTGCCAGCGCGGTGGTGTCGAAGCTGATCGAGCAGATCAGTTACAACACTCACGGCTTCGGCGTGCAAAGTGAACAGACACTTAAAACGTTTGTCTCAACGGTACGGGAATTTCTCGCGATGTTCGAAGTTCAGAAGTAGAGATGGGAGTTACCCTGAACGTCACACCTACTCTCGTACTGAGAAAGGAATAAACATGAAGAGAATTAGGCTCGAGGACGCGTTGAAAACCATTTCCGATGGGCGCAAATGGACGCGCGTCGAAACCGAATGGCAAACTGGAGAAACAATCAGTGCCCAAAAGGTTGGTGTTCCAGTTTTCGGTCATCGTAACGAAAATATGATGATCACACACTGCGGCGAAGATTCTTATTACACTCCGCCGGATTTGGCCTTCGCGGACGGCGGAACGATCGTTTTCAAGAGAAAACGCCATGTGAACAGTGTTACAATGGTGCTCAGGCAGACATGGACAGTGGTGTCTTGAACAGCGTGCCTGCTTATTTCCGGATAAACAGACAACCGCCTCGTGTGACGAGACGGTTTTTTCTTACAAAAATTTCTTAATCAATAAATCAAATCAGCCGTTGTTTACGCTGAGCATTATCGAAAAGTGGGGAGGAATATAAATATACCACGCTGTTTCATAAAAACAGTTCTCCTTCGACTTTACTCAGGATAAAAGACTTCTCGACCTCGCTTGAGGTAAACGTCGTTCGTGACGTGAAATAGTGCACCATGTAGGGTTCAGGGCCATTAAAAGGAGGCACTATTTAAAGCATCAATTAAAATGATTCACTAAATATTCAATTCCTAATAACTAATTGAATAAGTTTCATTTTGAGAGCAGAATTACTGATTTTCTTCAGGAAATTATACTGTTTTCGTAATCTGTGTGTAGTTACTGTGATTTCAGCCAAATTTTTTACTATGTTGTATAATGACATCATTAAACTTTATCAAAAATTTATGAAATTAATTGAGTGGAGTGAAGAGTTGAGTGTTAATGTTAAAGAGATAGACGACCAACATAAGTTATTTGTCGGCTTAATGGATAAACTCTATGGAGCAATAACAAGTAATCAGGCTACGGTACTATTGGATGGAATAATTGATGAACTTGTGCAATACACAATATTTCATTTCAGTACTGAAGAAAAATATTTCAACCAATTTAATTATGAACATGCAGATGAACACAAAATTGCACACTCGGCACTACTAGCCGGTGTAGAAAATTTCAAGAAGGAAAAAAACGATAATAAAAATGAGTTAGCGATGAAAATTTTGGATTTTATGGAAAATTGGTTGGTGGAACACTTAGAAATTCATGATAAACAGTATACAAAGTGTTTTAATGAACACGGATTGTATTGATCGAAATGAGTCACGTTGCAATTGTTATATTACTGACCTTTCCGCATTAGCTTAACCTTTCTCCGTTTCTGTGCGATAATAAGCACATGAAAACACAAACAATTACGAGAGACCGCAGTGCTTTAGAAAAGCGCCGTCTTGAAGCGAGCAAGCTTTTTAAACAAGACAAGA
>CAIZMI010000007.1 GCA_903934015.1 uncultured bacterium
GGGGTGTCGCTGACGCACACATCAAAGACATCACCAGCCAAAAACGGTACACGCTTCGATCCTCCCTGGACACGGTGAGGCGAAGCCCGCTGGGTCGCCTGCTCAAGGGTTAAAAAACCGTACTAAATGTCAAAAGTCAGGGGGGAAAGTATTGGAACTGGCACTGGTTTTTCCTTGCATTGGGTGAATGATCAATCAGATTAACCGGACAATGAATTGTATATTTTAGTATGATTTTGTCAAGCGGAGGCTGGACAATCAGTGACCGACCCAGGCGTGCTGGGACGGTCACTGATATGCTGGCGATTTATTAATTTATTTGGATTTTCTTTAGTATCACCGGGATTCGTCCTGCATCTTGAAACATCACTTCTCTTAAACTGCCATTATAAAGTGCCGCGGCCGGGTGATACATTGGGTAATAAACCAAGTTCCCTTTTCTATATGGTTTGCCATGGGCTTGGCTGATTACCAGTTCCGGCAAGAAGCGGTGTGTTGAGTGACGCCCCAATAAAACAATAATTTTTGGTGAAATAATTTCCACTTGTTTTTTTAAGTATGGCCAACAAGCGGATACCTCTTCCGGTAATGGGTCGCGATTAGCCGGTGGACGGTGTTTAACCACATTGGCAATGAAGACATCGTTACGTGTTAAGTCGATGTGTTGCAGTAAAGCCTCAAGCAGTTTTCCGGCGGCACCAACAAAAGGCCGTCCCAGTTCATCTTCTTTTTTTCCGGGTCCTTCGCCTATAAATAGAATGTCGGCGTTGGGATTTCCTTCACCAGGGACGCCGTTAGTTGTGCCATTGTATAAAGGACAGAGCTGGCAATCTTTTATTTTGGTTGCAAGTTTATCAAGTAAGATTTTTTTTTCAGCGATAGAAGACATAAGAGATATTAATTATCAATGATCAATTTTACAATTTTCAAATAATTTTCAATATCCAATTATCAAAACGTCGTTGTTTGAAAATTAATAATTGAACATTAGTTGAAAATTGGGAATTGGTTATTGAAAATTTAGAGGAAAATAGTATAGGATATTGTTATTTAATATCACGCACCTTCTTTAATAAAGCCAAATCTTCTTTCTGTCTTTCTTCTCCTCCTGGTGTTTCCAGTATCCAATTAACTTTTGCGAATGTTTTGTTTGCCATCAGATGCTTGAACGCATTCACACCCAATTTCCCATTACCGATATCATCGTGGCGGTCTTTGTGTTCTCCTAATTCAAACTTGGAATCGTTGGCATGCAGGAGTTTAATTTTATCCAATGTAATGTAATTATTAACCAATTTTAGTATGTCGGATATTTCTTCCGGTGTGCGGATTGCGTAGCCGGACGCGAATAAATGACAGGTGTCCAGACAAATTCCAATATCTTCGCCGACACCGTCGATAATTTGTCCCAGTTCCTCAAAATTGGCGCCAACTACCCCACCCGCGCCGGCGGAATTTTCCAATAAAAGTTTTGTGGTCCACTTCCCTGGTTTGATAAAAATAGTTTTTATTCGATCAATCGTTTGTTTGATTGCTGTGGTTGGCCCAAGGTCTTTACTGGAACCTAGGTGGGTCATGACGTATTTAACACCTAAGGCGGTGCCCCGTTCTAATTCTTCACGAATAGCGTTGGTTGAACCGTGCGATATGCGATCGTTTGACGAAGCAAAATTGATGTAGTACGGAGCGTGAATATAGCTTTCCATACCGAATTCTTTAATTTTTCCTTTGAATTGGTCGGCAACTTCTTTTGTAATCGGTTTGCTTGGTCCACCGCGTGGGCTGCGAGAAAAGAATTGAAAAACCTCACAACCAAGCTGTTTGGCATTGTCGGGAGCAAGGTCTAATGATCCTGCGGCTGATACGTGTGCACCGAAAAGTGGCATAAAGACACTATAAAACAGAAGCTTGGTATTTCAAAACTATCATCATCGGCTTTGGGTTTTAATGAATTTTCAATTATCAATTTACAATTTTCAAATAATTTTCAATATCCAATTATCAAAACGTCGTTGTTTGAAAATTAATAATTGAACATTAGTTGAAAATTGAAAATTGTGGAATCACTAATATCGTTCCAAAGTGATATTAACGCTCTTCTGCTCTATAGCTACTGCCGTGGTCTGATCCGGTGTCACAATATCACTTAACTGCGGTTGGATACTAAATGTTCCTTCATTCTTGCCAGATGCACTAATGTAAATCTTGGCGTCGTTGTTTTGTAGTGCCACAACATTCTTGCCCCGCAAGGATACTTTTAATGAAGATGGGTTGATGCTGGACGCACGTAAACCGTCCGGTAAATCTTTTATAGAAATCGGTGCAATAATTTCTTTTGTATCTTCTAAGGGCGCGATATCGACGTGTGCCCTGATCGTTGTTTCTCCAGATGATAATTTAACACCTTCCGGCAGTGTTGGTTTCAAGTCGCCATCGCGAGCGGAAATGGCGCCATCGATATTAATTGGTTCTGTGTCTACCAAAGTAAGCGGGTCAACTAAATTGCGATTGCCGGTGATTTCTACCGTGACCGGTGTAGTGGTGATACCGCGTACAAAATAGCCGTTTTGTGGCGTGCCGGCTGTTTTTACGCGGATACCGAGGCTTTTGCTGATTTGTGTTTGCTCAACGGCAATTTTTACTCGAACCTTTTCGAAACTTGATTGAACTCCGGATGGTAAAATTAAATAGGCATCGCCTTCAAATGTTTCTCTGATTCCCGCAACATTGATTTTGGCGTCTATCCCGGAAGAAAGAGTTTGAAAAAGACCTAAAGCGGCGCGTACTTTTATTAGTTGCGGGTTTGGTTGAATTATACCAAGTTGATAACCCTCCGCCGGGCTTCCTTCGGGGATTATGCGTACAGGCACTTCTCTTTCAACAGACGGATCAAGGGCTACAGTAATTGTATTTGGTACGACAGAAATTACTGTTGCGTTGGGAATAGAAGTTGTTACCGAGACTGAAACAGTGCGTTCGCCGATGCCACTGCCACTAAGATCAATAAAAGCGCGTACTAGCTGGTTTTTATCTTGTGTTGAGTTATTTGTCAGTGGGGCGCGTAATTGAACGGTGACTTTTGGTAAGTTTTCACCTAAACCCAGTCCAGTTGGAATGTTTACAATGTCCGGGGTGATGTTGTCGATTATGACTGTGTGATTACCGAGAAAACTCAAAGTTGCCCATAAACCAACGGCAACAGCAAGAGCAAGCAACTTAATATTTAAGTCCTTGGTAAAAAACGCGACGAGATTGAATTTTTTTGGCATATGTTTAATCAGATAATAACAGAAAGTGAGGGTGCGGGGTACAGGAGCGTCTTTGCGAGCCACTTCAGGGGTGAAGCAATCTCGCGTATAAAAAAACCGAGACGATTGTCTCGGTGCAGGGGCAATTGATTACGGGTTTCTCATTGGAAGGGGGTCAGTTGGGCAGTTTGTAGAATTCTGCCATTCGGCGAATCCAGATCGCCTTCTCGTTGTCATCCGTAAAGTGCACGGTCTGCAAATCTTCGGGTGTTGCACAGAGGTTGACTGTCCTCTGTGCGGCAAGGAGACCGTAATCCATAAAACCCGCAACTTCCGCGTACACCTCTAGTGTCTCCGCGATCGTTGTACATAATTCAAGCCAGCGGTGTAACGCCCCTCTTTCTTGCATGGTTCCAGTATTGGAGCCGAAATACGCTCGTTTCGCGCTATCCAGATCGGGGGCCTGGCAAGGAATGTGGAAATTCAGGGCCGCAATTACCCCACAGGTGTCGAGGTCTTGTTCTGTTACCATTTTGACTAAATCTATTTGCACAGGTTTTTTCCTTATAAAAGGAGTTTCAATGCTTGAGACACAAAAGAACAAGACTGATCATAATAAAACAATACTGATTGGGTGTCAAAATAATATAATTTTGTTTCAACCGCTCTCATTGGCAAAGGAAGAACCATCGCGTCCGATCACGGAACGGAGCAAGGTTGCTCCGTTTTGTGATCGGTGTTGGTTAGCGTCATTGTTCTGTTTGGTGTATTTGGTCGATCGTATTATCTTTATGGGTATGAATGAGGCTACTCCTACAAATTTGGTTGATAAGATTGAGAGTGAACAGCAAATACTTACTGAAAAAGAAAAGCAAGATTTGGCAGTCGTTTGGGAAAGATTAGGATCAGGGCGTAAACTGCCGGAAGGTTTGAGTGTGACGGAATTACGTGAAAGAATGTGGACGGATTGCAAGGATGCATATATGAAAGATGTTTTACCAATGCTGGAATTTAATAAACACAGGAACTTTGATTTGGAGCAAAGAATTAAAGAAACTGAGCACTCATCACTTAGGGCCTCCTTGGAGCGACAACTTCTAAGGCAATACGTAAAAGAATTATCGAGGGAAAAACATGGTTGGGGTACCACTCCCGCATTGTCGGTAATTACTGAAGGAATGCTTAATTGCGTTGGCGCAACTGGTTTTTTGGAAGCATATTTGGAGACGGCAGAATTAGATATGGATATTTCTTGTGCCAAAGTGAGCGGTCACCACGTTGTGATGTTGACTGATTCGGAAAAGCGGAACTGGTATGCCGATGCGCGTAATGATGTCTTTGGCGAAATCACGGCGCCAGGCGAAAAACATCCCGGTGGTGTTTCTTTTCAGCTTAATGAAAAGGATCAGCAAAACATTCGCTTTCCGTATAATAAACTCGTGGCGGTTAAACCGGCGGAAGGTTTTATTCACGCGAATTTAAACAATATCGCCTGTATCGCTGATAATCATGTAGTTTATCCAGGTGAATATACTGCTGATATGCGCGGACTGCGTGAAGATAATCAAGACATATTGAAATTACAAGATTGGTCGGAACTTTCTAAAAAAATATTTTCGAAGGATTTATTGGATTTGATTGAACACAATGACGAATGGGGAAAAGAAGAAGAATTAATTCAAGTTGCGGAGGAATTACATAAAGAAGCAAGGGGAATTGTTAAAGAAGTGTTAATTAAATTTTCTGGAAAAAATGAACCAAGTCCTAATGAGCTAGAAGAAATTTCGAACAAATTACATTCTGCCTTTGTGGAATACAGCGATCAAATTGTTGATTATTTTGCGCAGGATGATAATTTGCCAAGCACTCTACCAGAAAATGCAATGCGAGCTTTGCAAATGTTACGGAATAAATTTAAGGGACTTGTTGCCAAACCGGAATTACAAAAATATCTGCTGGGAATGATTTCCAGTTGGGTGCATCGAACGGAAGAATAATTAAGGATTATCCTGCGAAAGGATAATCCTTAATAAGATTGCTTCCACCCTTCGCCTCTTGGCTTCGGAGTGGCAGGCGCCTCGCTTTGAGCGATGGCTCCACCCTTCGCTACCCACTTCGCTAAAGCTACGAGGGTCAGGAAAGCGGATCACACGCAATAATGGGATAGAAACAAGCAAGATTATCTGCAGTATACGGTCACTTTAGAATGATCATGTTTTGTCGCTCCTGCCCGTGAGCAGGAGCCAGTAGTCATAGTCGCTACAGATTCCTGGTCACGGCCAGGAATGACAACGTTTACGAGGAATGAGACATCACCATTAATAGCATTTTTTTTCTGCAATATCCCACTTTTGCGTGTGATCCAGGAAAGCTACGGACGGCAGGCGCAAAGACGACGTCGTCCCTGACGGTCTGTACCCTGACCTCTAACGCTTGGATCCTTGATGTCGCTCGAGGATAAAATTGCTAAAAAGCAATTTTATTTCGCGATTGCTTCTGCGCGCGGGCTTTGCGCGGATATTTCTTGAGGAGCAAGGTTGTTATTGTAAATAATGTGGGTTGGATCGATTCCGTTGTTCCATGTTTCTATCAAGTAACCCTTCTCGTTTTTTCTGGCCGTAAGTTTGTAAAGTATAATTTGTCCTTTTTCCCCTTTGTATGACTCATCTTTTATAGTAATTTTGTAACCATTTTCATTGAAATAGTTGGAATAAAATTTCAAAACATTGTCTGGAGTATCAGTTGCTGTATATGTATACGTACTAAGAAAAGGTGACGCGATCTTGAGTTTCGAGTCAGCGTAGGGTGGAATACCTTTCGGAAAACTGACTTTTGTTTCATTTGTTACTAACATCCCAGAATCACTGATTTCATTGATTGTATTTCTGCCTACGTAAATAAGATATAACATTGATAAAACAAAAATTATGACGACGGCCACTATTATTAAAAATATTTTTTTAATCATCAGGTCAATGTAGTCTTGTAAATTACTATGCACAAGGGGAGGTTTAACTAAAAAAGTGGCCGTTCGGACACTTTTTAGTATGGATAGTTTATGATTGCGTAAAAAATTTGCTGTGGATCCCCGATCACGGTCGGGGATGACATTGCTAAAAAGCAATTTTATTTAGCGATCGCCTCTGCGCGGAGTTCGCGGACGACGTTAACTTTCACATCACCCGGGTATTCGAGTTCTTGTTCTATTTTGGCGGCGATGTCCTGAGCCAGTTTAATGGCGGATAAGTCATCCACTTTTTCAGGTTGTACAAACACGCGCACTTCGCGTCCTGCCGAGATGGCATAAACTTTCTGCACACCATCAAACGCTTGCGCCAATCTTTCCAAATCTTCCATGCGCTTCACGTATAATTCGTAGCTTTCACGACGGGCGCCAGGACGGGACGCGGAAATTGCATCGGCTACTTGGACGATAAGTGCTTCCATTGTTTCAAATGGATAACTGTCATGATGAGCAGCGGCAGCCTTGATAATTGCTTCCGGAATACTGAACTTCTTCATGATATTGATTCCGATTTCAACGTGATTTCCTTCGACTTCGTGGTCAACGGCCTTGCCGATATCGTGGAGCAAGGTTGCGCGTTTGGTGATGTTTACATCTCCGCCCAATTCTTCGCAAAGCATAGTGGCAATTCTTGCTGCTTCCCAGGAGTGTTGGAGAATGCTTTGGCCATAACTGGTGCGGAACTTGAGGCGGCCGATTAATTGCACGAGGTTAGGGTGGAAATCTGTGATACCGAGGTCGTAGACTACCTCTTCGCCGGCTTCCATAACATTTTTGGCGATATCTTTTTTGGCTTTTGTGACGACTTCTTCAATGCGGGCCGGTTGAATGCGACCATCTTCGATTAGGCGTTCTATTGAAACTTTCGCAATTTGCCTACGGAGCGGAGAAAAACCGGAGACAACAATCGTGCCCGGGGTTTCATCGACGAGAATTTCGCAACCCGTGATGTTTTCTAAAACCTTAATATTGCGGCCTTCTTTACCAATAATACGACCCTTTAAAGTATCGTCAGCCAGATGAACGACTGAGGTGGTGGTTTCTGATACCTGCGAAGCGGCATAACGTTGTACTACTTGGGCCAAAAGATTATTAGCGCGTTTTTCCCATTCGTCGCGACCAACCTCTTCCAGTTTGCGCATTCGCCGAACAAGTTCCGCCTTTGTGCGTTCTTCGGCAATAAACAAAACTTTTTTCTCTGCCTCCACGGGTGAGAGTTGTGCTACTTCCGATAATTTTTGTAGTTCCTCGGCGTGCAGTTGATCAACGGACGCTTCTTTTTCTTGTACCGCTTTTATTTTTTCTTGTAGACGACGGGCTTTTGCTTCCATTTCATCCAGTTTTACTGCAATGCGTTCTTCACGCTGAATAACACGTTCTTCCAATTGGGCGAGACGTTGTTTTTCCTGGTGCGTGTCTTCATCAACCCGACGGCGAATCTCAATTGCTTCCTGCTTGGCCTCCATGATAATTTCAGCCGCTTCGTTGCGGGCTTGTTTATCGTTTTGATCTACCGGTTGCTGACGTGGTTCTCGCTGAGGTTTTGCTTTTGATTCATGGCGTTGAAATTTTTGTTCAACTTCAACAGGTTCTTCAAAATGACGTGCCTGTGGTTTAGGAGATTTCCTAAAAAAACTAAATAATTTTCCAAACATAACTTTATTCGCGAAGAGTGAGAGCCCTTAAAAAGTCTCCCGCATTTTCTAAAACTCTAAGCAAAATTAAGCTGATTTTTTAGACGTGACGATTTTATCAATTATGCCGTATTCTTTGGCTTCGTCGGCCGACATGTAGTAGTCGCGATCCGTGTCTTTTTCAATCTTCTTAATAATTTGACCAGTGTGTTTTGAGAGAATGCGATTTAAACGTTCTTTAGTGGCTAGAATATGCCGAGCGGAAATTTCAATTTCCGTGGCTTGCCCTTCGGCTCCGCCCATTACTTGGTGAATTAGCACTTCCGCGTTTGGAAGCGCAACTCTTTTACCTTTTACTCCGGAGGCCAGAAGGGTCGCGGCCATGCTCGCCGCCATACCGACACAGATTGTCGCAACATCACACGGGATGTATTGCATTGTGTCGTAAATGGCGAGACCAGCCGTCACACTTCCACCTGGGGAGTTAATGTAAAGGGAAATATCTTTTTTTTCATCTTGATTTGCGAGAAAGATCAATTGGGCAATAATTGTATTGGCCATTGCGTCGGTAATCGGGCCACTTAAGAAAATGATGCGTTCGCGGAGTAATCGTGAGTAGATATCGTAAGCCCGTTCGCCAAATTGGCTTTTTTCGATGACAGTTGGGATTAGATAGGATGTTTCCTCTTGGTTTCTTGCTTCTATGTTTCGCATTTTTTCAGTGTAGTTTGGATGATTGAAATAATCAATACGAATTTTCAATTATCAATTTTACAATTTTCAAATTATTTCCAATGTCCAATTATCAAAACGCCGTTGTTTGAAAATTGAATAATTGGTTTAAACGCCCGTGTTCTTCTCCAGCATCTCAAACACCTTCTTGTTTCGCAGTGTTCCCATTGTTATTTCCGTCAACGCCTCTATATCAACCTGTTTTTTGGCTTCTTCCACGCTTGGGAAGCGTTGTAAAAACTTTACCATTTCTTTTTCTACTTCCGAATCGGAAACCTCAATATTTTCCACTTTTGCAATTGCTCGCAGGGCCAAGCCGGACTTAATTCGCTTGTTTGCTTGTTCTTTTAGTCCATCGCGCATTTGTTCCTGGGTTTTCTTGATTTGTAACAAATATTGCTCCATTGTTAAGCCCATTTGGGTGATTCCCTCTTCCATTTCGGACACCATTTTATCCAGCTCATTTTCAACGAGTAATTCGGGGATTTCCTCGAAAGTTGTTTTTTCCACAACCTGTTCCAGTAGCGCTTGGTGTATTCGTTGTGTTTCCTTGTATTCCTTTTCTAATAGCATGTTTTCTTTGATTTTGACTTTTAATTCGTCCATGGTCGCGAATTTGCCCATCCCTTGCGCGAAGTTGTCATTAATTTCCGGTAATTCCTGTTGTTGAACTGTTAAAACTTTAATTTTAAAATCAACGGTTTTGTTTTGCAGGTCTTTTTGCGGGTGGTCGGCTGGAAATTTGATTGGGAATTCTTTTATATCACCTTCTTTGGCACCGACAATTTGGACTTCAAATTCCGGAAATAAATGACTGTCACCCAAAATGATTGATTGTTTGCGAGCGTTACCATCTTCGAGGGGTACACCATCAGCGGAAACATTAATATCAATATCCACTCGGTCACCTTTTTCGGCGGTGCGAGTGACGGTTATGTATGAGGCGCGCATTTTGCGGAGTTCATCAATTTCGGTGCTGACTTCTTTTTCTTCGACGTTCATTTGATTTCTTTTTTCCTTGACGGATTTGTATTCTCCCAGCTTAATATCGGGCAACATTGAAACAGTGGCTTCGTAAACCCAGTTCTTTCCAATTTCTACTTCTTTGGCTTCAATTTCCGGGCGTCCGATGGCTTCGATTTCTTTATCTTCCAAAAGTGCGTCAACGTAGGTTTGTTGGACGAGTTTTTGTAGGGCAGTTTCGATTAAGTGGTGATCGCCAATAGCGGAACGCATCACTTCAAACGGCACTTGACCAGGACGAAAACCTTTCACAGGATGTTTTTTTGATTCCTCCTTGGCAGCGATATCCAAAAATGGTTGGACTTCATCCGGTTCAACCTCGATAATTAGCTTGATTTTTGACTTAGGTAACTTTTCTTTTGTGACTTTCATATGTCGTTAAAAGATACTGTAATATTGTTATTCTGTCTATATAAAGCGTAAATTAAGAACCGCCCGGCGGTTGCCGAGCGGTTTTTGAAAATCAAAAAGTTAATACCCCAGTTTCACGCCGACTTTGTCGGCAATTTGGTGGATCCACTGTTCATGGCGGTCTGATTTGCGCGAGGCCATTATCATCTCTTGAAAATACTTATCAGACTTGGCAGAATACGCGTCAACAGCATCCAGTAAGTTACTAACATCTTTCTTGTCAGCCTTGTTTTCTTGTAAATCATCTATTTTTGCTTCAACACTTATAAGTCTCTGGTCAAGGGTAATGAAGTGTTTATCATTGGAAACAAAATGCTTATCAATATCAGCAAAACGTTCGTCAATACCGGCAAAACGTTCATCAATCTTATTGAATTTCTTGTCTAAGTATTCAACTAACTCGGAATAATCTTCGTTCATTGCTACATTATATTCTTTCCAAAATGCTTGTCTAATTTACTATTGGAATTTTTCCGATGCTTCAAAAATATCTCGTATTCTTTGATTTAAATTGCTAATTTCATTGTCGAGATTTGGAAATTCCGATCTACGCCCCTTTTGAATAATTTGTTCATTCCTCCATTTTAGATGCACAAGATTTTCTACGACGACGCCAAACGATAGAGCAGCCCTCCTTGTTTCATTGATTGTTCCGTCAGTGTTGTGTAAGTAAGAGACAAGAAAGGCATTAGCTACTTCCGGATTTTTACCCAGATCGCTCCATAATTTTGCCGCGTCTTGTCCCAAGAAACCTCTTTCTCCAAGTTCCCAATCAACAAACATTACGGGAGATAAGTTGTCTTTTCCGATAACGATATTTTTGAGACACGCGTCTCCGTGCACGGTGGCCGGGGTAATTTCTGTTTTGCTCCGCTGTAGTAGTTTCTCAATTTTTTCTTTTAACTGTGCGTCAATCGTGTTTCCCGCCCCCAGCAAAAGAGTGGTGGCTTTTTCTGCGTAATCCGTTTGTTCTTGGGTTTCTGGTGTATTCAGATCGCTCTCTTCTAAAATTTTGATCTGTTGCGCGGCATTTTCAGCGTGGGTGCTATTCCAGTCTTCTGCTCGCGCCACACTGCCCGCGCTCCATGGAACGGCCTCCACAATTAACATCGCTGATTCATCCTCGGTTGGTGCAAAGTAATCGATAAAACGCGGTGTGTTTACACCTGCGGGAATATTATTTAATCTTTTGGCTTCATATTCTAGGCCGTGTAAAGCAGTAGGATTGTCCGACAACTGTGCTTTGCAAAACATTAACTCACCCGCAGAATTGCGTGCAAAGGTCGGATAAAATTTTGTACCACGCTTATTACTTATTCGATGTTCAACCCAACGGTCTAGTGTTGGATAGGTAACATTATTATCTAGTTCCAAGTTTTGTGATAATCCGGCTTTTTCAAAAGTGGCTTCTAAGCGCTGTTGTGCGTCAGGAAAGATTCCCCTTTCCGTGCGTGCTTTTACTAGTTCATCTCCGGATAGTCCCGCTTCTTGCGGGTTTTCGGTAAACATTCCCTCGGATCCCTCGTGCGCGCTCCCGATTATCAGTTGTTCGAATCGTTCAGACATTGTTTTGGTTGTTTTGCGGATCTTCGGGGTGATTTACGGATTCAATTGGTTGGCACGGAACATCGAGGATTATTCCTTTTTCTAACATATCTTCTTGTTCTTCTGTCGAAATTAATCTTTCTTTTCCGGTTGATGGATCAATTATCTTGCATGGTTTAAAGATAGGCATAAAATAATTAATAAATAATATTATCTAAGGATAGTGTAGCTCGACCGATCACGCGGTCGCCGGCACCATAATAGATCCAGAGTTCATTGTCGCGCTGAACAACTCCGCAGGTATAGACAACATTGTTTACAAACCCCATTTTTTCGTAATCTGTTTCCGGTTCCAGGATGGGGCCCTGGTGCCAGATAATTTTTGACGGGTCTTTGAGATCTAGAAGCATCAAGCCAAGACGATAAACGTGGTCATTGCTAACTGCATGATAAACCATTAACCAGCCCTTTTCCGTTTTGATGGGCTGAGATCCGGCGCCAAATTTGAAACCTTCCCATGTTTCCGCTTTCGGCCAGGTGATTTCTGTTGTGTTGTGCCATGATTTAAAATCCGTGGAGTAGGAAACTTTTAGCGTTTCCCCTGTTTCTGTGTGTTCACGATAAAACACCGCGAATTCGCCATTTACTTTTTCCGGCAAAAGAAACGCATTTTTCGCCTTGATGTCCGGAAGAATGACTCCGTAGTTTTGGAAACTAATGAAATCTTTCGTTGTGCGCATGCCCACACGTACACGCCATGGGATGTAACCAAACGAGCCACGCACGTCGGGAATATGGCCGATTTCGTGATAAGAAGCACTTGTGTGAAGGATGTAATAAGTATCATCTAATTTTGTAATCCGAGGGTCTTCTATTCCGAGGCGTTCGAATGGATCGTTCGGATTAGTATCAATGGCGGGATTATCACGTAATGTAAAATTAATACCATCTTCGCTTTCGGCATAGCCTAAACGAGAAATGCGAAAATCATCATAGGCACGATACAACAAAACAACTTTCCCTTGGTATTCGGTAACACCCGGATTAAAGGTGCCATTCCGTTCCCACCAGTGCTGGTCGGAAGTTCTTGGTTGGATTATGGGGTATGTTGGTATTCTGGTTGCTTTGATGGTGTTGGTATTCATATTTTGATTTTAGCACAAAACTATCCGGCAGTTGCCGAGCGATTACTACTAACTACTGGTTCCTGGTCTACTTCGCCTCTTGGCTTCGAGGTGTAGGCGGCCAGGAACGACAGTGATTTATATAAACAATGACGCTAATGCCAATGTTAGTGTGCTGAAAAGTTTAATCAAGACGTGAGGTGGTAATCAAAAAATTGATATTCTCCGTAGCATTTACTAATTGCAAAAATTATTTACGTGACCTGCAGGCATTAATTATATCTTGCACCTGCTGGGCTTCCTCGCGGCTATTCGCGCAACCAACAATATTCTTTTCCAGCTGAAACCGGTACGATTCAACCTTTTTGCGCGCGTATTCAATCCCGAAGCGTTGATCAGTAGTTGGACCGAATAATTGGTTCAGCATAACAGTTAAAGCATCCTTACTGGTTGATCCCGAAGTCCAGGCGAGTCTCTCTTGAAGCGTAACGCTACTGTCGAAAAAAGGATTTCCTAAAACTTGTTTATTATATTCAATCGTTCTAGTTACGGAATCCGGATGAAACCAGCCCATCTGGTCCGATGCTTGAATGATTTTGCCGATAATCGTTTTTGGTGGTCTCAAGTGTGGTGTGATTCGCTCGCTTTGAAAATCATGTGACATAATCGCACCTGCAACAAAATCAGAAATCTTACTGATACCCAATTTCTCGCAAAAAATCAATGCTCGTTCGGTGCTGGTAATCTGGTGAATATTTTGCTGTTCATGGCTCATTTTCCCTTCTCCATCAAATCTCCCGCAATCGTGGAAGATTGCGGCAACGCCAATTGCGGTTAGGGCATGTTCCTGTGGCTTCTGGGAGGATATTTCTGTTCCCTCTCGTGACAATATTTCTTGTTCTGTGTCGGTAAGATTGTCAACTAATTTATAACAGGATTGACGCACTTGGTCGCCGTGTTTTATTCCGTGGTGAGTATCAGTTTTAAAAGCAGCGACCCATTGGGAATTGGAAAATACTTTTTCGATAGTATTTTGCACTTCCCCCTCGGTTAGCTCGTGAAAACGCAAAAAAGGATTTGTGGTTTCATGGCAATCGTTGCCACCTAAGTAATTGTAAGGTTGTTCGTTCATGCCCTTTTCATGTTCTGTAGATAATGTTTGATTATACTATAGGATTTTTTGAATACTGTATAACATCAAAATCCCCGCTTGCACGGGGATTAGATTTACACCTTTTGTAATATTTATATAAACAATGACGCTAGTGCCAGTGTTAGTGTGCTGAAAAGTTTGATCAACACGTGCAAGGATGGTCCGGCAGTGTCTTTGAAAGGGTCGCCGACAGTGTCACCAGTGACTGCAGCTTGGTGAGCAAAGCTCTTCTTGCCACCAAAATTGCCTTTTTCGATGAATTTCTTGGCATTGTCCCATGCGCCACCGGCGTTATTGAGCATAATAGCCATTAAAATACCAACGATTGTGCCGACCATGACGAATCCGGCCGCCGCTTCGGCGCGCAGGAAGTAACCAACCAAGATTGGCGCAGCGATTGCCAAGATGCCAGGGGCAATCATGTGGCGAAGGGCACTGACAGTCGCGATATCAACGGCCGCGGCGTAATCCGGTTTGTCTGTACCGGCCATAATACCCGGTTTGGCTTTGAATTGACGGCGTACTTCTTCGACAATTACACCGGCTGCTTTGCCAACTGCGCGAATGGCGAGGGAGGAAAACAGAAATACCACCATTCCACCGATCAGGGCGCCGACGAAAACAGGCACTTTTGCCATATCAACGGATGTGATTTTGGCTTGTTCAAGATAAGCCGAAAAAAGAAGAAAAGCGGCTAGAGCAGCGGAACCGACGGCATAGCCTTTTGTTATTGCCTTGGTGGTGTTGCCTGTCGCGTCTAATTCGTCTGTTACTTCACGCGTGGCTTCAGGTGCATTACTCATTTCAACAATTCCACCGGCATTGTCGGTGATTGGACCAAACATATCCATGGCCAAGATGTAGCCGACTGTGGCCAACATGCCAATTGTGGCAACCGCTGTACCGTATAGTCCACCCATTGGAATTTCCGTGCTATTACCTAGTGCGTAGGAACCCAAGAGTGCTCCGGCAACTACAATTACCGGTAGGGCTGTGCTTTCCATACCAACCGACATACCGGTGATGACGTTTGTACCATGACCGGTCTGGGAAGATTCGGCAATCGATTTTACCGGGCGAAATTGCTTGCCTGTGTAGTAATCGGTGATGTAGACGAACGCCAGTGCAGTAAGAATACCGATAAAACCGGCCCAGAAGAACGGAGTAGTGTTGTAACCAGGTGCTACGAGCATCATGCGGGTTGTGAAAAACAATGCAATAATTGCCAATATAGTTGTCACCCAATAACCGCGGGTTAAAGCCTTCATTGGGTTTTCTCCTTCTTTAGCTTTGACAAACCAAAGGCCGATTATTGTGGCAAGAAGTCCAAAGGCGTGCAAAACAAGCGGAAATAAAATACCTTTTACACCAAAAATCGGGTAAAGGGCGACACCCAAAACCATTGCGCCAATGCTCTCGGCAGAAATACTCTCGAACAAATCGGCACCTCGACCGGCGCAGTCACCAACATTATCTCCGACTAAGTCCGCGACAACCGCCGGGTTTCTTGGATCATCTTCAGGAATGCCGGCTTCCACTTTACCGACTAAATCGGCTCCTACATCGGCGGCTTTGGTGTATATACCACCGCCGAGTTGGGCAAATAAGGCGACAAAGCTGGCGCCAAAACCATAACCAACAATCAGGCCGGGAATTTGTGCCACGGCGATGTGAAAGACGTTTTGATAGAATAAGTAGAGTGACATCACACCCAGTAAAGAGAGGGCGACAATGGTGATGCCAGAAACCGCACCAGCCTTAAGGGCGGTTAGGAGAGCGTGATTAAGTCCGCTTCCTGCCGCATCAGCTGTACGAATATTTGCGCGCGTAGCGACAACCATACTGATTGCGCCGGCTAAGGCGGAAAGAAATGCACCAATAATGAAGGCACCTGCCACTTGTGCACCCGCTGTCCAACCATTAACACCTCCGGTTAGGCCGTGCGCGAGGTAAATAACGACCGCCACAACGGCCACAAAAATCACAATTGTTTTATATTGGCGCTTCAAAAAAGCATTTGAACCTTCTTTGATCGCATCCGCAACTTTTTTCATCGTGTCTGTGCCAGTTCCCTGCTTGAAAATTTGGGACCACAGCATCCAGGCATAGATAAGGGCCAGCACTCCTACTCCTGTGATAAACAGATCCAGTCTCGGCATAATATTTTGATTAATTATTAATTATTGACTTACTTTACCAATTTCTTATTACTAATATCTAATGTTAATGTCCAATTTTAAATTACGATTTTGTATTTTGGAATTTCATTAGAAATTAGTAATTTATTCAGCAATTTCCTTCTTCTCGCCCGCTTCGTCTGCAGGTTTCTCTATTGTTTCAACTACTACTTCAGGTTTAATTTCCTCATCCGGCGTGGCGCTGGCGTCTTCTACAACCACCGCTTCTTCTCCGGATTTCACGATATCAATTCTCCACCCCGTCAATTTGGCGGCCAAGCGGACATTCTGGCCACGCTTACCGATCGCCAAACTTAACTGATCTTCGTTTACATGAACCACTGCTTTATGTTCGTCGTTTTGCAAGTCTACCTTCACGATTTTTGCAGGTGATAATGCTTGGACGATAAACTTTGCCGAATCGTCATCCCATTGAATAATATCAATCTTCTCACCGGATAATTCAGAAATTACTGTTTGAATGCGAGTACCACGTTGACCAATACACGACCCAACCGCATCCACGCCGTCTTGTTTAGAGAGCACAGCAACTTTTGAGCGTTGGCCGGCTTCGCGCGCAACAGCCTTGATTTCGACAATTCCACTGTATACTTCCGGCACTTCCAGTTCAAACAATTTTTTCATCATTCCAGGGTGGGCACGGGATAAGATAATGTCCGTACCGCGGGAAGTTAATTCTACCTTTACAAGGTAAACCTTCACGCGCTGGTTAATGCGGTAATGTTCCGTAGGCACTTGTTCGGATGGAAACAATACTCCCGTAGCACGACCTAAATCAACAAAAATGTTGCCGTTTTCGATGCGTTGAATGGTGCCGTTGATAATTTCTCCCTCTTTGCCCTTAAATGCTTCAAATGTGGCTGAACGCTCCGCTTCACGAATGCGTTGGATAATAACCTGCTTCGCGGTTTGAGCAGCAATGCGACCGTAATTGGGGTCGGTTGGTGTTACCTCCGTAGAAATTTCATCGCCAATTTTGGCATCAGCTTTTTCTTTTTTCGCTTCTTCTAGCGTAAATTCGGCATCGGGATTAAGAATCTTTGGTTCTTCACCTTCGACTGTCGCTGTCGGTTCAACCACAGTCATGACTCTAAAAATTCGTGCTCGGCCCGTTTTTACGTCAAAAGTGGCGCGAATATCCTGACCGCGTTTTCCGTAGTCACGTCTAAAGGCGGCCGCGATGGCAGCTGCAATAGTTTCGATTACTTTATTGGGATCAATTCCCTTTTCTTCCGCAATTTGTGTGATAGCTGCGGCGAACTCGTCTTGTGATGGCATATAGATTGTTATTTAATTGTCTAAGACTTTGTGAGCGAAGCGCCTGCCACCCGAAGCTTTAGCGAAGGGTGGAAGCAATCTCCGCGTCCCACGAATAACCGCTTGTAATGAACAGGCGGTAACACTTGTATCTTATTCCTGCGATTGGAGTTAGTCAACAAGGAGTCTTATCCAACGCAAGATTGGTATGAACGTCCCACCTGTTTCCACCACAGAATTGGTCTGAAACCTGTGGATAACAAAGCGCGTGTCGTAGTCTGGGATTATGAACATCACCATGCTAAACACGCGCCCAATAACA
>CAIZMI010000008.1 GCA_903934015.1 uncultured bacterium
ATGAGGGATGCGTAAACACTAACGCTCTCTCCCCTTTGTAAGGGGAGATTAAGAGGGGTTTAGGGGTTTATGCTCCCACTATTGCCTTATACACCGGCCTAAATTTTTTTATTGCCGTTTTGTTGTATATGGCATTAGCGGGGTTGGAGATCCCATCAAACACAACTGCTTGTGTTTGGCGCGAACGAAAACGGTCGGAGCGATGTTTTGTGAGCATTCGGCGAGCAAAACCGCGAGACCGTGGCCAGTCCCGAGCCGTCGGAAGACGGCGAGAAGCGAGGAACGGACTGTGCAGTATGCTACCCGGACGGCAACGCCGAGCAATTTTTTCGCGGCAAAAGCTCCGGATGCAGGAACACCTCTTTGCGAAGGAGAGATCTTTTCGCACTGCGGTCGCCTTATTTGGCTCCGGGTTTACATCCCCGGAAGAAGAGATGCATTTCTTGGGGCAGTACAACGGCTGCGAGGAGGAGCAACTTCCTCAGCCATCGACGTACCCTAGTAAGAAATGTTTCTTGGATTAGACCGGCCTTTCCGTTTCTCGCGTTCTTTATCCGTTTTATCCGGGAGACCACAAAAATCATCATCGATTTATTCGTGGTCTCCCTCCCATCTCTGCTTACTTGTACTCTGGCTACAAAAATATTTTTTATGCCAAAAGCAGTACAAAGCAGAGACGGGAGAAAAACTTTCCAACAACACCAAAGGTATTTAAAAAAACTTCTTGTTAGTATTCCATCCCACAAATTTTCATCATCAGGTGAAAATTATGCGGGATCCACGTTTAACAACAATGGACCCCGCATCAAGTGCGGGGTGGTAATAATACAGAAGATAAATGAAGATACTTTCGGCGTTGTCGGAAAAAAAACAGTTTCGAGTCTGCCCCACCCACATTGCCATGTTGGGAGGGGTTATCAAAGGTTAGGAGGTAAATCATGGCACAGAATGAAAAATTTTGCCGGAATACTTGCAACGTTACAGGGCGGGCGTATTTGGAGGTTTGTTCAATGATTCTCGCAGCCAACCTCCCCGTCGTCGTGGACCTGCGGACGGTCCGGGGGTACTGGTGCAAAGTGCGCCGGATCCCCGCGCCCAAAAAGAGTTTGTGGACGCGATTTTGGGCGCGTTGTTGGGGACAACCCGCGCCCGCGGACACGGTGCTCTACGTGCACAGTTTGAGGGAAGAAGTCATAACAAATGAGTCCATTTCCCCGGAAATCTGGGTTGAGTGGGCAATACACCTCGCCGGAGAAGACCGACGATGTGTTGTCGCATCGCCACTTGTACGCTGCAAAAAAAAGAGCGGGTGCGGGTCGACAACGGTATCCCCCTCCGCGCTGATGCGGAATATCGGGAGATTGTCAGAGGAGCTAGTCTCCACCGACGAACTGCTACCGGGGGGTTGGTTCCCCGAGCCCGTCGACCAAGATTCGAAGATGCGCCCCGCGCCCGACGTGTTCGAAAGCGAAGCACGGAAAGTGCTTCGGGCGAAGTTGGAGGAGATGGAAACTATTTTCGTTTAGTTGCCCACCCCGCAAAAACCCGTTCTTTTTGAAGTCGCGCGACGGAATCTCGCGACTTCCCTTTTTTCAAACCTACTTGTACGGTACAGGCGGGTTTGAACGAAAGATTTCAGCATCGAGAACACGTGATGTCATGGCACGGTGTTCTCACAACAAATGGAGGACAATAACATGGCAAAGAAGTTTTTTACCGCCCTGGTGGCGGTGGCGTTGGTGGCGACGGCGACGGTGGTGACGGCGACGGCCGCGGACAAGATCGACGGCGAGCTGGTGTCGATCCAGCTGACAATCGACGACGTCGGCGCTGTCCGAATGTTCGAACCCAAGGACGTCGCGCCGGTGGTCGCGGGTGACAACGACAATCCCACCAAGTATTTCCGCTTCGCCCAGTTGGAGCGCGAGCAGGAATATAACATCGTGGTGAAACCACACCGCCAAAATTATCAGTTTGGTGTTGGTGTGGCGATCGACGGCCACTACATCTGGAAAGAGGGTGCCGTCCCGGCGGACGTGCAGTTCTCCGAAACCTGGGAACGCTCAATGAATCTGGTGGATAATGACAGCTTCACTATCCGCCACTACATCGAGAATGGCCAAAGCGGTCGCCGGTTCCGGGTCACGGACGAAAGTCGTTCGCTCGCCACAAAGCTGTGGCACGATCCGAGTGCGAACGGAACGATCGTCATCGCGGTGTTCCGCGAAGACATCTCCCGTTTCATGAAAGAAGAGGAAGGGACACGGAGCGTGAAAGGACTCGGCACCACCGCCGGAACTCGTGAACGGATCTCGGTGGTTGGCGTGCCGTTCACGCCGAGGAGTCTGGCGTACGAAGTGTTTGTGATTCGGTACGCCTCGAAAGCCGAGCTCAAGGAGCTCAAGGTCTGGACGGACCCGACTCCCGCGCCGAAAGACAACCGGTTCTGGCCGGCCAAGAAGGACTACTTGGGCCAGTTGCCAGAGTAGTGCTCATTCCGTCTTTGCGAGCCATCGTCCGAGACGAGGCGAAGCAATCTCCCGCAAATCGTGATTGAGATTGCTTCGGAGCTGAAGCTCCTCGCAAAGACTAAGTCAAACTTACCCGGTAGTGTGAACGTTGTTCTACTACCGGTATTTTTCTTAAATCCACTTTGGATAAAATTAGCAAAGTGCGTTTAAGCGAAAATATTTCTGAACAAATTGCCAATCAGGGTCCGACCCTTTCAATAAAATCTTTCATCCCTCATTTAAAAATTATTTAGCCACTATGTGGCTATGCAGAAAGCGTCTTGGGAATCGAATTGAGATTTGATAATCCTCCCCCTTTGCGAAAGCTTTGGGGGGTCAATTTTCTCTCCTGAACTCCGCTAAATCCGGAGTGGAAAACAATTCTTAATTTGTATCATTTCTCAACGACCCACCACTGCGTAGCCATATGGTGGTTTTTTGTTACAAAAAAATAAAAAAATCCCAAACTATCAAGTCAGGGATTACCCATGTGCCTTTTCCGACACTACATACCAACAACTCTCGCCCCACAGACCGTCCACATTTCCCAAACATATCGTCCTTTCTCTCTTCAAACACAAGGAGGCGACTTGACCATTCTGAACAAGCTCTTCACCCAGTGCAAGAATGGGATGCCAATGTTCGGGGAGATCTGGACGGAAATACGCAATGCTTAACAAAGAAACCAATCCCCAATTCACCAGCCCTTCTTTCTTGGTAAGTGCGAGCATCTCTGTCCCGGTATGTTGCACTTCTGGCTTCCAAAGCAGAATGTTCCTGTTGACCGTTCGAACCACGCTCGAAGCGTATAATCCGACGATGCGAGGATCACATCCCGCAAGACCACACTTGCTAATAAATTCAGCAAGGTCACTAAAATCAATGGTCCCAATTTCAATAGTTTCAAAATTTCTATTCATTTTTCACTGCCTCCCCTGAAAAAGAACACCTGTTCAATAAAGAGAACACTGTAATCTTTGCACTGAATTAGAAAAAGTCAAATTTTAAAAACCGGTGCCTTAGCTGCACCGGGTTACTGCTCATACAGCGAAGAATAGTATTGGGCTCAAGAAATCAACCCAGCCCGCTTAAACAACACCAACAATCGTTTCAGCTTGATTTTTGCAACTTCCCTCCTCTTCCTGCGCTCTGCTGGACTCCATTTCGCCTTGATCTGCTCAGACGTAACACCTGCTTTTTCGTCACAACTTTTTCTCATGAAATTTCACTCCGTGCTTGCTACCCTGAAATTCCCAACTTCAGACATTCCATTGATCCCTGTAAATCAGTCTCCGAAACAAAAAACAATCCTCTTCCTACACAAATACCAATAACACAAAACAACTTCTCTTACAAGAAAAAACTCACAACTGATAACTAATAAACCAATATCAAGCCATAAAAATTCCCCCATCATTATACACATCCTCTTGCCAAGAGGACTGTAAAAACACAATCCTTCCTAAATGTTAATGCGATTTTTAATAGCCACGCACTGACACATCTTGAACTTGACGGGCTCCGTCTCTATTTTGATTAGCTGTCAGTTGTTGAACTCCTCCGAGCCAATTTTCTAAATACCACATATCACTCGCTTACTATTGAGCTTGGTTCCAATTCACGTTGTTCCAACCATCATTGATCGCAAATACAAACCCTGGAATAAACAAAAAGATACTACCAAAACTAAACGCCGCTAGAACTATAATTTTTACTAAGAGTGTTTTTCATAAATTTTATCTCCTTCATGTGTTTAACATACTATTCCGGAACATAATATATTGTGGGTTAAGACACATGACGATAATGAATCAAGAATGATACTTTATTAATGATGGACTTTGCAAATAGTGTGTGACTGCCACTTCAATACTTGGACTTATATTTTTGGAAAGAAAAAAGACCCAACCTTTGTTGGGTCTTCGGCTACTTTACAACAACCGGTTTGGACAAGGAAACGACATCCTGCGCTCGCGCGATCCACACTTTCAACTCGGCCGGATCGGGTTCGTACCACGTGACAACATTGCGCCGTTTGCCGTCGTCGTGCTCTTCGAACTCGCGCTTGCCGATGAGCTTGATCTGGGCGGGTCGCGTTTGCGCTAACGCATCGAAACGTCTTCCGGTAATCACCTTCCAGTCGGTTTGCTGACGGATCGCCGTATCGACAGAAATCGTCCGCGCCGGTTTTTCCTGATCACCGGGAACTTCGACTTCGATATACGTATCCGTAACCCGATACTGTCTCTTGAACAGACTCACGCCACTGTGATGACGAAAAACGCTGATATTTCCGACCACTGAAACTTCCTCGCTTCTTTTGGTCCAGCGTTTTTCTTCCACCTCAACCAATGCGTGTTTCTCCGCTTCACGCACTTCCTTCTCGGCGTCTCGCTTCAAGATCCTCCGATATTCGCTCTCGGAAAGACACTTGAGAGTGTCTCGGCGCGAGTTGCAGTTCAGGTAACAGGGTGTTCCTTTCTGCACTACTCTGTAAATTCCGTTACGAATCGCAAGGAGAAGGTCCTTCGTTCCATCGTCATTGTTGCGTTCGGCGATGGTGTCAATGTTCGAACGGTAGCCGGACTCGTCTTTGGTATCCTGAAATTCGCTCGCTCCCAGAACGAGAACGAGATGACCAGGAGTACGCCCTTTTAATTCAAGCGAACCACGACGACCAACAACTGCTTTCACGTTTTGTGCTCCAAGCACCCAAAACGGATTTCCACCGCCACGGGGTTGGATGTGAATCAGAGTTGCCGAATAGACCAACCCCCCAACCGTAACAACGGGATTATGCCGACTGTTCGGCACGACTCCATCGACGAAGAAAGGGTGTTCTAAAACGGGCAACCCGTCCCAAAGTCCTTCGAAATCTAGTGTATGGCATTGCATTGTAAAGTTCCCATCACCAAATTGGTTGTGAAAATGAGCCAATTATCCTTTCTTAATCCGCTTTCGCGAACCCAAAAGAATAACGGTGGATAATATCACAAAAATATACTCTTGTCAAGCATGAAGCATGATGCTATTTTGCATAAACTATGTCCCTAAAAATCGGAATCGTCGGTTTACCAAACGTCGGAAAATCAACCTTATTCAACGCACTAACCAAGCAGCATGCACCGGCGGCGAATTTTCCCTTTACTACTGTTGACCCAAATGTTGGTGTAGTAATTGTTCCGGATGAACGCGTTGAAAAATTGGCAACTTTTTTTAAATCAGAAAAAGTTGTTCCTACAGCCATAGAATTTGTCGATATTGCGGGCTTAGTAAAAGGCGCCTCGGAAGGCGAAGGGCTTGGCAATAAATTTTTATCACACATTCGCGAAGTAGATGCGATTGTGGAAGTGATCCGTTTTTTTCCCGACCCGAATGTCATTCATGTCGCGGGAGGCGTAAATCCGCTCGAAGATGCCGAGACAATTAATACCGAATTGGCATTAGCCGATTTAAAGACCTGCGAGAACATGCTTTCCAAGGCGAAAAAAGACGCGAAGGGCGGAAAAACAGAAGATATTTTACGTGCTTCGGCTCTCCAAAAATTCTATGATGCCCTATCGGCAGGCGACCCTGCCCGTAGCGTTGAGTTAACCCGCGCGGAAATCGACGTGACAAAAGATGTGAAATTGCTGACGCAAAAACCAATTCTCTATGTTGCAAATTTAGACGAAGAACAAATTAAAGACGCGAACAATATTATTGTTCAGTTCAAACAAAAGTTTGTAAGTGTTGTTCCCCTCTCTATAAAGATCGAACAAGAACTGGCGGAACTTCCAACCGAAGAACAAAAAATATTCTTGGCCGAATACGGCTTAACACACTCCGGAATGGACGATTTAATTGTTGCCGGTTACAAACTGCTTGGACTGATCACCTTTCTTACAACGGGACCAGACGAGACGCGCGCATGGACCGTCATCGATGGTTCTACCGCACCAGTCGCCGCCGGTAAAATCCATACCGATTTTGAAAAAAGCTTTATTTTTGCCGAGACTATCAATTGGAAAGAATTGCTCGATCATGGTGGCTACGCGATAGCGCGTGAAAAAGGTCTGGTACGAAACGAGGGAAAAGAATACGTAGTAAAAGACGGCGACGTGATCGTTTTCAAAACAGGATTATAAGGTAAATTTAATAAAATTTTTTCGGCTTTTAAGAACATGCTTTTTGAGTTATGATTAATTTACTTATCAAATTAATATTTTAATTAATTATGAATCTAAAAACATGTAAGTGTTGGAATTGGTCTCCGATTGTGAAAATTGTCGGACTTTTAGTCGTTTGTTCAATCGTAATCGTGGCCCTTTTGCAGTCAAGACTAACACAACCAATTTCCACGATTCAAATTGTTGGTCAGGGACGCGTACCGGTAAAATTCGACACCGCCTCTTTTGATATTCAGGTTAGCGCAATGAACGAAAAAACACCTGAAACAGCCACAACCGCCATCAAGGAAAAAGTCGTTACACTGGAAACAGCTCTTGATGCTATTGGAATTGCTAAGGAAGATCGACAACTAACGGGCTTAGCGGTCATTCCGCAAATGAACTCCGATATAACAAATCCAATGAAACAAGTAATTGGATCATATACTGCGGTACAACAAGTATCTGTAGTTGTTAAAAACATCGGTGAAAACGCGGAACGTGTTCAAGAAATCACCACGGCTGTAGCAAAGGCCGGCGCGACCCAAATCGGTTCCATTCGTTTTTCCGCATCTAGTATTGACACCTTGCGTCAACAAGCGCGTTTGACAGCAGCACAATCGGCACAAACAAACGCTACGTCTGTGGCCTCGGCTACAAATATAAAGTTGGTTAAAGTTACCGGCTGGTATGAAAATGTCATCTATTCACCAGACCAAACGATTGGATACAGCTACGGAATGCCTCAAACCCAGAACTATATTAACAATGTCCAACTACCAGACGGACGACGTGATTTGGTTGTAGAAGTCACGCTTTCGTACGAAGTAAAATAAGCATTTATTAGGCAAAATAACCCCTCATCGCGAGGGGTTATTTTATTATCCCGCCACATGCTTAACGAGCACAGCAAACCAAACCCATTCAGGAGCATAATGTAACTGCTCACCCCAATGAAAATTACTCGTAACTCCAAACAAGCCATATTTAAATCATCCATTCCCGCCCCTCGACCATGAGCTCCCTTCGGCTGTGAGCTCAGGGTTGTCGAACAGCGGGGTCGAATGGTGACAATGGGAATCCACGTCGTGGACCCCCGTTTTCACGGGGGTGGTGGGTTTTTAAAGTATTTGATAAAAACAACGAACCTTCAGGCGGGTGTGTAGTTTACAGTGTAATACCTTGCACAAAATAATGCTCTGTGTTACATTCTAGCGAGTTATGAATCAACTCAAACCATATCTTTTAACGTTATTAATTCATCCGCAAGCAGACGCGGATGAGAAGCATGAAATTGAAAAACTGGTAAAATCTTGGCTTGCTGAAAAAGGTGGCGAAATTAAGGATGTTAAAGTTGAAGAAAAGCGTCGTGTTGCCTACACTATTGGTCACACTCAACAAGTCGCTTTAATGAACATTATGTTTGAATTTTCCGGTGAAAAATTGAACGATCTAATTGCCAAACTTGGTCGTCAAAAGAAGGTTTTGCGCTTTAGAATGTATCAACGTCCATTTAGAGGAGAAGGAAAATCAATCAAAGACATCCCAACCCGTTCCATGTTACAGCAAGCCACGAAAGACGCGGCAGCTCAATCCACACTCCCACCAGCCGAAAAAGCACCGCTTGCAAAACTAGACGAAAAGATTGAAGAAATTCTCGAAGAAAAGGTATTATAATTCTATATGTCAAAAGACTTAAACAAAGTTCAAATCATTGGTCGACTAACGCAAGACCCTGAAGTCCGCACCACCCCAACAGGCCAAACAGTCGCCACTTTTAGCGTCGCCACAAGTCGACAATGGAAAGATGCTGCCGGAGCCACGCAATCACAAGTTGAATATCACAATGTCGTCGCTTGGAGAAAACTAGCTGAAATTATCAAACAATACGTTACAAAAGGTAAACAAATTTATATCGAAGGATACTTACAAACACGCAGTTGGATTGGCACGCAAGATAACGTAAAGCGTTATCGCACTGAAATCATTGCCGATAACGTTATTTTTCTCGGCTCCCCAACAGGAAACACCCAAAGTTCTGTTGCGACCAATTCCGCGCCAAAAGAATTTAATAATGAAGCCCCCGTCGCACCGACCGAAGTAACAGTCGCTCCTGTCCAACAATCAGCTCCCCCACAAACACCGGCAGAAGAAGAAATAAGAATTGAAGATATCCCTTTTTAATTAGCATTTAGAATCTCATGAAACCACAAGCACAAGAAAAACCAACCCCACGAAGATGCGTGTTTTGCGCGGAAGAAATTTCGGCACCCAGTGTTGAAGACGCGGAAAACTTGCGCCGTTTTACCAGTAGTCACAGCAAAATCCTACCAAGAAAGAAAACCGGCATCTGCGCCAAGCATCAACGTCACCTCGCGCGGGCAATTAAGCAGGCACGAGAGCTGGGGTATTTGTCTTATACTGGACAGTAATTTTTAATAAGTCGTATGTGGTATGCTGTATGCAGTATGTTGTATTCAAAGTCGCCAAAATATCGCTCACCAATCAGCCATATACAGCATACTTAATACAACATACTAAATGTCCAAAAACACACCCCGTTTCACCGCAAGAAACGAATCTTTTGTTTGTTTGAACTGCGGTAAACAAGTCGAAAAAACTAAGAGCAGTTACCGCAACCACTGCCCTTTTTGTTTATGCTCACAACATGTCGATGTTTTTCCCGGTGACCGTCTAGAAAATTGCCACGGCATTATGGACGCCATAGGACTCAACCAGAAACACGGTGAGTGGATTATCACTCACAAATGCCGTACTTGCGGTAAAGAACAAAATAACAAAACAGCAAAAGATGATTCTAAAGAAACGTTGCTCGAACTAGCAAAAAACATCGCTAGAAATAACTAACTAATAGGTCGTTCCTGCCCGCGAGCAGGAACCTGACGGCCACATTAACAACTGATTCCTGGTCACGGCCAGGAATGACACGATGATCTACGGCCCAACAAGCGCTCGTACAAACGCTGCGTGACTTACCGCGTTCCAATTTAGTAAAACTACCGCCGACACAGCCACAAGAAACACAAATAATCCCACCCAAACCTTCCATTTTTTCGACTCGGGGAGCATAACCGTTTCTTGCCGTGGTCCCGGCAATTCAATCCCTTCTAAATCAATTTTTTTATAGGTCCTCCGTTTGTCCATATTTTCAAGCCCCTAGACCGGTGCCGGTGTTTCGTCATCTTCGTCGTCTTCCGGACGAGCGGATGTTTGCGTGGCTTGCTCTTCTTGCGCCGCGGCCGCCGTCATAATCGCACCTTCAATTTCTTTGGCTAATTCCGGATTTTCCCGCAAAAATTGCTTGGCTTGCTCACGTCCTTGTCCCATTTTTACTTCGTGATACAAAACCCATGAACCGGATTTCTGTAAAATATTAAATCGTACCCCCGTGTCCACAACATCCCCTTCACGACTAATCCCCTCGTTGTACATAATATCGAACTCGGTGGATTGAAACGGCGCCGCCACTTTATTTTTCACAACCTTTACCACAGTACGACTACCGATTATTTTTTCCTCTTTTTTAATCTGCGCGCGACGACGCACTTCAAGACGAACTGACGAATAGAACTTCAACGCTTTTCCACCGGTAGTTGTTTCCGGGTTACCAAACATCACACCAATATTCATGCGAATCTGATTAATAAAGACTACGGTTGTTTTTGACTTGGCAACAATGGCGGTAATCTTACGTAACGCTTGACTCATCAAGCGGGCGTGTAGGCCCATGTGTGAGTCCCCCATTTCTCCTTCAATTTCCGCGCGCGGAGTTAATGCCGCGACCGAATCAACGACGATAATATCAACAGCATTGCTTGAAATTAGTGTTTCCACAATTTCTAACGCCTGTTCACCATTATCCGGTTGAGAGATCAATAATTCATCCATTTTGACGCCAATTTTACCGGCATAGTTTGGATCCATCGCGTGTTCCGCATCGACGATCGCCGCGATCCCACCTTTTTTTTGCGCTTCCGCAATCATGTGTAATGCCAAAGTGGTTTTCCCGGAGCTTTCCGGACCGTAGACTTCAATAATACGACCACGTGGAATACCACCGACGCCAAGCGCCAAATCTAGAGAAATTGAACCGGTTGGAATAACGTCGACATCCACTTTTCGTGCTTCCGAAAGAAGCATGATTGAACCATCACCGAAGCGTTCTTTGATCTGTTCTACAGCCAAGGCAGCCGCCTTTACTCGTTCATTTTGTAGTGATTTTTTTGCCATGTTTTCTATATTTAGCAGTAATTTCCCTCCAATATTCTTCTTTTTTCAGTCCTTCCAACGTAGCAAAAGAAACTGGTATCGTAAAGTGGAAAACCGAATGTTTTATAAACAAAAAAATCCCCCAATGGATCCGAATTGGATCCATTGGGGGTAACACTCTGAAAGAACATGCCGCCGTACGTTACGGCTTTGGCGCTTCGGCAACCGGTGTTGCTGAAGCAGGTTTCGCCGGTTCGGGCTTTTCGGCCGGTGGAGGCACTGCCACCGCCGGCGCCGTCGCTGGCACTTCAACTGGTTTCAAATTCGTCTGCGTCATCACAGGTATTAGATCGACCATGTCCGCAGGCATAATCCGAGGCAAAACCCCGTCCCACGCCTTGGCCGCTTCCAGTGACGCCTTTGCCCGTATCACGGCAGATTCCAACAGAACGCGCTGTTCTTGCGCCTTTCGGGCCGCGTAAATTGCCTCTGCCGATTTCTTTTCGGCATCCGCAGTCTGGACGGTGATGGTATTGCGCGTCACTTGCGCTATATTCTTCTGTTTCTCCACTTCGGCGGACATGCCCGAAGTGAAGTTCTTGTCCATATCCACCTGTATCTTCTTGTCATCATAGACCGGCCCGCCGATCATTGAAGCCCGCAGGATTTCGATTCCCCATTGGGAAACTTGTTCCTTGACCGGCCCCGCCATCTCCGCGACGGCAATGACTTTTTTGGCCTCTAGCTCCGGCCCTGCTTGCCATTTCTTAAAGGCAACAGTACCAGCCCCGATGTAAAGTGGGCGGACATTCTTGTCCAAGACGGTCCCAAGGGTTTGGATACCGAACTTGAACCGATAGAGGGCCGAGTCAGAGATCCTCGCCATCACCAGGAACGGCAAGCCGAAATTAATCGAATCTTGCGACTCCAGCGGAAGCGCTTGATTCGCTGTGCTCGTCCCCGTTTCGTTGTCCGCGGTCCATTCCCGGGTAACAATAGACCGATCGACCTGAATTACCTGGACAGTTGGCGTCCATTGCCCGTTGGTATAGGAACGTCCCAACGACTGCCAGTCTGTCGGAATGTTGATCCGCTTCATCATCCTTCTCTCTTTGCGGATCTTTTCAACGCCTTCCTTGACTGCTTGGGTGTCAACACCCTCCTTCGTCTCCGCCTTTGGCGAAGCAACCACCGCCTTGTCGCTTGCCCCTTCTTCAGCACCCAAGGTCAACGGTTGCACATAGGCATCACAGTTGGGAAAAAGCTCCTCCCAAACCGGCGTTTGGTAAGGACGACGCCAACACCCCGAAATTGTGATCAACACTAGTGAAACCACAACGGTTTGCAAAAAAACTCGCGATCGAATCATCGTTCTCTCCCTTTCTGTCTTTGGTTTTTTCAGTCAACGTTACTGCCCTGTGCTCAGTTGCAGAAGAACCGGACTACTTCCTCCAGAGGGGAGGATGATTTGGGGCATCTTCTTGTCCCATTTCGCTGCCCGCTCCTTGAACGTCTCGGCACTCAATCTCTGCAGTTCCAGATACTGCCGAAATTGCATCGCCTCCACCGACTCAACAAACATGTTGGCAGCGTCGCGTTCCGCTACGGCCATGGCGATGTTCTTCGAGTTCTTTTGCTCCGCCTGGGCAAGCTCGTTCAAGGCCGTCTTCTGATCCAGTACGGCCCGAACACGCTCATTTAGAATCTCCTGCACTTCCACGTTCGTGTAAGAGACGCCTTCCTGGCTTCCCACGGAATCGATTGTGATCCCGAGGGCTCCAAAAAAAGCCACCGTCTCCTTTTTGGCGTCGGCGATGAAAGTCACCAACTCCGTCCGCGTTTTTTCCAACGGCGCCGATCCGAACTTCTCCGAAATGCAAGATTGCAGAAACGCTCGAACGTCTTTTTCCAAAACATCCTTGAGGGGACGCGCGACGTACTCCGGCATTCGATACACTACTTGATCCGGTACCGGCTGAATACAACTCACAACAGCTTCTTGACCATCGGCTGGCGCTTGAGTGGGCTCAACTGACAACATTCCATAATTGGTGCAATACAGCGCTTCATCCCCTTCCGTGATATGCGCCGTTAGTGTTGCACCGGCCGAACCAAAAATCCCGTCCAGACTTTTCAACAAAAGCGCCTGATTCTTGGTCGCAGTGCCCGTTGTAGTCGACTTGGTCCATTCGCAGGACTCTTGCCGACAATTGATTCGGATCACGGCAACCTTCGCTCGGTGGATGTAGTTGCCGAACCCATAATCCATGTAAAGTTCTTCCATGGGAATGGCAAACCTTTTCGCTTGAATCTTGGCATTTTTCAAGTAGTCCAAGCGATCAAGCTTTTCGGATTCCGTATCGCCCTCCAACTTCGGGACGATCAAGGACTCCTCCGACCCGACCACGGCGTAGAACACCTTCGGAGCCGGACCGCAGCCAGACATCCCGAGGCAACACAGCAATAAAACGACCGTTCCGACGTCCCGCACCGCGTGCAGATAGCGTCCCATTCGAATGACGAACGGCACCCACAGGCACGCCAGGAGAAGGAAAACACCCGTCCACGCCATGCCCGTCACGTTGTGCGTGGCAAACCACGCGCCGACAACGTAATCCTCGGTCGTCCCGTTGAGTTGGCCGGTGGCCAACTTTCCTTCGAGCGGTCCCTCAATTGCCGAGTAAACGCCCTGAAAGGCGAAACCGACAACCAACAGCACAACCGACAAAAACACACGGAATTTGTACCCCGGCATCCGCACCGGCGTCTTTCTCTCGTTCACGGTTTTTCTCCCCGCAAATAGAGGTTCTGAGTCTCACAAGACAAGCACGCGCCTGCTCATTTGACCCGTTTGGGAACGTACCCCGTCGCTACACAATAGCGAACAGACCGACCATCATAAGCCCACCAAACAAATTTGTCAATACCCCCTGACAAAAAAATGATTACGCAAAGAACCAGTGACAAACTTCGTCCGATTTTGCGGTTTTTTCTAAATATTCATAAAAAAATCGGGTGGACATGGCACCCGATGACTGAACAACGAAAATTGTACTACCTACTTTCTGGCAACGAAAGGTGAACTCGAATCACCTTATATTCTCCCCTTTCGGCCACATCGTACGAACAATCCAGCGTGGGATTTACGGTCTTAAATTGGGCGAAAATCCGCTCGGCTTCTTCGGAGGACAGTCCCTTGACCCGAGCAAGAACAAAGGTGAAATCAACACGTTGGGCTTGGCCGGTTGCCCTAAGATACGGGGACACGACCGCTTCGTTTGCCACCACTACCTCGGTTTCCTTGGAAGCACTTAATTCGTGAGATACTCCCACACCAAAACCCACACCACACACAACCATCAAGAGAATCACGCAAATCAGACCATAATATGCCGTCTGACAACCGCTCTCGGCCCGTCTTATATCCGAAGCCCACATCTGCTTACTCCTTGTGAAAACATCCAATAATCAGAAGTAAGGCATTCTGGTTTGTTTTTTCTACGATGTCAATAGATCGCGTCGTAACCGCTCACAGGTTAAGGCAAACAACGCATTAAGGTCCGACCTTTGCAAAGGTCGGACCTTAATGCGTGACGACGGCAAAATTTGCTAATACAAACAAAATTCCTCGACCTGTGAGGGGTTACATCGCGTCTTTGCAAACCAGCGGATTCCTGGTCACGACCAGGAATGACAACGACCATTCTTTACTACTACTTATTCTCGAAAATCAGATTTCTCACTACCCCCGGTGTTTCGGACAAAATTTTCCAATCACCATTTCCCTGTTTTATTTGTATCTTATTCCCTTTGCCGGCCGTGACACTGATTTCCTTACCGGAAAAAGTTTTTTCTATACCGGAATCCAGTGACCCATTGAATGCGCTTTTGCCATCTACCACAACGGATATCCAAACAGGTTCATCGGTTTTCATTTGCAACTGAACTGCCCCATTTTCCGTTCCTGGAACAGGACTACTTTCCGGTGCAACCGATGGACCTGGAGTCGAATCCTCTTGTGCCACAAAAACTTCTCGCGCAACAACACTTTCTTTTCCACCAATACTTTTGGCAACCACACGAATTTTATTAAGTCCGACACCAATACCGATTGTTTCGGAAAAACTGCCATCGCTTTGTACAAATACTTTTTCCCCGTTAATTTTCACTTCGGCTGTCGGATCAGTCTTCCCTTTTACTGCCACATTATTCTCCTTAATTCGTGTATTGTCCATTGGCGATGACAGCTCTAAAATCGGGGCACGCGTAAACCCACGTACCTCGACGAAAAGATAAGTAAGCGCAATAATCGCCACCATCGTACCAACGATAACGGCGACTAAGCGCGGTGTAATAATCAATTTCGGACCACGAAACGACCTTAATTGTTGCGGGATAATTTTTTGCTCTTTATGCACGCGGACGTTGGTAAGTTCGGTGGTAAAATCATTGACCGTTTGGTCGGCATCCAAGCCCATAAATTCGGCGTAAAGTTTTACAAAGCCACGCGCGTAAACCTGAGCGGGCAGTTTTTCTACATCCAACTCCTCAATCGCTTTAAGACTTTTTTCCTGAATTTTAAGCGCCCGTGAGACATCTAAAAGTGTCTGGTGTTGCCATTCGCGCTTCCGTTTCAGCCTTTGACCAACCGGCACATATTCGGTATCTTCCTCCGGTTCGGTCACAGGCAAGGCGCCAGGATAACTGTATTCACGGTGTTTTTTATCAATCATATTTCGAAGTCACTGTAACCCAAATGCGCATATCTTTCTAGCTTTTACTGTCAAATTGAGGATTTAATAATTTCCAATTATCAATAACCAATTTTCAAAAAATGCCGTTTTGATAATTATTTGAAAATTGCAAAATTGATAATTGAAAATTTTGGTGTCAAAAAAAAAATCCACCCTCGCCCTCCTTTGACGAAAGGAGGGGAAATTGCGCTCCACAACTTTTGTAATGATACTACACTATCTCCCTATCGCCTTCGTCCTTATAAGTTTGATCTTCAAATTTTATTTCCGGTTCAACTTCAAGACTTTCATCACTCAAAATTTCGTCACCGCCATCTAACACTTCACGAGGCTTGGCGCCATCCGCTGGGCCAACAATTCCTTTTTGCTCCAAAACATCAATAATCCGCGCGGCTCTTGAATAGCCAATTCGCAGACGACGTTGCAACAAAGACGTAGAAGCTTTTTTGCTTTCCCTGACAATTGTAATGGCATCATTAATCAACGCATCATCAACGTCGTCACCATCAAACCCGCCACTCATGCCGTTTGGCGAAGCTTGCTGAGTTGTAATCGAGAGATCGTATTCCGGTGTTCCGTTACTGGCCAAGAATTCGGTGACCCGCTTCACTTCGTCTTCCGAAATATACGGTGCTTGCAAACGACGTGGTTTAGAAATATCGCCACGCTGGAACAACATATCACCATTGCCCAATAATTTTTCCGCTCCCGAACCATCCAAGATAGTCCGCGAATCAATTGCGGAAGCAACATTAAAAGCGATACGCGACGTGATGTTGGCCTTAATTAAACCGGTAATAACGTCGACACTTGGACGCTGTGTGGAAACTACCAAGTGAATACCAACAGCACGTGCCATTTGCGCCAACCGCACAATCGCGCCTTCCACCTCACGACCATATTTAACCATTATTTCCGCCAACTCATCGATAATCACAACGACAAAGGGCATTATTTCTGCTCCCGATCGACCGCGGTTATATGATCCAATATCACGCTTTTTTACTTCTGCCAATACACGATAACGACGTTCCATCTCTCCTACCGCCCACCGTAAGCCCTGGATTGCTTTATCCGACTCGGTGATAACAGGAGACAAAAGATGCGGGATTCCATTATACAAAGCCAACTCAACACGCTTCGGATCAATCATAATAAACTTTAAAACAGCCGGACCATTCTTATAGATTAAACTGGTAATTAAATCATTAATCATTACCGACTTCCCCGAACCCGTTGCTCCGGCCACAAGCAAGTGTGGCATTTTAGCAAGATCCGCCACAATACATTGACCGGTAACATCTTTACCGACCGAAAACGGCAACGAATAATCAGTCCGTTGAAAGTCTTTACTCTCCAGCATTTCTCGCAAACGCACCACGGCCACTGCTTTATTTGGCACCTCGATACCAACCAAGTTTTTACCCGGAATTGGCGCTTCAATACGCACAGGGTGAGCCGATAATGCCATTGCTAAATCATTATGCAGGGCGGTAAGCTTTGCCAGCTTTACACCCTCATCCGGCTTCAACGTATATTGCGTAACCGTCGGACCAACATTTACTTCTGCCATCGCGACCGGGATACCAAAGTTTTCCAAGGTTTTTTGGATAATTAATTGCGACTTTTTTACATCACCGCTGGCTGGTTTGGTTGTAATATTTGAAAGTAAAGTAAGCGGTGGAGGTTCATATGGCGGTAATGTTGATTTAGTTTTTGGTGCTTCCTCCCGCAAATCGACAGTACGCTTACCTGTAAGTTTCACGCTATCCAAAAGCCTTGTAGACAAAACAGGCAATAACCGTTTTTCAAATACCACATCTTCGTCGGCTTTCTCGGAATCTTTTTCTTCATCCGCCTCTGGTTCATTTCCATCGCCATCATCTTCTTCCCCATCTTCATCCGCGTTACGTAACGATCTTAACCAATCCAAAATATCTCCGGGGGTTTTATTTGTCGTCATCATTAAACCAACACCGAGAAAGACAGCAAGCAGAATAAACGAACCGACACTGCCGATCCAAAGACGCAACCAATAGGAAATTATCCAACCAAGATAACCACCGCCTTGACCGCGATCAATAATTTCAAGCCCTTTTTCAATGGGCGCGAACATGTGCAAGATGCCATGTCCACTAATAACTAATAAAAAAATTCCAATATAACGACCAACGGAAAACCGAAACCGCGTCGGATCCAGTCGCATCAACGAGAAAACAGCTAAAAAAGGCGGGAAGAAAAATGCTCCCCATCCAAACAAAGAAAAAAGTTGCGGTTTAATCGCTTGCCCGACACTCCCCGCCAAATTAAAGAGACTAAGCGTTCCCACCACACCCAATAAAAACAAGATCAATGCAAAAATATTTTTCTTCGTTTCCGAGCTCAATTCAAAACCGCCCCAATGTTTGGTAAAACGACTTAATAACGGTTTTTTGTATTTCCTCCTCCTTGTCATAGTAAAAAAATTATAACACTATTTAAAGGTTTTGTTTAGCAAACCTGAACACAAAAAGTGTACATCGGGATCATTCAAATTTTTTGAAATGACTATACAACGGGGCTTTCAACAGATACGGCAGGTTTTGTTCCTTCGTTGTTTTGCGATTGAGGAACAGACGGCAATTCCGGTGTAATTTCTACTATCGGTACTTCCGGACTTGGCTGTGTTGGCTGTGGTATTTCTTCTACCGGCTGTTCTGCCGGTTGCTCTACTATCGGTACTACCGGAGTTGGTTCTACGGGCGCTGGTTCATTAGCCGGCGGTTGATTTTCACCATTGTCCCCATCTTGCGGTGGTGTTTTTGGTGTTTCAAGAACTTTCGTTTCCGGTTCGTTCTTGACCGGTTCTGGCTCACTGCCTGCACCAATCGCCGTAGTTGGATCTTTCACCGCAAGTGCAACCCACGAAAATGACACATCGGATTTTGCCGGTTTACTCAAAACAATACTAAAACCTTTTTCAGTTTGACGAGAAACTAAGAAACTATATGTACCACTGAATATATCCTCTTCCGTCTTTTCGCTTGCAAGCAAAGAAGCATTAACAATTGGCGTTTGCCGGTATTCCTTAACGAATACAACATCAACTTTCTTGGCGCCCTTTTTTATCATGGCGAGACCTGCGGTATCGGCATTAAATGTTGGCCTGCCTGCAAATTCTACGTCACCTCGGAAGAGAACATTTTTTGTAAAATCTACCGACTGTGCAAAACTTACCAATCCGGCAAACATTACTTTGTTTACAAATTCCGCCGATCCCGAAATTGTAATCCCGCCGGTAACTGTTAACTTACCAAGCACATCAAGATTAATATCTTCCTCAATTGTTTCTTCGGTAACAATTTCCTCAACTGACTCATCACCTTCATTTTGGGTAGTGGACGTGCCAAGAACAGTGGGCACAACCGGTATAGCAAACAACGCTCGAGTTTCATCAGTTTCTAATTTCAAAGCCTTAACCGCGCCAATTAAAATCCCATTCACGGAAACCTGATCAATGGCGTTACCGTGCATAAAGAGCGGTGAAACTTCATCGGCAATAAAACCAAGACGGGTTTTTGCCAACTCACTGTCTGTACCATAACCCAATACTTCATTGGTATAACGGAAATAATTAAGCGGTGCATCGGTCACTAACTTCAAAGCACCTTGGTAGTCAACAAATGGCATGATGTCTTGCTTAGTCTCTCTGGTCGAAGTGTTTGCACCCAATAGAGTTCCGGTTGTGTCGGTTAGTCCGGTGGGAGCTATTGGTCCCACTCTTAATTGACCGGAAGCGTCTTGCCAGAGAAATCCACTCACGCCGTTTTTGTTAATCAAGTTTAACGCGCCGGCTGAACCGTCTAGCAGATTGGTATTATTACCGATGGCTAGTGTTCTTCCGGACAAACCGCCACCCAAGTCAGCACCCGCAATGTCTAAGGTTGCACTTGGGTTAAGTGTGCCAAGACCAAGGTTGCCTAAAGCATCAATGCGCATGCGTTCTGTGAAGGTATCAATCGGTAACTGTGTTTCCGGGTCAAGAGTGGTGGCTGTAGTTCCAAAAACTATATTCCCTTCTGCTACTTGCGTTGGAAGCAGAGCAATTTGTTTTTGCTGTTCTTGAATAGATTTCGCCAAAACGGGGATTAAGCCGACGGTATTAAGCTCTTTGAAACCTTCCGCATTTGTATAAACCAACCCCGGCAAAACCGATTCCACTTCTTGCGCCAAAAACCCAAGACTTTTCTGTTTTCCGGCTTCATCAGTAAGCCAGTTAAAGGAGACGGGACGTAATTGTTTTAATGTATCCAATCCGTAATTAACATCTTCTACATTAGTCTTTAAACGCGCATCAGACGTACAGGTGATAGTTCCGCCTGTGGCTAATGTACAGCCAGTTGTGTTTCCACTGATAAATCTGGCGATTACACCTGTACCGGAAGCTAAGACGTCGAGAGCATAGGACGGATCGGTTCTGCCGATACCTAAGTAACCATCGGCGGAGATGCGAATACGTTCGGCGAGCGTACCGGAGTTATTTGTTTGAAAAGCTATAACACCCGCTTCTGTTCCATATACAGAATTACTAACTATTGATTGAATTGCGGCGTAAGTAGAATCATATTGAGTGGCGGAAAGTACTTTTCTATAAATTTTTCCATTGGTACTAGAACCAGCATATAAAACATTATCTGTAGTGTCTGCGGCGATGCTAAGAATGGCGGTTTCTGCAAAATTATAATTTGTAGTCCAATCAGTTGCCGTAGCACAATTACTCGTGGTTTCCGGATCACAAGTTAAGATTAAACCATCATCTGTAGTTCCAGCGTAAAGCGTAGAAGATCCAGCCTGATAAAAAACTGAATTAATTATGGTTTCACTAAATTGCGTTCCAAGAGCGATTGCGTTCCAAGAAGAGAAACAAGCAGATGCATCACATTGATACAAAATTCCGTGTTTAGTTGCGGCATATATAAATCCATTGGCGGAATCAAAGGCGAGATCATCAACAGAACCGCCGGAACCCGTATAAAATTTCGAACTTGTCCAATCACCAGAAGCGTCACAATTAGTTGAAGACAGACAACGATACATATAACTATTACTTCCATCAACATGTCCCGCAAAAAGCAAAGCTTGACTTTCTGTATCATAAACAAAAGAAGTGGGATTAACGTCTCCATTTGAATCGCTGATGGTATATTTCTGCCAATCAGAACCATCATCACATCCGGATGAAAGAGAACAATAACTTATTCCTTTTGCAAAAGATGCTACATATAATTTTTGACCGATTGGATCTATTTCCATTGAACCAAGAGTCGTATAATCCCAAGCAACGTTATCGTAGTATGTCCAATCACTAGCGTCATCACAATTTCCTGTCGAATTGGCAATATCACAACGATTCATTCTAACTTTGCCATTTTCTCTGGCATATAAAACATGATTTGTTGAATCAAGAACCATTTTTATCGAACGATCCTCCCAACCAGCAGTTGAACCTGTAAAAATAGCAGACCAATCACCAGACGCATCACAACCAGTTGATGTCGCGCAACGATAAATTGTAGGTGGATTATTGTTACTATATGCCACCGCGAAAATCAATTCGCTGGATTCATCATAACTAATGCTGTCAATTTTACCATTCACCGCAGAATCATATACTTCCGACCATTCGCCAGTCGCATCCAGCGACTTTCCCGCAAAACTGAGATTTGCAATTGCACTTCCAGCACTGGGCACTGAAGCAAACTTCAATGTTTGATTTACGACGGAGTTTGAGGATGATGTGACAACAAGTCCAGCCGTGGAATTGGTTTGCATATCGATATAGTTTGTATCGTTGTAAGAAAGACGGACCTGCGGATTAGAAGCATCAGTGACAGATAACACTCGTCCCGGTGTTGTTGTTCCAATACCAACCTTGCCCGCAGACTTATCTAAATACAAATCATCCGTAAAGAAGGCGACGTCACCATTAGTGGTGCTATCTGTTCCGATATTAAAAATGTTGGTGGAGGTATTGTATGCCAAGGTTGCTTCATCGGTCGCGGAAGTGCCAACGTGAACGGTAGAGGGACCAACGAAGACGTCGCTCCAGCGTAATCCTGTTGTACCAAGTGAGTATGTATCATCAGCTGACGGAGCGATATTACCGGCGACTTGCAGTTTTTCGGAAGGAGCGGTGATGCCGATACCGAGATTGCCGGTACTTACGGTTGTTCCTGTACCATTAATGCCGTTACTGAAAAGTAAATTGCCAATAGATAATTGATTGCTTCCGGTTGCAGATTGCGCGTCGATATTATAACCGATTAAAAGGTTACTTGAACCGGTTGTGAGGTTGTCGCCGGCATAATAGCCAAGCAAAATATTATTACCACCAGACGTGAGTTCATTTCCAGCAACACTTCCCAATATCAGGTTGTTGCCACCAGTCGTTATTTTCGAACCAGCTGAATAACCAACAAATGTGTTATACCAATTACTATTTCCAGTACTCCCTTTTCCGGCTTCGTAGCCCAACATTACATTTCCACCTCCGGTTTGAGTGTAATATCCAGCCATTAATCCACCATAGAAATTATTATTTCCTGTTGTATTGTTATACCCAGCCTTGTAACCCAAAGCAGTATTAAAATAGCCATTATTGTTTCCGGTCGGTTGATTGCTATACAACGCTTGATAGCCCACAGCTACGTTGCCGGTGTCCCAGGCCACGTTGCCATTGGCGTAACTTTGAGTATAGAGAGCTTCTGCGCCGATGGCCACGTTTTTTGAGGCATAGGTGTTGGAGTAGAGGGCTTTCGTGCCATTGGCAATGTTATAATTACCCTTGACGTTGTAATAGAGAGATTGAAAACCAATAGCGGTATTATCAGAACCTGTGGTGTTGGAGTAGAGGGCCTCATGACCATTTGAGGTGTTATAAGAACCTATGGTGTTGGAGTAGAGAGAATTAATACCATTAGCGGTATTGTCGAAACCCGTAGTGTTGGAGTAAAGGGCAGAATAACCATTAGCGGTGTTACTGTCACCCGTGGTATTAGAGTAGAGAGAAAACACACCATTGGCGGTGTTACTATCACCTGTGGTGTTGGAGTAGAGGGAATTCATGCCATTGGCAGAATTGCCAAAACCTGTGGTGTTGTAAAAGAGAGAATAATCACCAATAGCAGTGTTACCGGAACCAGTGGTGTTTAAGTAGAGAGCTTGGAAACCATTAGCGATATTGTCAGAACCAGTTGTGTTGGAGTAGAGGGCTTGATATCCAAGTGCAGTATTTTGATAACCGTTCGTGTCACTCGTCGGCTGGTTGCTATACAGCGCCTGATACCCCACTGCTACGTTGGCGGTGTCCCAGGCGGAGTTGCCGTTGGCGTAGCTTTGGGTATAGAGCGCTTCTGTGCCGATGGCCACGTTTTTCCCTGCATAAGTGTTTGCTTTTAGAGACTGATATCCAATGGCGATATTATTCGCCCCCGCCACATCGGCAAGCCCTGCCTGGTAGCCTGCAAAAATATTATTTGTTCCAGTTGTTGTAAAATTACCTGATTGACCCAAAAATAAATTCTCTGAACCTGAAGCACCTTTTACGGCGATCGCACGCATTGCATTAATATTTAAAGCTTTATTGGTGTCGTCATAAGTTATTCCAGCAGAGTACAAAAAGTCAGTTCCACCAGCATTCATAAATGGAATTTGAGTTGTTGTACCAAAAGAAACTCCGCCGCCCGCTGTCTGCCATTCAAAATCTCCTGTTGTTGATTCATATGTTAAATAATATTCATCTGTTGCTGAATTAACTGCTTTAAGCATTGCTTCTGTGATTTTGTTTGCTCCTATGGCTGTAGTAATTGCTGTTGTTCCTGTTCCACTTATGTCTCCTGATAATGTAATTGATTGATTGGCTGTTAAATATGTATTTGTATCTAATGCAAAAGTTCCTGCTCCGGTCATTTTAACAAATGGTGTTCCAGAGGCATAAGCAAGACCTGCGAGCCCTGCGAGTTCTGCGTCATAAGCCTGCAC
>CAIZMI010000009.1 GCA_903934015.1 uncultured bacterium
AGGATTCGGCCTCGCCTCTCAAAACACTGATGTGTTTTTCGGGCTGGCCACCGCCTCGTATTGTCAGAAGACAATACTCCGGCGTTCGAATCCTGCACTCATTACAATAACAAAAATACCCCACAGGGGAAGATTAATGCACGCAGGATTCGGCCTCGCCTCTCAAAACACTGATGTGTTTTTCGGGCTGGCCACCGCCTCGTATTGTCAGAAGACAATACTCCGGCGTTCGAATCCTGCACTCATTACAATAACAAAAATACCCCACAGGGGTATTTTTGTTATTGGTAGCGGGGGCAGGATTCGAACCTGCGACCTCATGGTTATGAGCCATGCGAGCGACCGGGCTGCTCTTCCCCGCGTCATTAAGCTGATTCTTTCAACTAGATATAAGTTATGCCAATTTATAAGAAAAGTCAATATACAATATACACTTCGGAACAAACAAGCAATTCCTGATTACCATATCTCCATGTATACTATTACTCATGTCTGAAACAAAAATCCCTCGCCCCTTAGTTTTAATGATTTTAGATGGTTTTGGAATTTCATTCCTTGAAGAAGGCAATGCAATTTCAGCGGCTAAAATGGAAAACTTTGAACAGTGGGTACGTGAATACCCGTCGGCAGTTATCAAGGCATCCGGAATTGAGGTTGGTCTACCATGGGGCGAATCCGGCAATTCAGAGGTAGGTCATAAAAATATCGGGTCTGGTCGTATCATCTACCAACCACTTCCACAAATCACCATGTCCATCGAAAATAAAACCTTTTTCAAAAATCCCGCTTTTATCGAGGCCGCTAATCATGTCAAAGAACGCCCTAATTCCGCTTTACATTTAATTGGTTGCGTAAGCGACGGTGGTGTGCACAGTCACATAGAACACCTTCTGGGACTTCTTCAATTTGCAAAAAAAGAAGGTATTAACGACCAAACTTTTGTTCACGCATTTCTTGATGGTCGCGATACACCACCAGTGAGTGCCGGAACATATCTTACTAAAGTTCAGGAAATTATTAACAAAACAAAGGCTGGCGGTATCGCTTCTCTTATCGGACGGTATTATGCCATGGACCGTAACAATAACTGGGACCGAACTAAGGTAGCCTACGACTTATTGACAAACGGAATCGGTGAACATGCCGATAATTGGAAAGACGCCCTCAAGAGTACCTATGAAAAAAAAGAAACAGATGAAACTGTTCCAGCGTACGTAATTACAAAACATGGCGAACCACTTCGAAAAATTCAGGACGGCGACACAGTAATATTTTTTAATTTCCGCCCAGATCGCGCTCGCCAACTAACGCACGCCTTTACCTCAAAAGATTTTAAAGATTTTCCAACACAAACATGGACGGACCTGGATTTTATCACCATGGCCGAATATCAAAAAGATCTTCCTGTTACTGTCGCCTTCCCCGAAGAACAAGCAGAATACCCCACCGGCCGTGTTGTTTCCGATGCCGGCAAAACACAACTTAGAATCGCCGAGACAGAAAAATATGCTCACGTCACCTATTACTTTAATAGCGGACGTGAAATTTCTTTCCCCGGAGAGGACCGTGCGATGGTTCCCTCTCCTAACGTCAAAGACTATTCCAATACCCCCGAGATGAGCGCGGAAACAGTTGCCAATCGAGTAATTAAAGAAATTGAAAAAGACAAATATGATCTTATTGTAATGAATTTTGCCAACCCCGACATGATTGGTCACACCGGAAATTATGAAGCGACAGTAGAATCATTAAAGTTTCTTGACAAGGAAATTAAAAAAATTGTTGATACTGCCACTTCTATGGGTGGGGCCGTATTAATCACCTCTGACCACGGCAATGCCGAGGAAATGTTAAATCCGACAACACACGAAATATCAAAAGACCATACCGCCAACCCTGTCCCTGTTGTTTACATTACGGCGGACAATAAACAAGACCCGCCAAAAGAAGAAGATATGATAATGCAAGTTCTCTCTACTCCAATTGGCTGTTTAGCCGATATCGGGCCGACTGTTTTAGAAATCATGAATATTCCACAACCACCACAAATGACGGCGACGAGTATCTTGCGTAGTTTAGTCTAATTAAATTCTACGAACGACAATCAGATATTCCGGTTTTATCGGCTTCCAAAATTTCCAATACCCAATTACCAATTTTCAATGAAATTCTAAATTTTTTAAATTTGTATCGACTTGTCGATACAAAAAAAACACTACAGGCTCAGGTTTATTTCATTTTTCTTAAAAAATGAAATAAAAAAAACCGGCGATTAAACCGGTTGCAACTTATACATCGACATATGTTCCACCGATGGCATTCTGCCAACCATCCGTTCCACGGTTACAATTGATAGCCCCATGAACAGCAAGAAACAGCAATGCTTCAAGCGGATTTTTTCCATTTCTATCCGCCTCTTCCAAAACACTGACAAGCGACGCGTCTGTAACATGCCCAATACTTAACGACGTGCCATTCCACGCCAGCAATCCAAGTCGCGCCTTTTTTTCGTCCGCTAATTCGTCAGCCAGAAGCGCCAACTCGACAAACATTCCCTGTCCCGCAATCACACTAGCCTTTACTTCAATGTCACCCTCCCAAAACACGGCAATTTCTTTCCATTTTTGCACACATTCTGAAGCATTCAAAAATCCAAGATGTTTAAGCCCAGTAGAGAAAAACCGGCGATTTGCCAAATGATCCCCGTTCTCGACCAAATCACGAAGCAAATGGCTAACCTGATGACCAAATTCTTCGGAAATAGGCGCACAAGATTGTGTCAGCTCTTTAAGCATTCTTGCGATCAAATCATCCACCCACAACTCGCAAGAATCCGCCAAAGAAATAATCAAGCCGGCATGAATCATCTTTGTTCTCCTTTAAAACAACAACACAAAAGCCGGAACTTCGTAATGTATTATTAATCTACTAATACGTCAAATCAACATTTCCATTTATGGAATCACGCACAATGGTAAATAATTAAAGTGATGGTAGCGTTTCCTCCCTTTATTCAAAGGGAGGTTGGGAGGGATTTTAAAAAAACAATCCCGGCTAATTAACTTAATCCACCCCCGCCCTCCTTTGAATAAAGGAGGGATAACGCTATTTACCTTGCCTTACAACTTCCTTTTGAAACAAATCACCTTTCTCTTCAAAGTCTTTCCAAATACTATAGCTGGGTGATGCGCAAGACAATAAACATATTTCACTCGGATTAGTGAATTTATACGCAAATTTAACGGCTTCTTTCATGTCAGATGTTCTTAAGATATTTTTAAAATCCTTCAATGAGTCAACTATCTTCTCCCCACTATCAGGAAACAATACGACATTTTTTACCCCAAATTTTTTTAAGCTCTTTCGCAATTCGTAAAAATCATAACCGCGATCCTTACCACCTAAAAAGATAGTTTCCACTTTCTTTAATGTCATCAATGCCTGAATAGTTGATTCCGGAGTGGTAGAAATGGCATCATCGTAAAACTTAACGCCACGAAATTCTCCCACGAATTGTAGACGATGCTTGAGCGGAGTAAATGTTTTGATTGCTTGTGCGATAACAGAATCAGTAATCCCAAGATACCTGGCCACAGTTACCGCCACCCGAACGTTTCGTTTGTTATGTTCACCAAGCAAAAGAATCTCCTTGTCATTTAGTGGTAGCTTGGAGACAAACTTCATTGTCTTTGCCCTACTCTCTCTCGACCATTCAACCAAGCGCGCATCATCCGAATTATAAACAAATAAATCTGAACTGCCCTGACGGGTAATAATTTGTTTCTTAGCTTGATAATATTTTTCCACGTCACCGTGATAATCCATGTGTTCAGGAAAAAGATTGGTTACGACAGCAATATGCGGTGAAAATTGCAGATCCTCTAACTGGTAACTCGATAACTCCAAAACAACCAACTCCTCCTCCTTTAATGGCCCAGCGAGAGCTTGCAACATCGGTTTACCGATATTTCCCAACAACTGAACAGGCCTACCACTTTTTTTAATAATCCAAGCAATCAATACGGCCGTTGTACTCTTCCCTTTTGTGCCGGTAACACCAATAACATTCTTGCGATCAACGTTGGAAAAAAATAAATTCGTAGCGGTAGTATACGGAATCAAAATTAATCGGCCCGGCATTCCAGCTGTTTTTATTGCCAAATCATAACTATTTTGTTTAGCCAAATAATCATCTCCAAATTTTTTATCGGCGATGCCAATTATTATTGAAGGAAAATATTTCTTTAAGAATTTCTCGGATTCCACTCCTTCGCGCGCATACCCAACCAACAAAATACTATTTACCCCATAGAGCAAATATGGCGGTTTTAATTCTGTTTTTTGCATCTGCATTACTTCATTTTTTTCTTCATCTGTCGAAAGTGCCTGCGAACTTAATGTTTTTTGAATCACTGTATTGCCGTATTTTTTAGTAGCCATTTCAAAAGCGACTCGCGTTTCATTGAACGTTCCCACGCAATCAAACGGCTTCATCGTCCCAATACCCAGAAGGTCTCTAAACGTTGGTAGTAACTCTTTGTTCTCGTAAAGATTAGCTCCAAATATTCCCACTAATTCTTTTTTTGTAAGAAGCCCCGACAGCAATGTAAAAACAAAAACACATTTGGCACACTCACCACACCATTTTTTTTCCGCCGTTTCCTTAATTCGAAAGTTTCGGTTACAGCTGGAAATAACCGAAAAATATTGCTTATATTTAGCAAACATTTTAGCAATCCGAATTTCATAAAATGGTCGCAACAACGAAAAATACTCCACTTCAGTTGAAACATTCTCTCTTGTATATTTCTGAAAAGCACTTTCAAAAACTTGCGATTTACTCCACTGATGATTAACGGCAATCCCTTTGTAATTAATATTGCCAAAATTACTGCTGTATTCATTGCCCACAACAACTTTTCCAAAACCATAAAGAAGGGCGCTAAAATAGCCGGCAAAAGCGATAATTGCTGAAACCGGAACGTGACCGTTGTAAACATCATTTAATCCGCCAAATAATTTTGGGTCCAATACCCTTTTCACCCGTAACTCTGGCACTTTCATTATTTTTATACATTCATCGACTATTGATGAAGGCCTCGCTTCCAAAACAAACGCTGTCACATCTTGTCCATGCTCTTTCATTAGTTCCATCGCCACAACAGATTCTTTTCCACCACCAACACCAACCAAAGATTTCGCAGAAGATTTTACAGACCAAGAATTAGCCACAAAACCCTGCGTTTCTTTAAAACCAATAAACTTTTTTGGATCAAGTTTATTTTTGAAATAAAATTCACCCAGTCCTTCGGTATAAAGCATTGTCCAAAAAGAAGCTTGCTCTGCCGACAGCTTCCTTTTCACAACAACATCTGGCGGACAATAAAGTTTATAGTAACTGACCCCCAAAACAAAATGTAAATCAGCCAGCGCTGTCTGAATTAATTTATCATCTCCGATCACGATATCACGCTCCAGGGGAAAATTTAATTTTTCAACGAAATTTAGCTCGCCTGAATTCTCAAAATTAACTCGATATTTAAATTGAGCTTCTCTCGTAACCTTATTGAATTTTGCGGAAACAAATTCAAAAGTCGTTGCTTTTCTTATGGTAATTTCTTTGGTCTTAATCATCGAACGCTTCTACTGTCGAAGCCACGCGAAAACACAAATCTTCCCTTCCCTGTGCCGAAATAATTTGCAATCCAACTGGCATTTCATGCGCTTTACCACACGGAACAACGATTGCCGGAACACCGGCCACATTAACAGGAACCGTCAAAACATCGGCCGCATACATCCGCAAAGGATTATCCGTCTTCGAACCGATCGGAAACGCCACCTCCGGTGTAGCTGGACCAACCAAAACATCTACTTGCTCAAATGTTCCGGCATATTCTTGCGCGATTTCTCTGCGTACCGCCGACGCCTGCTTGTAATACTTATCCGCGTAACCGGAAGAAAGCGCGAATGTGCCAAGCATAATTCGTTGCTTTACTTCCACCCCAAAACCGGCACCACGCGTCTTCCGATAAATTTCCTCCATTGTTTTTCCGTCAGAACGCAACCCAAAACGAACTCCATCATACCGCGCCAAATTTGTAGAAGCTTCCGCGCGAGTTAAAATTAAATAGACAGCCAATGCTACGTCCGTAAGTGCCAATGATACTTCCGAAACAATCGCGCCGTTTTGTTGCAACTTATCAATTGCTTTTTTTACGGTCGTTACAACTTCTTTATCCACACCTTCGTTGAAAAATTCTTTCGGCACTCCAATCCGCAAACCCTTTACACCACCATGCATCGTCGTCAAAACTGAGGACATCGTCCCCAAAAGCGTCGTCGAATCTTTTGGATCCGGCCCGGCAATTGCTTCATAAACTAAAGCCGTATCCTCAACCGTCCTTGCGAGCGGACCAACCTGATCAAAAGAAGAAGCATAAGAAATCACACCCGAACGACTAATTCTACCGTAAGTGGGCTTAAATCCGACAATACCGCAAAAGCTCGCCGGTTCTCGAATTGAACCGCCAGTATCTGTCCCTAGAGCGTATGGAACCATTCCAGAAGCAACAGCTGCCACGCTTCCACCAGAACTGCCACCAGCAACAAGTTTATGATTCAACGGATTATGCGTCGGTCCCACAATCGAAAATTCAGTTGAAGAACCCATCGCAAATTCATCCATATTTGCTTTTCCAACAAAAACGGCGCCATTGTTTTTCAGTCGTGTGATTACCTCGGCATCATAAGGCGGTATAAAATTTTCCAGCATTTTAGAACCCGCGGTAGTTTTTGCATCAGCAACACAAATCATATCCTTTATCGCGCAAGGGATTCCTGCCAAAAGTGGCAGTTCTTCTCCATTTGTGAGCCTTTTATCTATTTCCTCAGCCTGTTTTTCAGCTTGATTTTTCATCAAGTTAATAAAAGCATTTACTGTCGGTTCTTTTGCTTCAATAGTTTTGTACGCTTCACCCAACAACTGCTTTGCGGTTGTTTCACCACTTCTTAGCTTCTTTGCTAATTCTAGAATTTCACTTTGCATGAATTATATTCTTATATTTTATTACACTGAGATTGCCGCGCCTCTCCCATTACAAACAATGGTCGATGGCTCGCAAAGACGACGAACGCGATCATAGTATTTTAGGTACTAAAACCATACGATCACGCGTCTGCGAAGCTTGCGCCAACAGACTATCCGCTAAATCTGACTGCTCAACTTGATCCACTCGCATCACTTGACTAACCCCGGAAATCGTAGTTGTTAGTGGCTGAATAGAAACCTTAACATCAGCAATTTTTCCTACGAATTCGATAATCTCCGTGATGTCACGTTCATAGCGCACATGCTCTTCTTCTGTGAGATCAATCCGTGCCAAATCGGCCAAATGAGGGACAATAGTTTCTTTTTTCGTTTCTTCCATTCCTATACCCTAACGATTTTTAGAATCCTACGCAACTTTAACCCTCTACCGCTCCAGG
>CAIZMI010000010.1 GCA_903934015.1 uncultured bacterium
ACCATACTTCTCGATCACTTTCTGTACCTTCCACGAACTTATTTCCTCATGGTATTCATCTCGATAATACGTCGGTAGCTTGTCTTTCCCGATACGAAGATGATCCTTTCTCAACTTAACGATTCGTTGCTCTTCTGTGAGAGTAACCTCTCTTTGTCTTCTTTTGTTCGGAACCCTTGGCTGATCTTGAAGCTTAAACAAGCTGTACAGATTATCCTCGTCAAACAACTGATACCACTTATAGAAGGTCTTCCGGCTGATTCCGAAGTGACGACAGACTGAGGCAACCTTCACTCCTTGCTCTTGATAATAGATGAGCCATTCCAGTCTTAATTTGGCTTCTTTGGACACCTTCAGGATATCAGCTACTTTTCGCCGTCTGACGTACTTATTGAGCAATACGATCTCTCTTGGTATTAGGTAATATCCGATTGTTTTGAGCATGGTTTTCATATGATTAATAAGGTTATCTCGATGAGATACATGGGTTACACTTTTTTAGCAACTGAAATACGACGAAAAACGCTTTCCGGAGTGTTACCTATGTATCTCATCTTTACCAGCGTTCGTTTGTGACAAGGAGCGATGTTGGGAACCTTTCACTCTTCATACAAAACACGGATCATGTGCAAAACATGGTTTCAAATGAATATAAGAATCCGTTTTTGCGAGCCAACGCCAAGGGGCGAGGCAGACCCTACGAGGGCTACCGACAAAGCAATCCCCCGAATATTCAATCTTGCGGCAGTTATGATTACTACACCTTGTCCTCCGCCAGTTGGCGGACTTACAAATGGCTAATGGCCCATAAGACGAGGAACGCATTGACCACAAAAACCATTATTACGTGTGACCCAAAACATCACTAACTATTGTTTTTGTTTCAAAAAAAATCCGACAGCGAGACTGCCGGACAATACGTACTATCGGTTACTGTAAACAGACTGCAGGAACCCTCCCATATATCGACAATTTCCCAATGAAGTATCTTGTGCCCCTTCGTGATAAATTCCCTCATGCCCCGAAAAAGACACAAACCCATCACTTTTCTCATGTTTCTTGCCAGCGATTCTGTAAACGGAATTGAAGTACGTGATACAATCAACGGAATTTCCAAATCTTTTTGGCCCCCGCCCGCCAATGAAAACACCTATTTCAAAAGTCTCCTTTAATGCCCTCCTCAAAAACTGCGTCGCATCCCGAGAACACCAACCAACACATCTCATTGTCCATAAAAGAATTCGGTTACTCCCAACAACCCATCTAATTGCGAGATTGTGTTGCTGTTGAGGGCTCCCAATATCCTGACCAGACAAAAGCTCCATCTCCAGTTGTCCTGACCTAAACTGGATCGGCTCACGACCAACCATCCTTTCGTCAAAATCAATGACAAGTCGTGGGTCACCTGTCAACGCCTTAAAAAAGAAGCCATTGATCTCTTGAATACTAGCCGGCAATTTAAACACTTGTTCCACTTCCACTTTAGGTCTCCTGTTTGTAAAAGAACCAACTAATTCATGATTAAAACACGATTACTTATTCCATGCAAATATAAAAACAAAACTTCTCCCTAGGATAAAAGTTAATCTTATCGTCTTCACTTTAAAAAATCCCCCTAGAGTCTTATCCAACGCAAGATTGGTATGAACGTCCCACCTGTTTCCACCACAGAATTGGTCTGAAACCTGTGGATAACAAAGCGCGTGTCGTAGTCTGGGATTATGAACATCACCATGCTAAACACGCGCCCAATAACAATA
>CAIZMI010000011.1 GCA_903934015.1 uncultured bacterium
ACAGTTTTGTATTCGCCGTGCATTAGGCCACTTACCACGGCGACACCGATATCTTTGTAGTTGGAATTGAGGATGTTTTTTCTTAATTATGACAATTCGAAATATCCACGCAACATTATTTTTAGAGCCTTTTTTCCTGCGGTAGTTTTGAAATACATCTCTCTTCTTTTGGCGTCCTCTTTTACGATAAACGCTTCATAGAAAACAAGCTTTATCGGAAAACGACTCTTGGTTGAGAAAACTTATCTTTTTTGATGTCTTTCAATTCCCTTTTTCAAATTACTTGAATAGCCTATGTACATTTTGTTATCACCGCACTTTAATACATAAGTATAATACATATTTGAATCATACCGCTTTTTATAATCTTAAGCAGTGGTGGGCTCCCCTGAAGTAGAACAAGTTCACTTCAGGGGTAAGCCATGAAGTGCAAAAATTCGGCATAAGCCGAATTTTTTCTACTTCATGGCTCCGCATCGTGAACGACCGTTTACCCCGAGTTACATCGAAGGGTTATTTATTCTGAGCCATGTCGAAGAAGAACTGTTTTACAGAGACAAAACGAGCTTGTTTATATACCAAATCTTGGCCACAGTGGCTGATTTGATTAATTGATTAAGTTGCAAGCTTTTTCCTTGCAATAAAAAAACCTCTATGAAATTTCTCTTGCGAGATTTTTCATAGAGGAGTGTTGTCCGAGACAATTCGGCGAAGACTACTCAACCTTCGTTCCGTCCGGGCGAATGTGAAAATTATCATCCCCGAACTGCTCCCACCGAACAAGGGCGACGCCACGATGAAAGCTCGTAACAAAACCATACCGCTGCTCGTAGGCCGGTTTTCCGTTGGGCAGAATGTGAAATTGCTTTCCATCCTTTGTGGCGGTGGCCAAACCATCAGCAAAAAAACATCCAACCTTCTCGAAGCGCATTTCATACGCGGGCGCGCCGTCGGTACGAATGTGAAACTCAACGCCATCCACCCGAACCCAAGCCAATCCGTCCTCTTCCGAAGAGAAACAACCGACCTCTTCATAGCGCTTATTGTGAGCCGGTTTTCCATCACCACGGATATGAAACCCAGCCTTACCATCACTAGCCGTCGCGAGTCCATGAGAGAAGTCGCCAACACTTACATACCGCCCCCGATAGGCCGGTTTACCGTCGTGACGAATGTGATACCAACTGCCGTCTCCCTTTTTGCAAACAGCAGCAAATCCCTCAGAGAAATCACCAAGCTTGTCAAATACCGCTTCATAGGCCGGTTTTCCATTCAGCCCGATGTGAAAACATCCAGCCGGATTTCTTCCCCATGCCTTAGCAAACCCCTCATGGAACAGGCCAACCATGCCGTACTTCTCCTCATAGGCCGGCTCACCGTTTGGGCGGATATGAAATTCTCCACCCGGCCGCGAGCTTACAATGGCGAGTCCGTTGTGAAAATCACTGGCCTCACGATACCGCTGTTTGTACGCGGGTTCACCATTCCTAAGAATGTGACACCGAGGATAACCATCACTGTTGCATGGTCGCATGAACATCGGCGCCAGTCCTTCGTGGAAGTTACCTCCGTTCATAAACGTCCGCCGATACGCCGGTGTGCCATCGGGATGAACGTGGAATTTCCTGCCCACCGTCCCGACCAAAGCCAACCCCTCGCTGTACTCTTCTGCCTGTCCGTACATCGCTATAAGTTCAATTCTTGTCTTCATCGCTATTATTCCTTTATCGTGGATTGTCAAAGACCAAACACAAAAATCAGTAACTCGGCATCGTATTACATTTTAAGTCTCTTGTCAATAGTGACGGTTTTAGGCCAAACACAACAGAAAACACCTTATAAACAGGTAAAATACAGGACTGATTTTCGTTAGATTGTCCCGAAATGCTGGACGATGACGGTTTTTTATTCGCCGTGCATTAAACCACTTACTACGGAAACACCGAGGTCTTTAAAGTTGGCGTTAAAGAAGTTTTATATTTCGGGACTTGGAATCGTTTTTGTAAATTTCCTGACGGAAATTTCAAAAACCCCGCCCTCGCGGTTTTTGCCTTGCCCTGCTGAGCAAACAAAAACATCGCTCCGGGCTTCGATTACAAGCCGCAAGCCACGAAGGTGGCTTGCTTCCCGGATGCACAAAAAATACAGCCACCAAATGGTGGCCATATTTTTTGGCTCCGCATCGTGAACGACGTTAGAACTGTTTTGAGGAGACAGAACGAGCTTATTTATATACCAAGCCTTTCCTCACAACGGCTGATTTAGTTTATTGATTAGGATTTTTGGAATAGAAAAACACCCTCGACGTTTTACCGTCAGGGTGTGTGACCGTTCGATTTGTATTGAACGATGAACTTTAACATTCAGCAAATGTCTCGGAGTCGCTGTGCAAGAACGATGCCCACGCGCACCATTGCCCAGATGCCGCCGTAAGTATGCCTACGACCACGCAAACTGCGCCGAAGATGCCGGAACCACCCAAGAGAAACACGTCGATCGCGCCACCCAGAAAAAATAGGATGGGTAATGCGAGTGTCGCAAGGATTCCCTTCGCAAGATTCCTGCCTCTTCCCGCGATCACTTCTCTCCGATACACGTTTCCAGATACCTTCTCAGGCCAGATGAGCGACACGGCGCACCGCAGAGCCAGCGTCACCAAGATGGTGACCCAATACCCGCCGACGACGAACGTGACCGGTTCGAATCGCTCGATCGCAGCACCGAAGAATGTCAGACAAATCGTGGTGACGGCAACCGCAACAACAACCAGAATGCAAAGCCCTTTCCACATCGCTCTTTCTCCTTCTTTGTGCCCCATTGCTGGGGTGTGAAACAACAACCCGATTAGACAGTAACGCTAAATATTACTCTCAAACAGCCAAAATGTCAATAGTGACGTTTTTACAAACCCCTCCCCACAACGGCTGATTTGATTTATTGATTAAAAGTGTCTGAATAAAAAAATGGCCTGCTACCGAGTTTGGTAGTAGGCCGCGTTTTGAGACGATGTTGTTCCGGCGCTGTTACGACACCTTCAGCGCGTTGATTGTCGCGCGGATGTCAGCGGAACAGATGGCGTACTTTCCGCCGTTCTCGAGAAATCCGGTTTCAACGTACGATCCCGCGCTCGTCACCGACCCGTCATCGGCGCATGGGGCAATACATTGGGCAGAGACGGTACCGAGAATCTCTTCGACTGTCGAGCCATCGGGAATTTCGAACTCCCGCGAAAACACCCGACCACCTTCCTCCTCCGTCACCACATCGTCACCGTTGCTAATAGGCATGTAAAACAACTTGATCTTCATGGCAAACTCCCGTATTTCAAAAGACTTCATAGAACCGAGACAAACACAACGTTGCTGAGCAACAATGAACCCTACACCCAAGCAACCAAAATGTCAATAGTGGCGATTTTAGACTAAATCCACCTCAAAACACCTGAAAACAGGTTAAAAACAGGACGAATTTTCATTAGATGGCTCCGAAATGCTGGACGATAACAGTTTTGTATTCGCCGTGCATTAGGCCACTTACCACGGCGACACCGATATCTTTGTAGTTGGAATTGAGGATGTTTTTTCTTAATTATGACAATTCGAAATATCCACGCAACATTATTTTTAGAGCCTTTTTTCCTGCG
>CAIZMI010000012.1 GCA_903934015.1 uncultured bacterium
TTCGCACTTCAGAGGTAGTACTCTCTTTATTATTAATTACTCGTTCCAGCTCTTTGATCTGTTGTTTATTGAGTTTTATTTTTGTTTTCACCACTACATTATACTATAAATGTGGTGCTATTTGATAGTGTGATGTCTATATCACCTTCAAAACCAGCGTCTCCGACGCTGACAATCAAGAGACAAGTCTCAAAATAGAATACTCAATCAACAACAAAGACTGGCATGCGACCACAATTAAAGAAGTGAAAGTATCAAAGGGTAGCGTGGATATCGACAATGACGAAGAGAGACAGATCAATTCCATTGATACCGATGATGGCAAAGTGGATCTCTCTGTCACCTGGGACGCACTGAAAGATTTGGATGGAAAAGTGATAACCGAAGGGTATCTCAGGGTTACTCCGCATGACGGTATTGTATACGGCGAGACCACCACTTCTGATAAGTTCTTATTTGGTTTTTGCAGTACAAAAGGCGATATCAACAAAGATGATTTTATCAACATGACGGACTTTTCAATCTTGATGTATTTTTGGAAAGAAACTAATCCGAAAAATACCTGCGCGGACATTAATAAAGACGGAGTAGTTAATCTTATTGATTTTTCGATTATGATGTACTGGTGGACAAGATAAAAGTGATCTACGTGAAACAAATTATTTATCGTTTAACGAATTAATCAATGAAAAATAAATTAATCGACAGTCGGGCATTCAATCTTTCTGGATTTAGCGGTTTATTATTTTGTCTGTTTTTTATAATTGCTCTTCCGTTATGGGCGCACGCAAGCGCGGACTTGTCGCTTGTTCCCGCGGCTGGTTCTCATATTATCGGCACCACCTTTCCCGTGGCGGTGACCGTTAATACCAATGGTCCCTCTATCAACGGCGGGGACGTTGCTTTAACTTTTGATAAAAGCAAATTATCCGTAGTGTCCGTTGATACCAATTCTTCAATGTTTAAGATGTGGGTGGAATATCCTTCCTTTTCAAATACCAAAGGAACAATTCATTTTGCGGGCGGTGTGCCTAATCCGGGATTTTCCGGAACAGAAGCAATTATTACCGTTAACTTTAAAGGTGTAGCTACAGGAAAAGCGGATGTCTCTATTTCCGGCGGAGGGCAAATTCTCTTAAATGACGGAACAGGTGCGAATATTATGGGTAATGTGAAAGGGGGAACATACGAAATCAAACCTGCTCCTCCGGCCGTTTCCTGCTCCGTCTCGCCAAGTTCCACTACGGTTAATCAGCCGATCACTTTCAGCGCAAAAGCTTCCGGCGGTATTGGTTCCTACCTGTATTCCTGGTCCGATGCCTGCGTGGGAACTTCGGCTACCTGTTCAGACTCTTTTGACGTCACGGGTAAAAAGATAGCAACAGTTAAAATTACTTCCGGAAGTCAAACCGCGTCGGCTAATTGTTCAACCATTATTGTTCCGCCCGGATTGGCTGTCTCTTGTACTCCGTCCGCGGAAACAACAGATCTCAATCAGTCGGTTACTTTCAACGCTAAGGCTTCTGGCGGTAACGATGAATATCTTTATTCATGGTCCGATGCCTGTACCGGAACCAAATCTTCCTGTTTAAGTTCATATTCAGTCACCGGTATTAAAACAGCGACAGTCAAAGTCACTTCCGGAAGCCAAACCGCGTCGGCCAGTTGCGTAACCGCTATTTTTCCTGTCTGTCCTATTAATGAGAGTAATTCAGGTGCTGATTCAACCGGCGGAAAGTCCGACAGCGAAGAGAGCGGGGGTGGAGTGTTATCGCAATTTACAGGTCGATTTAAAAATCTGATGAAACCGTCTTCGTCGCCACTTCTGACGGAAGCGACAGCGCAAAATCTGAAAAAGGTGAACTATACTGCAACGGCTGTTGCTATCGCTGTGCCTCTTAGCGCCGCCTCCGCCCTTTCCGCCGTAGCCAGCGTATTTGAAGGGATTCCGCTTTTCTTCCAATGGCTGCTCCATCTCTTGTTAGGAATCTTCTCATTATCAAAGAAACGCAGTCCATGGGGGAGAGTGGTTAACTATTATTCCGGCACTCCAATAAGTAACGCCCTCGTTCTTATTGTCGATGCCGTATCAGGCAAGGTGAAAGCACAGGAAATGACCGACCAAAACGGCTACTTTTCTTCTTTTCTTCCAAAAGGAAGTTATCTCTTTCAAGTAAGAAAGAACGGTTGGGAACTGGTAACGGGAGAAATCAATTTCAGTATCAACAAAAACGAACAGTACTATAATGGCAGTCCTCTCTCGATAGCGGAGGAAAGTGTTGTGGCTTTGGTCTTAGTTGTGAAACCGACCGAAAACCCCTCCGGCATACTTAAACAATATATTCTCCTTGCGGTCAATAAATTGGAGGCTTTCCTAAATGCCATCTCCTGGCCGATTATTTTCCTGGGCTTCACCATCAACGCCGGTGTTTTCTTCACCACAAAATCAACCGTTTCCGTTGTTATTTTCTTTCTCTACATCATTATTGTCATCGCCAAACTGGTAATAGGAAACAGATTCAAGCAAACTCTCGGTATAGTTTCCGATAAAGAAACAAGTAAAGGAATCGGTCTTTCCATTATCCGTCTTTATGATGCATCAACCGGCAGGTTGATTGTAACCAAAGCGACAACTGAAACGGGCAAGTTTATGCTTCTTACTTCGCCAGGTAAATACGATCTCTCCATTACTAAGGAAGGATATCGGCCATATGTCGTCAATCGGCTGGAGATCAGAAATGATACAAAACCATTGGCGGTGCGGGTGGAGCTGGAAAGGGAATAGAGAAAAAATAAGAAGTCAGCATAATTTTGGTAAACGCTGGGGTTGTTTTTGATTTTTTGGCATTTTTTAAAAAAACCACCACGACGTCGTGGTGTGATTTGGTTCGTACTCATATTTCAGTTGAAAAATGGCGCCAGTAGCGCATAAGCTGTGACAAATAAGACCACTGTCATCAGAAACTTCGCGCACCAAACCAGCTTTTCTTCGTCTTGGCGGTTTTTTCGCGTGGTTCTTTCGAGGCTAGCCAGTGCTAGCGGATTTGTAAACAGTCTTTGTTGTGAGTTCACAGGAGCTCCTTTCAAGAAAAGGACGAATCTGACCGAAATTACTGGTCATATTTTTACCATAAAGTGAATTAGTATGCAATAGTGCGTTGCGACGCGAAATGTCAAATGTCAAATATCTAATTACTAATTTCTAATGAAAAGCCTAAATTCCAAAAAACGAGATATTTGAACATTGGAAATTTCATTATAAATTAGGAATGAGATATTAGTAATTGTATAGGTTTAGGAGATTGCTTCGCTGTTCGATAACCCTGAGCTCACCTCTCGACCTTGAGCTCGAGGTCGAAGGGTAGTCGAAGGGTCCACACACCACAAGCGTGCAAGGCTCGTAAAGACCGGTTTTTCATGAGTGCTTGACGGCTATTTCGTTCTCATGTATACATAATTCATCGTACTTTAAAACCAGTCCCCATCCCGGCCAAGTCTTAAGCATAGGAAACTGGCGGGTCTGCTCGTGAGAACGGGTTCTTCGGTGAAGGCCCCGGAAATTATCCGGTATCTTCACTGAAGAATTTTTATATTAAGTAGAGACATGAAAGCAATTTTAGCCAAAAAAATTGGAATGACAACGATTTTTGAAACAGACGGAAAGTCTGTTCCTGTGACGTTAATGCAGGCCGGTCCTTGTCAAGTAACCCTTGTTCGTGAGATGGGTGAAAAAGGTAAACAGGTCCAGCTTGGTTTTGGCGAGAAAAAAGAGAAAAATATGACAAAACCGGAATTAGGTCACTTGAAAGAGCTTCCGCATTTTCGCACCTTGAAGGCATATAATTTTGAAAAGACTGATTTGAAACGTGGGGATGTGGTAGACGTCAATACGTTTAAGGTCGGTGATATCGTAAATATTACAGGTACGTCTCGTGGGATGGGCTTTGCTGGTGTCGTAAAACGACATCATTTTCATGGTCACAACGAAACGCATGGAACAAAGCATGCTGTGCGTGCTCCCGGTTCCATTGGTTCCGGTTGGCCACAACACGTGTTAAAGGGTATGCGCATGGCCGGTCGTATGGGTGGCGCTAAGGTTACTACTCGTGGCTTAGAAGTTGTTGATGTTGTTCCAAATACCAACATTTTGGTTGTCCGTGGCGCAGTTCCTGGTCCAAAGAATTCACTTGTAAGTATTGTGGGAGAATAATATGGAAATCAATATTTTTGACTTAGAAGGCAAGAAGGTTTCAACTCAAGACAGTTTTACTGCGTGGGATAGCAAAACTGTTTCTCCGATATTATTACATCAGGTAGCGGTTAATTTTGATAACAACAAGCGCATTGGTCGTGCTCACACTAAAGATCGTTCTGAACGTCGCGGTGGTGGTATTAAACCATGGAAGCAAAAAGGTACAGGACGTGCTCGTTCTGGTTCAAGTCGTTCTCCAATTTGGCGAAAAGGTGGCGTTGCTTTCGGTCCTCGATCAGAGCGAAATTATGTCACGCACACACCAAAGGGGATGAACCGTACTGCTTTGGCTGGCGTATTGGTTGGCAAAATCAAAGATGAAGAGATGGTGGTTTTAAGCGATTTACCAAAAATCACGGGTAAGACTAAGGAGTTAGTCGAGGCTTTTGGTAAGTTGCCTGTAAAAGGTGTTGTTTTGTTCTTGGTTTCTGGCGATAAAGTTACTCGCGCTCCATTCTTGCGCGCTAGTCGTAATTTACAAAATGTTATTGTAAAAAATCCGGAAGTGATTACGGCCAATGATTTGCTTCGCACAACCTCGATTGTCACAGATAAAGCAGGGATCGTAGTGTTGGAAAATCGAATTAGCAATAAGGAATAACTTGAAATTATGAGCATTCTATCTGCATTCAAAAAAAGAGAGACTAAAGCTGACATTGTCGCTGAAAAAGCCTTGGAAAAGAAGGAAAAGAGCGCTTCTGTACCCAAAAAAGCAGCGAAGGAAGAAAAAACTGTTGACGTGTCTTCTTTTAAGGGAATTAAAGCGAATGTATTGATTCGCCCAATCGTTACAGAAAAATCATCAGTTCTTTCTATTGATGGTCGTTATACATTTGAAATTGCGGATTACGCTACAAAGCAAGAAGTACATCAGATTGTCGAAAAACGTTTTAAGGTACATGTGACGCGTGTAAATGTCGTAACTGTTCATCCAAAAAAACGGATGCGAGGTGCGATTGAAGGTCGTATTTCCGGTTATCGTAAAGCTATTGTGTTCGTCAAAAAGGGCGAATCAATCGATTTATCAAAGTAATATATTGCCATGCCTGTAAAAATTTATAAACCAACCAGTCCGGCACGACGCCAAACTTCCGTTGTTGATTACAGAGTGCTTTCTAAGCATGCTCGTCCGCCAAAAAGATTGCGAGCTTCTGTTCGCAAGACAGGCGGTCGTAATAATCTTGGTCGTATTACCACTCGTCATCATGGCGGTGGAATGCGTCAAATGTACCGTATAATTGATTTTCGCCAAGACAAAATTGATATTTCTGGTGTGATTCAGTCATTGGAATATGACCCAATTAGAACCAGCTTTATCGTGTTGGTTGCTTACAAGGATGGCGAAAAGCGTTATCACTTGGCTTGGGAAGGGGCAAAAGTTGGCGACACAATGGTAAGTGGCGAAAAAATTGAACCGGCCATTGGTTGTCGCATGCCATTAACCGCTATTCCATCAGGCACGGAAATTTTCAATATTGAATTGCGTCCGGGGCAAGGTGGTCAAATTGTTCGATCTGCCGGTTCGTCCGCAATTTTACAAGAAGTTGAAGGGGGTTCGGCACATTTGAAAATGCCAAGCAGTGAAATCCGTTTGGTTCCAGCCGGTTGTTGGGCTACAATTGGCAAAGTCAGTAATTCTGATCACCGTATTGAACGTATTGGCGCGGCCGGTAGAAATCGTCGCCTTGGTATTCGTCCAAGTGTCCGTGGTAAGGCTATGAATCCGGTTGATCATCCGCACGGTGGTGGTGAGGGGCATAATCCAATTGGTTTGCGTCATCCGAAAACTCCATGGGGTAAACATGCCTTTGGTGTGAAGACAAGAGATAGAAAGAAGTATTCCAATCAATTTATTATTCAGCGAAGGAAGAAGAAATAAATCTATGCCAAGATCACTTAAAAAAGGTCCCTACGTGGACGAACGTGTAGTCAAGAAGGTGCAGAACAAGCGCCCGGGCGACCGTACACCAATCAAAACCTGGTCTCGCGCGTGCACAATCACGCCGGAAATGGTTGGCGTTCAGTTTCAAGTGCACAACGGCAAAGATTTTATTACCGTAAACTGTACAGAAGATATGGTTGGACACAAGCTCGGTGAATTTTCACCAACGCGTAAGTTTATTCGTCATGGTGGTCAAATGGCCAAGGAAGAAGCGCAAAAAGTTGCGTTAGCAGCTTCCGCGTCAATGAAGACTCCTGAGGAGAAAGGTAAATAATCGCTATGGATATTCACGCCCGTTTAGGCTTTGTCAGAATTGCTCCGCGCAAAGTGCGTTTAGTAGCTAAAGAGCTATGTGGTCTTTCAATAAAACAAGCAGTTTCTACTTTGCAGTTTTTGCCACAACGTAGCTCGGGTCCTTTGTTGAAATTGTTGCAATCGGCAGTAGCAAATGCCAAACATAATTTTGAATTGGATGCTGATAAATTATTTGTTCGTGAAGTGCGTGTTGGTGGCGGAACAAAATTGAAGCGTTTTATGCCACGTTCGAAAGGCGCCGCTTTCCGTATTGAAAAGAAAACTTCCCATATCGATTTGTTTTTGGCAGAACGTGAGCCAAGCAAGAAAAAGATTGAAGGTAAGAAATCTGAAATTGTCCGCCGTAAGATAGAGGACCTTTCCAAGGAAGATCTTGCTGTGAAGAAAGAAAAGACAACCAAAGAAGAAGAAACTAATTCAAATGGCGCAGTGAAGAAATCTGCATCGCCAAAGAGCTCACGTCAAACTTTCCAAAGACGTGCAGGAGAAGGCTAATTTAATTCATACTAACTAACCATGTCTCATCGTTGTCATCCTCGCGGTTTACGTCTCGGTATTACAGGTACTTGGGCTTCCAGGTGGTTTGCTGATCGTCCTTTGGAATATCGCACGCAATTAAAAGAAGATACTATTTTGCGCGAATTAGTGCGTGATAAGTTCCGGACCGGGATGGTGCACGTTGTTGATATTGAACGTACTCCTCGGGCTATTACATTCAATATTAAGACTGCTCGTCCGGCTGTTGTGATTGGTCGTGGCGGTAGTGGTATTGAAGAAATGCGTAAAGAATTGCGCAAACGTTTGGGTAGTGAAAAAGATATTCGCGTGAACGTGCAAGAAGTGAAGCGCCCAGATCGCGATGCCGGTACAGTTGCTTTGTCAATTGCCGATCAACTAGAACGTCGCATGCCATTTCGCAGAATCTTAAAGCAATCTGTTGGTCGTATTATGCAATCCGGTGCTAAAGGTGCCCGTATTAAAGTTAAGGGGCGTTTGAATGGTGCTGATATTGCTCGCACTGAATGGTTGGGCGATGGCACACTTCCTCTGCACACCTTGCGTGCCAATATCACTTATGGCGAAGCGACCGCGTTTACTACTTTTGGTACAATCGGCGTCAAGGTTTGGATGTACACTGACGATAAAACTTCAGAATAACTACTACTATGCCTTTATTAAATCCCAAGAAAGTTAAGCATCGCAAGCATCAAAAAGGTTCGGTGCGAGGAGTTTCTGTTGCCGGTTCAACTTTAGCTTTTGGCCAGTATGGTTTGCGTGCGCTTGAAAGTCGTTGGATTACCGCGCGTCAATTGGAAGCGGCGCGTCGCGCAATGACTCGTTTTATGCAACGATCAGGAAAAGTTTGGATTCGCGTATTTCCAGATAAGCCGATTACAAAAAAAGGTGCGGAAGTACCAATGGGATCAGGTAAGGGTGCGGTTGATCATTTTGTGGCAGTTGTTAGAAGGGGGCGTATTATTTTAGAAGTTGACGGATTGGATGAAGCGACTACAAAACGCGCCATTCGTTTGGCTTCCGACAAATTGCCGGTAAAAACCGCTTTTGTTTGTAAAACATCATCTTTGTAACTCCTATGAAAGCAAAAGAATTAAGACAACTTGCGCCGGAAACTTTGAAACTTAAAGTGGAGGAATTGCGCGCCCAAATCGAACAAATGCGTTTTGGGTCAGTGAAGGGAAGTGAAAAAAATGTTAAGAAATTATCGATGGTCCGTCATGAATTAGCAAGGATCTTGACAATTCTTACGGAACATGAGATTAATTCTCATTCATCTACGAAATAAAGCTATGACTAAAGTTGCTCAAAAAACAGAAGAAGTAGTATCTGAAAAACACCCGCAACGGTTGATCGGGATTGTCGTGTCTGCCGGTAAGATGACAAAGACAATTGCGGTTAAAGTTGATCGTTTGGTTTGGCACTTGAAATTGCATAAGCAATATAGTCGTTCTAAGAAATATTTGGTGCATGATGATAAAGGAGAAGCTAAAATGAATGATAAAGTTATGATCGAAAAATGTCGTCCAATGTCTGCTCGTAAAAATTTTCGATTAGTTAATATTCTTACGGTGGCTTCCGCAAACAAGGGGGAAAAAGAATGATTCAAATGCGCACAATGCTTTCGGTGGCTGATAACTCCGGAGCAACATTGTTACAGTGTATAAAGGTTATCGGTAATACCGGCCGTCGCTATTCTTATATGGGTGACATCATTGTTTGCTCCGTTAAGTCAGCGCAACCACGTGGCCTCGTTAAAAAGGGTGATGTTGTGAGAGCGGTTGTTGTTCGTCAACGAAAAGAAGTTTCCCGCGCGGATGGCAGTCATATCCGTTTTGATGAGAATGCTGCTGTGGTTTTGCAAAAAGAATCGAAAGATCCAATGGGTACGCGCATCTTCGGGCCAATCGCTCGAGAGGTACGTGATGCCGGTTATCAAAAAATTATTTCATTAGCCCCAGAGGTATGGTAAAAAAACTTGAAAAACCAATGAAGTTGAAGATCAAGAAAGGCGACATGGTTAAAATGTTGTCAGGTAAGGATCGCGATAAAACGGGTAAAGTTTTAGTTGTATTTCCTAAAGAAGGTCGTTTGGTTGTTGATGGAGCGAATATCGTTAAGAAGCACATTCGTCCTCGTAAGGCCGGAGAAAAGGGTCAAACCGTGGAAATCCCGTCTAAAGTACCGGTTTCTCGTACGATGTTAATTTGTCCATCTTGCAACAAAGCGACACGTGTTGGCTTGAAGCGCACAATTGGTGCAGACGGTAAAAGTACTCGTGATCGAATTTGCAAAAAATGTTCAGCTATTATTGTCTAAAAATATGACGAAGTCCAAACTTAGTTCCAAAGAAACTTATCTCCAAAACGCGATTCCGGTTTTAAAAGAAAAACTGAAACGCGAGAATTTGATGTCTTTACCAAGGGTTGATCATATTGTAGTGGCCTCTGGTGTTGGTAAGCATGCCAAAGAAGGTAAGTTTTTGGAAGACGTGGAAAAGGGTATGGTTTTTTTAACCGGTCAAAAACCGGCACAAACATTGTCTAAGAAATCTATCGCAGGCTTCAAGTTGCGTGAAAATCAAGTCGCCGGTTTGCGTGTGACATTACGTGGTAAGCGCATGGATGATTTCTTAAAGAAACTAATTCACGTTGTATTTCCTCGAGTCAGAGATTTCCGTGGAGTACAAAGCAAGTGTATTGATCAAAATGGCAATATGTCTGTCGGTATTCGCGAAGCGCAAGCTTTTCCGGAAGTTGATCCACAGAAAATTGAAACAATTTTTGGTTTACAGGTTACGGTTGTTACTACTGCCAAGAACAGGGAAGAAGCAAAAATTTTGTTTGAAAGTATTGGTTTTCCACTGACAGACGCAGCTGTTGATGATATGAAAGTTATTGGAGTTCAAAAGAAAGTAAGTAAGAAGCGAGCTTAATTTTTACGAATCTAACATTTACCTATGGCTAAAGCCTCACAAATCGCGAAAGCAAAGAAGAAACCGAAGTTTTCTACTCGGATAGTGCGTCGATGCTTCCGTTGCGGTCGTCGTCGTGGGTATATGCGTGATTTTGATATGTGTCGTATTTGCTTTAGGGAGCTCGCCAGTCGTGGCGAAATACCTGGAGTGAAAAAAGCATCTTGGTAATTTAATTTAACGAATTTCAAAATATGGATCAAATTGCAAACATGGTAACGAGTATCAAGAACGCTTCAGCGGCAAGACTTCCTGTTGTGTGCGTTCCGTATTCCAAGCTTAAACACCAAATCGCCGAAGTGCTTCGTAAGGAAGGCATGATTGGGCCGGTTAGTGTTGCCGAGGAAGGGCCACAACGTGTTTTGGAAATGGTTTTAATTTATCAGGATACTGTTCCGGTGATTAATGACATTCAACGTGTCAGCAAGCCGTCTCGCCGTTGGTACGTTCGCCATGATGAAATTCCTCATGTTTTATCTGGAATTGGAATCGCCGTTATTTCTACATCCAAGGGTTTAATGACGGATAAAGAAGCGCGCCGTCAGAAAATCGGCGGAGAAGTTATTTGTAAGGTTTGGTAATTTAATACTATGTCAAGAATTGGTAAAAATCCTATAAAAGTAATTGCAGGCGTAACTGTTACGATAAATAATGGTGCCGTTTCTGTTGTCGGGCCAAAGGGGACATTGAGTTTAGTTTTGCATCCTGCGATTGATGCGGTTTTGGAACAGGATCAAATAATTATTCGTCCAAAAACAAGTGACGAAAAAGTCGGTGGCATTGGTGCTTTGTGGGGAATGACCAGAGCTTTGGTACAAAATCTTGTAACCGGCGTAACAACTGGTTTTGAAAAGAAATTAGAAGTACAAGGTGTTGGATATCGCGCGGAAGTAAAAGGAAAGACACTTGTTTTGATGGTTGGATATTCTCACCCTGTTGAAATTCCTGCGCCGGATGGTATAAGTTTTGTTGTTGAGAAAAACGTAATTAAGGTTATTGGGATTGATAAGTATCTTGTTGGTGAAACCGCGGCAATTATTCGAAAAACACGTAAACCGGAGCCATATAAAGGAAAAGGAATACGTTATGCGGGAGAATATGTTCGCCGTAAGGTTGGTAAGGTTGTCGGTGGTACCGAAAGTAAATAAATTAACTAGCATTCAAATATATGTTTAAATCACCATCTATCACGAGAAAGATTAATCGCTTGAAACGTCATAACCGCATTCGCAGTCGCGTTATCGGTGTTTCTGAATTGCCACGTTTATCTGTGTATCGCAGTAATAAACACTTAATTTTGCAATTGATCGATGATGCTTCCGGCAGAACGCTTGCTTCGGCGCGCGATCAAGAGTTGGAGAAGAAGATAAAAGCCGGTGAAGACAAAACCGCACGTGTAGCAATTGGTTTCGCGTTGGGTGAAGCTCTCGCAGTCAAGGCGGTAAAAGCCGGTATCAAGAAAGTAGTTTTTGATCGTGGTGGTTATTTGTACCACGGTGTCGTTAAGGCAGTTGCCGACGGTGCTCGTAATGGTGGGCTTGAATTCTAATTATATTAATTGCTATGGCATTCCAAAAATTTCCAGGACAAAGTGATGACCAATTTGACCATCGCGTAGTTGAATTACGTCGCGTAACGCGTGTGGTTAAAGGTGGACGACGTTTCCGTTTTCGTGCCACGGTAATTATTGGTGATAAGCGTGGTAATGTTGGACTGGGTGTTTCCAAGGGTGCCGATGTGCAAAACGCGATCAGTAAAGCTCAAGAATCTGCTAAGAAAAATGTTGTCCGTTTTATTCTTGAGGGCGGTACAATTCCACACGAAATTACACGCACCTATCGTGGCGCCACAGTTTTCTTGAAACCAGCCCCACAAGGTTCCGGTATTATTGCCGGAGGCCCTATTCGTTCCGTAGCGTTACTTGGTGGTTTGCGTGATTTGTCTAGTAAAATGATGGGGTCCCATAACAGTTTGAATGTAGTTAAAGCAACAATAATGGCTCTAACTTCTATGCAAGCACGTCCCCTGAAGAAAGCTAAAGAAGTTGTTGCCGTTGAAACTCAGCCTGAAGTAAAGAAAGGAGAATAATTATATGCGACATGATTCACTAAGAGTAGGGAAGAAGATTAGAAAAAAGCGTCTTGGACGCGGTATTTCTTCCGGTACCGGTAAGACCAGCGGTCGCGGTACAAAAGGTCAGAAATCTCGCGCAGGTGCTCGTATTCGCGCCGGTTTTGAAGGTGGTCAAACGCCAATTTATCAACGTTTGCCAAAAACACGCGGTATTTCTCGTAAGAAAAAAGTGCCAACTAAAGCTATCAATATTATGGATTTGGAAAGAGTTTTTCCGGCTGGTGCAACTGTTGACTTGAAGTCTCTTACCGCCAACGGTCTTATCAATGAAGGTGAATATCCCGTGAAGGTTTTGGGAGACGGTGAAATTACTAAAGCTCTGAAAATCAATTTACCAATTTCTAAGTCGGCTAAGGAAAAGATCGAAAAAGCCGGCGGGAGTGTAGGGGTAAAGAAATAAAGCGTTCCCCTCTTTATCAAAGAGGGGCGAGGGGAGATTCTGTGGGATCAATAGACGCCCAAAATTTTCAATGATCAATTCCCAATTTTCAAACGACGCCGTTTTGAACATTGAAAATTGGTAATTATTTGAAAATTGTAAAAATTGATAATTGAAAATTTAATGGATAGTGTTTCGAGAGGGTTCTGGTGTCTTTAATATTTGTGCTATAATTTACAGGTAATATCCTTAACTAAACACAAAATATGTTTAAAAAGTTAGTAACAGGGGTCGTTTCACTTTCATTTATGGCGAGCCTTATTCCGGTGATGCCGGCCGTCGCCGCGCCCCACAAAGACGAGGGTGTTAAAGTATTGTCAGTCATGAGTGGTGAATGGATTCAGGTTTCCATTGATGGCGATTCAAAATTTGTGAAAGTAATTGGGATGGATGCGCCGGATCGAGCTGTTAATGGAAAAAAAGCGCAATGCTATAGCAAAGAAGCTTGGCAGCGTGCTAAGAAAATTCTCGAAAATAATTATGTAACATTAATCGAGGATGAAACACAAGGCAATGAAGATAAGAATGGCAACTTGCTCCGCAACGTTGTTTTGCAAGACGGTCGCGTGTTCGGCACGATGATGATTCGCGATGGTTACGCGAAGGCCGTGAATGCAAAGAAGCCTTCCTATTACCAAAAAACTTTTATGAAATTTGAAAAGGAAGCAAAAGCTGCCAAACGTGGTTTCTGGGCCGCCAACAAGTGCGAAGGGTTTTTCTCAAAGACGAAATAATAGGGTACAGGCTGTCAGGGAACAGGGCACAGGAGATAAACGAGAGCGCTCACGCGCTCTCGTTTTGGTTATAAAACCGTTTGCACCACCTACGAGGTGGAGCAAGGATGGGATCATACGCAATAGTGGGATACCAGTATAAACAGAATTGCCACAATACTTCAGAGCACGGAGCAAGAAGTCGTCGTTACCCTCCTTTATTCAAAGGAGGGCGAGGGTGGATTTAATTAAGAAGCAAAGATTGTTCTATTTTCATAATCCCTCCCCGCCTCCCTTTGAATAAAGGGAGGAATTGCTGCGACTATACTAAATGACCCACTATTGCGTGTGATCCCAAGGATGCTCCACCTCGTAGGTGGTAACTGGTTCGTGGCCGTTTAGGGAGTATTCCAAACGTTGTCATCCCTGGCCGGGACCAGGGATCCGTGGCAATGTTTGTCGCGGCTGGTTCCTGCTCGCGGGCAGGAACGACAAAACAACCAAAATCCCGCACCATTGACAAAAACTCAGTTTGGGAGTATAATTAAGGGCTGTTTATTCTATTCATGCTATTTCCCAAATTGCATAAGTTAAGCGTTTGATACTTGCTGGCGCGTAATGCCGGTGGGTTTTGAAGGAGTCGCTCCCAAAGTTCGCGATATGCGGATACGTAAAATGGAGCAAGTTTTCCGCCTATACGACGGAGCCGTGCCGAGCGGGTCTCGGTGAAAGGTGAGGTAGGTGGGTTATGGACGCTATGGCCTGGGCTCTGGTGGTAGCTGTGTTGTCTGTCCTTGTGGGGGTCGCTTTCAAGTCTCTGCGCGGGACCTGTCCGACAGATGATATTGATGACTCCACGGAGTTTGTGGCGGCGATGGGTGGCCGTTATGAGGTGAGATGCTTGAAGTTCGTTTTTCCGGAAACGCTTCCGGAATTGGTTCACGAGTTTAACAGACTCGTGACAGAGTATCAGAAGGAGGAAATGGAGTTCGATCGTCGGATAGACGAGATCTACTTTGATTTGGGCAAAAAACAAATGCAGGTCCCCAATGAGGATGGGTCTCCTGAAACGATCCTTGAGCGACGCACTGCACAAAAGGTTGCAGATCAGGCGTTCAGTGAATGGCGTGATGAGTTGGCACTGCAGAAACAGACCAGGAATCACCGGAAGACCCTGGAAGATTTGGTTGCTGTGGCGCGTGCAACTGACAATGCGAAAATTGTTCTAACGGGTGAGTTCCTGTCCGAGTGCTCAGTCATTGGTCACGTCGTCCGGGAGTGTCGGAGACTGTACCGAATTCCGGACGGTAGGTATTACGTCGTCGTGTTCGTGACAAGGTGGGATCGGGAGCCAGAGATCAAGGACATCCGGTATTGGCAAAGCTCCCAGCACCAATGGTCGGATGGGGAAATTGAGGCGATGATCGCCGACCAGGCGGCTCGCGCACGTGAGGTGGTTGTGCAGGCCTAGTTCCTTGGAGACGAGTCAGTCAGGGGTTTTCGCATTTCGCGGACACCCTATTTTTTTGAATTATTATGTAGAAGTGATGTAGCGAACTTAAGATGGACAGGTTATTTTTGTCAGTCGCCCAAGACTTAACCTTTGCGAAAAAATATCAACCAGCACTCAATAACCGCGAACCCAGACTTCTTGAGATTGACTTGCTTTACTTCCTTTATTGTTAACGTAAAGCTGTTGTTCGCTACTGGTAAGTTGTCCATTTACATATATTTTTACAGTTTGCTCCATACTAACACTTAAATATTTCCCTTCGACTTTTTGACTCTGCTTAACGCTAACGTTATTGCGTCCATCATTCGAATGATAGCTTTCAGATTTTGTACGGTTATTATCTCGATTATCAATACATTTATTACAATTATTTGATGTCCAGCGTTGCTGAACACCACTCAACCAGTTATTTAAATATGCCATACCACTCGCTTCGTGCCGTGTTTGATTCCAGCCGATGTTATGCCAATCGTTATTGCTGGCAAGGGCAAATTCGGGAATCAACAAAAAGAAGCTGCTAACTCCAAGTACAATTATTGTTAAGATTTTATTTATAGTATTCATATAATTTGTTATTACTATTACCATAACATATCGTACGGATTTTGCAAGCGTTGAGTGATATTACAGCTTCACAAAACAATCTGTTGTTGTTCCTGTCCGTGGGCAGGAATCCGAAATAGTAATAATAGCTGGTTCCTGATTATGGCAGGAACGACAACAATGAGCGGTATGTAGTAGTATTGATACTGGTAAAAAAGTCATAAATAACCTACCATATTCACATGCAACCATTTGCCCGCTTTAGCGCCTTATTCAAAGCTCCTGATCTTAGAAAGAAGCTGTTGATCATGATTGGGCTGTTAGTAGTTTTTCGTATCGCTTCCCACATCCCTGTTCCAGGGATTGAGGCAGAAAGCTTACGACGGTTCTTCGAAGGGAACAATCTTATCGGACTCTTAAATATCTTCTCCGGTGGCGGTTTGTCGCGTCTGTCATTGGCCATGCTTGGTGTTGGTCCATATATTACCGCCTCTATCGTCATGCAACTTTTGACTGTTATTATCCCAAAGTTTGAACAGTTACAGCGTGAAGAGGGCGAAGCCGGTCGTCAAAAAATTCAGATGTATACCCGTCTTTTGGCAGTACCCCTTGGTATTGTGCAGGCATTCGGTTTTCTTACAATCTTGCAACGTGGATCTGCCGGGGGTGGTATAGGCACGCAATTAACTTTCACGCCACTCGAAATGGCGATTACGATAGTAACGGTCACAGCGGGGTCAATATTGTTGATGTGGCTTGGTGAAATTATTACCGAGCAAGGATTAGGAAATGGCGCATCACTTATTATTTTCGTCGGTATTATCGCGCAATTGCCTCAATCGTTACAGCAGACTGTTTCATTGTACGATCCAACTAAAATTCCGGTCTATTTAATGTTTCTTCTAATTGCGGTCGTTGTCACGGCCGGTGTAGTTTTTGTCACGGAAGCGCAACGTAACATTCCTGTAAGTTATGCCAAGCGTGTTCGTGGTGGAAAACTGATGGGTGGGGTATCAACGCATTTACCGTTGCGGGTTAATCAAGCCGGCGTTATTCCGATTATTTTTGCATTGTCGTTATTGTTGTTTCCCGGAGTAATCGCACAATTCTTCGCAACATCTAAAATTGCGATGATTGCGGAAATTTCGCGTAGTGTCGTTAGTCTCTTTAATAACAGCACTTTTTATGGAATTTTCTACTTTTTGTTAGTGGTCGTGTTTACTTATTTTTATACTGCTGTCACGTTTGACCCAAAACGTATCGCCGAACATTTGCAGAAACAGGGAGGGTTTGTACCAGGTATTCGTCCGGGTCACGCGACAATGATATATTTGAAAGCTGTGACAAATCGAATAACACTGGCAGGGGCACTTTTCTTGGGCGTTATCGCCGTTTTGCCATTAGTTGCTCAAGGTTTCACAAAAATGAGCACCCTTACGGTTGGTGGTACTGGTTTATTGATTGTAGTCTCGGTTATTCTTGAAACAATGAAACAAATCGACGCGCAGTTAACGATGCGTGAGTACGAGAATAGTTAGGGGCCAATTTTCAAAAAATTGTCATTCATCCCCGTTATTACGGGGATGTTTGTAATCACAAGGAGACATTCATTGTGTGTTTCTTGCCCTAATTGTAATTTCACGTTAGGCTATAGGCGCAGTGAATGATACTCAACAGGGAAAAGGAGTAATTATGTTCATGGGCGCTCCGGGTTCGGGAAAGGGAACCCAGGCGCGTTTTGTTCAGGAACGTCTCGGTTTTGAAAGAATTGAAACCGGCGCTATTTTGCGTTCAATGCGTAACGAGACGACGGAGGTTGCTAAAATGGTAATAAAAATGATTGACGCGGGGGATTTGGCGCCACCACCCTTGGTTGCGGAATTAGTGATTGGCAAAACAAAAGAAATTCTCGCGCGCGGTAATGGCGTTGTTTTTGACGGCTCTCCACGCACGCTTTATGAAGTGGAAGAATTGTTAAATGAATTAGGAAAAGACCATGTTGGAAAAATAATGGCGATTTGTTTAGATGTACCGATTATCGACGCGCGTGAACGTCTTTTAATTCGCTTGGTTTGTGGTAAGTGTAATACACCCGCGACAAATAGTAAGAAAAATTGCGAGCGTTGTGGCGCGGAATTGACCAAACGAAAAGATGATGATCCGGAAGCGATGGAAAACCGTTGGAACGAATTTAAATACCGCACGCAACCGGTGGTTAATTATCTTGATAGCTTGGGTTTGAGTGAGCATATCGATGGCGCGCGTCCAATCGAGCAAGTTGCCGAAGATGTGGAAAAAGTGATAAGAAAAAGACTGGGGCTATGACTGATATTAAAATAAGATTAAAAACCACCGAAGAGATAGAACGTATGGCTGTTGGTGGAAGAATTTTGCGTACTGTTTTGGAAGAAGTTGCGGCGATGGTAAAACCGGGAATTACCGGGATTGAATTAAATAATACTGCGGAGAAGAAACTCCTTGAAAAAGGCGCACAGCCGGCTTTTAAAGATTATTCTCCTTCGGGTGATCCAGTTGATGCTTTTCCGGCGACATTGTGTGTTTCAGTAAATAGTGCCGTAGTGCACGGAATTCCAAACGATGAGCCGTTGGAAGAAGGTGATATTGTTAGTTTGGATATTGGTTGTCTTTATGATGGGCTTTATACCGATACCGCAACCACGGTTGGTGTTGGAATAATTTCGCCTGAGGCGAAACGGTTAATTGCAGTGACTAAACAATCTCTTCAGGCTGGGGTCGATGTGGTGAAGCCAAGTGTAACTACGGGGGAAATTGGTGGAGCGGTACAAAAAGTAGCGGAAAATGCCGGCTATTCGGTGGTGCGAGAGATGGTCGGTCATGGTGTTGGTTTTGCACTTCATGAAGCTCCGAATGTGCCAAATTATGGCCGGAAAGGGCAGGGTGTTTCTTTGCCAATCGGTACGGTAATAGCTATAGAGCCAATGGTAAATATGGGAAAAAAAGAAATTGTTACAGCCGATGACGGTTGGACCGTACTAACGGAAGATGGAGAAATGTCGGCACACGAGGAAGTGACAGTCGCAATTACAAGAGATGGTGTTCGAGTTTTAACGACAACAAAATAATGGCTACGATTTTGGCTATTGATTACGGTTCCGTGCGGGTTGGGTTGGCGATTACCGATACCGATCAAAGATTCGCGTTGGCCTTAAAAACAATTTCATCCGAACCCCGTAATGAATGTTTTGAGGCAATTCGGCGGGTTGCAAACGATGAGTGTGTGGAGCGTCTTTTGCTTGGTTTACCGTTAACAATGGAGGGTCAAGATGGGCCTCAAGCCTCCATTGTGCGTGCTTTTGGTAACGAATTGACGAATAATCTCGGTTTGCCCGTAGAGTTTGTTGATGAGCGATTTTCTACTAAATCAAGTGCCATGGCGGCAATAATGAAGGGGATGAAGTCGCCAGACGCAGAGGCGGCAAGGCTTTTGCTAGAAACATGGTTGGAGAAGAAAAAAAGGGATAGTCTTTGGATGTAAGCACTCACAGGTTAAGGATTTTTCGTAGAGATCACGTCGGAGGTGGTGCACGCTTGCACTTCCTCCGACGTGGATTACGGTTTGCGTCGACGCTAACCAGCACCACTCCCGAAGAAGTGCAAGCGTGCACCACTTCGGGAGTGAGCACGGCGATTCGATATTTATCTCAACCTGTGAGCGGTTACGTTTGGATTAATTGATCAAAGAATCGAAAGTAAATATTATTTGTGCTATTCTTAAACCATGGTTCAAAAACACATCCAAAAAGATGCTTTAGAGGAAAAAATCACCAAGGTGGTTAGAAAAGAAATTTCTTCCCTCGTGACTAATAAGCAGTTTAAAAGTAGTGTTGAATTTATTGATGGCAAAATTAATGGAGCGGTGGAATTATTTAATGATAAAATTGACAGTCTTGCCAAAATGAATATCGAAATGGATAAAAAGTTTGATACGCTTATTACAAATATGGATGAATTTATCGGACGAATTGATTCGGAAGAAGTGGAACGAAAATCCAGTTATCGTTTATTGGAAAGACGAATTGAAAAATTGGAGGAAAAAGTTTCATGATTGTGGAAAAACAAAGGAGTGTTTATCTGTCCGTTATTATTCCCGCCTATAACGAAGAAAAAAGACTTCCGGAAACCTTGAAAAGCGTAATTGCTTTTCTGCAGAAACAAAATTATTCATCGGAGGTGTTAGTGGTAGATGACGGTTCAAAAGACAAAACTAGTGATGTTGTGCGTGATTTTGCCGGTAAGGCGCAAGTGCAGGTTGGTGCAATAAAAGGAATTCAGAAGTTGGATGACGTTCAGTATCCTGATGGGAAGAATCGTGGCAAGGGTTACGCCGTTCGTTATGGTTTAATGCAGGCTGTTGGTAAATATCGCGTGTTTATGGATGCGGATAATTCTACTTCCATTGATCATGTCGATCGTTTTTTTCCGTATTTCAAAGATCAAGGATATGATATTGTCATTGGTTCACGTCATTTAAGTGATTCTGATGTAGAAATTCATCAAGCTTGGTATAAGGAACTGGCGGGGCAAATGGGAAATTTGTTAATTCAAGCGTTGGCGGTGCGCGGTATTCATGATACGCAGTGTGGGTTCAAAATGTTTACCGGCGCTTCTGTGGAAAAAATATGTCCGCGTCTAACAATTGATCGTTGGGGTTTTGATGTGGAAATTTTGGCTGTCGCGCAACGGCTTGGTTTCAAGATGAAAGAAGCGCCTGTAGTTTGGTTAAACGATCCGAATAGTCGCGTGTCGGCTAGTGCATATATTGAAGTGTTGGGGGAAGTTTTTCGAATTCGACGCAACATTTGGCGCAAAATATATGATGATCCATTCCACCCGGTCATTTAAAGATTCGGAAATTCGGCAGGATCCAATAACGGGTAAATGGGTTGTTTTGGCGACCGCGCGCGCAAAAAAACCGGAAGATTTTAATAAGGGTGAAAAAAATAAAGAGATTATTCCTGACTACAAACAGGATTGCCCATTTTGTAATCAAGAAAAATATCCGCAGAGACCAACGACTCTGGATTTACCAAATTCCGAAGATTGGAGGGTGCGAGTTTTTCCAAATAAATATCCGGCTTTTATAGAAAAAGATTCGATTGCCGAAAGACAAGAGGGGCTCTATCGCGCCATAGAAGGGGTTGGTTTCCATGAAGTGGTGGTGGGACGTGATCACAATGGCTATTCATATCGAGCATCGAATACTGACTTAATGTATTTTTATAAAGCTCTTCGTGATCGCTACTTGTATTTTACAAAACAGCCGACAGTGAATTATGTGCAAGTAATAGAAAACCATCTACAGGGCGCTGGCGCGTCGTTGGAGCACGTTCATGGTCAGATTTTTGCTTTGCCGATAGTGCCTACAGATGAAGTTTTAGATCTTTTGGATGGTGCGGAAAAGTATTATCAGAAAAACAAACATTGCGGTTACTGTGACATTATTCAGTTTGAAAAACGTGAAAATACACGGGTGATTTTTGAAAACGACCTGTTTATTTTGTTGGCTCCTTTTGCTCCGCGCGTCAGTTATGAACAATGGATCTTGCCCAAAGAGCATCATTCGGGTTTTGAAAGATTAACTGATTTGGAATTACCGCAACTAGTTGAGGTTGTTAAGCGGGCCACGGAAGGTCTTAATAAAGGCTTTAATGATCCTGCATACAATATGTATCTTTACTCATCTCCATGTGACGACACTGGCTCATATTATCCTCAAGACCAATACGCGCACTTTCATTGGCAGATTCATATTATACCCAGAATGCAAATGTCAGCCGGATTTGAAATGGCAACCGGCGTAGAAATTAGTACGACATTGCCAGAACAAGACGCGGAATATTTAAGAAAGCAATTTTAATTTTATAATTATTATGGAACGCAAACCCTTGATAGTGGCGAATTGGAAAATGTATTTAAGTGCTAAAGAATCAATTTTGGTGGCACAGAGTTTTGTAAAAATGTTGCGTGATGAGCCAGTGGATATAATTATTAGTCCTTCTTATCCTCTTTTATCTGCTATGAAAGAAATTTGCGAAGGAACATCTGTCGAAGTGGCCGCGCAAGATATACATTTTTTGGAGTCTGGTGCATATACCGGCGATGTATCGGTTGGAGAGGTAAAGGACTTTGTTCGTCACGTTATTGTCGGTCATTCCGAAAGAAGAAAGTATCACGGAGATACAGACGAGATTGTTGCTCTTAAAACCAAGTTGGCGCTTAAAAACGGCATTCATCCGATTGTTTGTGTTGGAGAGTCTTTTGAAGAACATGAATCAGGAGCAACAATTGAAATTATTCGTGAGCAAGTTAATAGGGTGCTGGTTGATCTTTCACTGCTTGATTTTCCACGGATAACGTTTGCTTATGAGCCGGTTTGGGCAATTAGTGCGGGACCGGGGTTGGAAGCGAAGCAACCGGAAGCGCAAGAAGTAGCCGAAATTATCAATCTTATTCGCAAAATTATTTCTGGGGCGGGTGGAAATAAATATATGGATAAGATGCGTGTTTTGTATGGCGGAAGTGTAACCGCAAAAACAGTAAAAACTTTTGTGTCCGAACCGGGAGTTGATGGAGCACTGGTTGGGGGCGCCTCAACAAAGCCAGCCGAGTTGGTAGCCATCATTCGCGAAGTCGCTTTGTTGGTGTAGTTCGTGTTTCCCTCCCTTATTTAAGGGAGGGTGAGGGTGGGTTTTCGTCGGTAAAAATAATTAACTTATATTAATAACTTAATGCTCATAAATAACCCGCACTCCTTATATGAACAAGCCTTCCGCGAAGGTTGGGCGTTAGGCTCGTTTAATACATCAAACCTCGAAATGACCCAAGCGATCGCCTGGGGCTTACAGGAAAAAAATTCTCCCGGAATAATCCAGACATCGGAAAGCGCGATTGAATATGCCGGACTAGTAACACTGCATGACATTATCAGCGACGTTGCGAAGTCCGTTTCAGTGCCGGTTTTTTTACATCTTGATCATGGTCGTTCGTTTGAGATTGCGGAAAAATGTATTCATGCTGGTTATAAGTCAGTCATGATAGATGGGTCAAAATTGTCATTTGATGAAAATGTGGCACTAACCAAAAAAGTTGTCGAATTAGCACATCAAAACGATGTTTGGGTGGAGGGTGAAATTGGTGCCATTCAAGGGAAAGAGGGCATGGTTTCCGCCGATATCAAAATGGACGATTCCATGCTTACTGACCCAACAGAAGCGGTAAATTTTGTCGCGGCGACCGGTGTCGATTCGTTAGCAGTCTCGGTGGGAACAATTCATGGTGCTTTTCGCGGAGAAGAAAAAATTCGCTTTGAACGATTGCGAGAAATTCATAAGGTCGTGAAGGTACCGTTAGTTTTGCATGGCGCGTCCGGTTTACCGCCAATGGAGATTTCACAGGCGGTAAGGCTTGGTATTGCGAAAGTAAATATCGATACTGAACTCAGAGAAGCGTTTCACGATTCATTAGAGGGTGTCGTAACTAGTGAGGCGCTTGCCGGGCAACAAAAATCAGTAGATCCACGCAAAATGCTTACGCCTGCCCGAAAGGCTGTACAGGCTGTAGTGGCGGAAAAAGTGGCCTTACTGGGTAGTGCTGACAAAGTATAAAAAAGGTACAATAAATTAATTTATTTTAAAGTATTGTATTGAGTTGTCGCGTAAAAGGGAAAATAATTATTGGGGCGTGGCCATGATTCGGTGGGTATTTTTTTGATATGAGAAGTCATCTTCCAGTGCTACAATTATGTTGTATCATTGTGCATAAACACGTAACAAAAACAGTAGCTTCTAAGATAAACAAAGGATTGAAAAAAGTTCTTCTTCTGACTTTAGTTTCAGGATGTCTTTTCTTTGTCGCTTCTGTTGATTCCGCTTCGGCAGCCGTTAAGTACTGGATCGGTCCCGCAGGTGGCAATTTTACCGCAAACACCAATTGGTCAACAGCAAGTGGCGGAGCGAATGATACAGTTGCTCCTACCGCAAGTGACATTGCTACATTTGATAGCGGAGGAAACACCAACTGTACTATCGACAGCGCCATAAGCGTAGCTGGTATAGACATTAAAGCTACATATACATTAGGAACCATCAGTCAGGGAAGCAGTACTGTTGCTGTCGGTACAAGTCACTTCACGCAAGCTGGCGGAACATTTACCGGAGGTAGCCAGATCCTCGATATCGAAGGCAACTACACCATTACCGGTGGGACGTTCACTGCCACGTCTGGGACGATGAGTGTTGCCGCAAATTTTACTATGAGTGGAGCTCCGACATTTAACGCCAATGGGGGGACGTTGGCTCTCGACGGCTCCTACGCCGGAGGGAATACCACCATAGATGCTTCTGGGGTAACCTTCAATTTGGTCACAATGAATCGCACCACGAATAGCCGTGCGGCAGCTCCATATGTCTTGACGATAGCCAGTGGCACAACAATTCCTCTGGGAAATGACCCTACAATCACTTTGAATAATACACAGAGTGATATTACGTTTACTTTAACAAATAACGGTACCATCACTATCGGCACCGGAATATTTACTGCGAA
>CAIZMI010000013.1 GCA_903934015.1 uncultured bacterium
AATTTGTTCTCGAAGCAAATAAGGCGAAAAACGAGCTATTTTCAACCTTTCATTAATAACTTAATAATCACCGCTACGCACGCTGTTTCATACCAATCTTCGGATTGGAAAAGACTCCTCCCGTAACATCAATCACATTTTTTGTTAAAAATAACTCTCCCCATCTAATACTTTAATAATTTGATTATTAACCTTTTCCGGCCATTACCGATTGGCCAACAAAATACCAACAAAATCTAAGAATCTTTTATCTAAATAAATAGCCTCTCGTCATTATCAGACACAACACACTTCCTTAATGCACAAATTAAAAGCCTTAAACACGGCACTACCTCTCTTGAGCGTGACAATTACATCTTCATCACCAATGATTACTACATTTAATTAACAAAACATATGAGGAAATATAATTTTTATTCTAAAAAATCACCATAACGACGGCAAACGATAAATTTTCGAGGAGATTCTACAATGTCATTCTGAAATATTGAATTCTTCCAATGCGCAGGTTTTTTGAGGAGTATTTTCATCTGAATTGACTGACCAAGCATCCGTAAGTCTAATTCCATTTTTTTCTACTGATAAATCCAGCTTGTATATTTCAAGCATAATTTCATTTTACAAACAAATACTTTTGAGAGACTAGCCCCTATTTCCAAACCCCTAATCACCGTTACAAAAAACTATACACTTCTATTTAAAAACCAAAGAAACAACAATTATTTTTGAATTGATTTATTTCGCAGTAATGTAGTAAAAGTGGTATTATTAAAATATGAAACAATTAATAACTTTTCTAATATTTAGCTATTTTTTATTGCCGGGCCTAGTTCAAGCAGAAATTCCTTTTGGAGTTACCCCAAAAGAAATAACTGTAAGCGGGTCTGTTGTACCTACTGAGGAAGAAATTAATCTAGTCGGTTTTTTGCGCAATACCGGAAAAATAACAAATGATTACGTGTATGCTTCGGGCAATCGCATTGGTGTCAAAATCGGTTCAATAGATTATTCCATTCATTTTTGGAACGTCGGAAAAATGGGTAGTGATTCGGGATATCTGTGGTGGAAAAAAGATTACAGCAAGGCGGTTATATATTTAAACTACGTCGTATCGGAAAATGGATTCATTATTGGTGATTCGCAAGATGGTAGTAAATTGGGACTACCGAATAGCTGGCCCATGGAACCGGCAACGGAAGAACCGAAGATCAAACAAGCCTCTTGTATTATGGAATTTTCCGGCGGACCCACTGGCACTTTTGTTGGCACATGTAACGACGGTTCAAAAATTTCTGGTCGTATCGGCGCAGGAAGTTTTATTATTTTCGATAAAATACAAAAAAAGACAAATAACGATGAAATTGAACTCGCTCTTATTCCCGTTACTGGAGTTGACCTTCGTTTAAATAATGAGTTTTCCGATTGGAAAATGGATGAATCTGGGCTCGTGGACTCCGGTACTCGTTTTAATTCCCTTTCAGGGCAAGTTGAAATTCGTCACGACAGTGAACCAAATGGATGGAAATCCGCACAACTTGAATCAATATTGTATGTTGACGATCACATAAAAACCGGCGAAGAAAGTGAGGCAATTTTGAGTTTTGCCGATATGAATACTTTTTTATTGAAACAAGAAACTGAAATTGTTTTGAATACTCCGCCATCTAAAACCAATAAGCTTAAACTAGTAACCGGTAAGGTTATGGCAAATATCAGAAAAATGATATTAGACGGCTCAATGGAAATAGATATGAGTCAAGCTGTAGCGGGAATCAAGGGGACAAGATTTATTCTCACAGAGACCGGTAACGAATCAAAAATAGAAGTTACTGAAGGTGAAGTAGTGTTTCGTTCAAAAACGGGTAACCAAGAGGTAAATATTTCCGTTGGTGAATCAGTAACGTCAACAGCTAACGGTTTAAGTGAAAAATCCACTTTTAACGCGATGGTTGCAGATAACGAATTATTACATGCAACATAAGACTTTTCCTGGTGGTACTTTCCGTAATTTCGACAGTTACGGGCATAAGATCTCGCCAATGACCGATGACCAAAAGCACCTTTTTTGCGATCCCCAAACTAGTGGTGGGTTACTTGTTGCTGTAACTCC
>CAIZMI010000014.1 GCA_903934015.1 uncultured bacterium
CAATATATAATTTTTTGTCCTTACTACTACGTAATATATAAACATAGTACATGACACTTATTATTATACCGCATGGAATCGCACAGAACCATAAAGGTTCTGTGCGCCCCGCACCTTTATGGTGCGTGGGCGAACCAAGATAAGCAGCTCCAAAGGCTACTGTCCTGCCGTTAGACGACCCCGGAATATTTATTCCTGCACAAAATATGCCCCATATTTTGCTTTTTGACAATATTTGGCTTACCCCCCAACCAATTCCCCACCCAACACCGCCAAAGCGTCAGAGGTCGGGTTTGTGTTTACCGCAACAGGTGTTTCAGCAAAAGCAATCACCGGATTGACCATTTTTGGTTCAGGTAAACGTAAAGCCGCCGCTTCGCTTTTCAAAGCAACTCGCATTAATATTTTTTCACCAATCAAGCTAACCAAAAGATCTTCGAGGGACTCTCGAACCTGATTATCACCCAAACGTTCTTTATATAGGCTATATTCCGTGATCATGTATAACATATTTCCCCTAACAAGGCAGGGCTTACAAGCTTCAAGAGTAGAAATCAATAACGGATTAAGTTTTCCGGTTTTTTCCATGAATTGCGCCCAAACAACCATCACTTTCTCTAAAAGCTCGGGATTTTCCGCCATGGAATTTTGTTGTTCCGTCATCGCTTTATTTTGCGAACCATTTAAAATCGGAATTATTTTTTCCTTGGCAATAATCGGCGCGCCCATAATTGGTGAGGCCATTTTTCCCACCGCGACAGCTTGAGCATTTTGTTGGGGAACGACATTTGGTGCTACCAAATTTTGTGGTTTATTTGTTTGCGCCTCGCCACACCATTCCATGATTACCAGTTCTAACGGTAATTCTTCATATGTAACATCACGCATTTCTGACTTGGCACGTAAAAATAATCTTAATAATTTCGTAAAACTTTCTAACGAAAAATTTTTCGCGTGATTATGCAGTTTTTCAGTAACTTCATTATCAAACGATTCACTGTGGTTTTGTGCAACAGAAAAAGTAGCAACAGCACGAAGATAACGTGTAATATCATCCGTAAAGCGCCTCAAGGATGCGCCTCTTTCCATTACCCTTCTTAACTGCTGAAGGGAACCTGAAACGTTTTTTGTTAAAATATTTTCAACAAATATTTGCACTTCCTTAAAACCAATAACGCCAAGCATTGTTTCAACATCGGAAATTTTAATTATTGTGTCTTGCATTGATAATACCTGCCCCAATAAACTTTCCGCATCACGAAAACAACCCTCGCTATGACTGGCAATTAAACTAATAGCCGAATCCTCAATCTCAACATTTTCAATCAAACAAATCTTTTTAAGTCTATTGATTAATTGTTCCGTCGTAGCCCTACGAAAAATAAACGTTTGGCACCGTGACTTAATAGTTTCGGGAACTTTGTGTAATTCAGTCGTTGCTAAAATAAAAATCGCGTGACTTGGCGGTTCTTCTAAAGTTTTAAGTAACGCGTTAAATGCTTCCTTTGTAAGCATGTGCACCTCATCAATAATGTAGACTTTATATTTTCCGGCGGTTGGAGCAAGACTAATTCGATCTTTTAACGCACGAATCTCATCAATACCCCGATTACTGGCGGCATCAATTTCAATCAAGTCCAAACTGGCCTTATTTTGAAAAGCGATACACTGAGGACAACTACCACACGGTTCACTTCCTTGAGGGCTTGAGCAATTAAGACGTTTCGCCATAATACGTGCGATTGTGGTCTTGCCTGTACCGCGAGGACCCGAAAACAAGTATGCATGCGTAATTTTCCCCTCACTTAAGGCATTTTTTATAACAACTAAAATGTGTTCCTGCCCTGAGACATCTGACAATGCTTGTGGTCGATGCTTGCGATAGAGAGTGCGCTCTTGGTTTGAACTTTGAGTAGTATTTTCCATAGGTGAATTTACAGCTTAACACTTTTCAAGATTAGTGTGTTGTGTATTGCGTGTTGCGTAAGAAGGGCACAAATACCGCATGCCCATGACAATATGCTTTTAAATTCTGTCGAAATATTTTCTAAACCAGACTATTCCCTATCTCTCCTTTCGAAATACCAAAAACTTTGAGCCGAAGAAGTTGAAGAATAGGACAATTCCAACAGCGAGAATCTTCGCCGAAACATCAACATAATTTGGGAAAACTCTCAATAATCCAAAATCGGAAACGAAGAATCCAACCAAGAGCTGATTCATGATATAAGTAATAAAATTGAGCCCAAAATAACTTAAACCTTGTTTCGCCACATGACCGGTACCTGCGCTATTGCGAAACGTCCAAAACTTATTGAATAAGAAATTTGATAAAATCGCCAACAAAACACTTATCATTGTGGCAATAATAATCGGAAAATGCGAAACACTACACGCCTCACTGGCGTTTTGCGTAAGTGTTGTCCAATAAGAAGACTCCGCACCTTGGCCGAAACAAAAAACCGAACGCAAGCCAAGCAATCGCGTCATTATCATGTATGTTCCAAAATCCACACAAAAACCGATTCCGCCGACAACCGCGAATCTAATAAATTCTCCTGACAGAAAAATCTTGGTTAAGCTAGATAATTTCATCTAATTCTTCCTCCTTATCATCCTCCTCTTTTGTTTTGTCACTTTTTTTGCTCCCGGCCTTGATAACGTTTTCAACTGCTCCCCAAACAGCCTTTCCTTCAGCCGGCAATAGAATTGTTACGGTATCACCACGATCAATATGGTAGAAAGTTACAGAAGCAAGTAACAATCGATACTCCTTATCGTCCGACTTTACTACATATTGACCTTGTTCGTTAATATCAAAAACACCACGCACACGTGTACGATCTTTTGGGCCAATCTGCTTATAAACAAATGCTCCGTCAGGCTCGATTGCCAATTTAAGCTTGTCACCTTCAACCAATTTTGATTTTGACGCATAATTTGCCGGAACAGGATATAACTGACCATCATCACCTTTCATGTGTTCTCCATCAAACTCACCATTAATAATTTTACCGGCAAAGTTTTCGTCCGCTTCAATCGCGTCCATTTTAGCGGATGACGAAAACGTCGGCATAATAACATCCGATCCGGTTGAACCGGTGCCACCAATCAATTGTCTACAAAGTTGAATATTACGTTCCGCCTCCTCCAAGCGTCGCTTTAAGAGGGCGAGTGTTTCTGGTTCTAATGATGCCATATGAAATTGCGTTTTTAAATTGTCTTTATGTTAGTATTTCCTCCCCCTACTAACTGATTCGAAAATAGCATAACATGATATTTTTGTCCAGAAAATACAAAGTAAGCCCTCACCTGTATGGAAGTTCGATGTTTTTGTTAAATTTACCCCCCCGAATCATCGGGGGTCCAAAACGTGGATTCCCGTTGTCACCATTCGACCCCGCTGTTCGACAACCCTGAGCTCACAGCCGAAGGGAGCTAATGATCGAGGGGCGGGAATGGATGATTTAAATAAGGGGTTTGTTTGTGATTACGGGCAAATTCCATTGGAGTGAATAGGAAAAAAATACCGACGCACAGTGTTGTACGTCGGCTGACTTCACGCGGTGGTGGTGACAGATTTCCTGACCTGCTTGATTTCAGTCAATAGGCAGGCCTGGAAGTACTGGAGAATATCCCCAAGGTAATTCTCAACGAGTTCTTCCCCATACAGGCCTCCGGCTTCCGAGCGGTTTGCCAGATCCTGTAAAATTTCTAGCGCCGAGTGAGACCAGGCCAGAAAATCAAGATCTGCCAGCGGATCAGTTTTAGGCTTTCGTGAAAACACCTCCCTACGAATCCTGGCCAATTCTTCATCACGTCGAGCAATGCTTCCTTGATAATCCCTGATTTGCACATACGGCAGTTGCGCAATCCAGAGCGTCTCGTCGCGATCCTCAAGCTCCGCTTTCACCCGATTCATGTGTTCCAGGGAGGCAATGTAACCAACAACTGCCTCAAGCTGACCCATCAATCTCTGGATCTGGTGTCTTATCTCAGAAAGTCTCAAATGCTTACACATAGTGGCCTCCTGCCCCAGTTAAAAAAAGATCCAACCAAAACATTCAACCAGGAACTGTACTCCTTTTTTTTACTTTTGTCAATGGTACACCAAAGTCATATACTTAGTACATGACACCAACAAACAGAAAAATATTAGTCGGATTAATTTTACTCCTTGCCATTTTTGGTAGATTTTGGCACATCACAACAATGCCGGGCGGGCTCTTTCCCGATCAAGCAGCAAATGGTGAAGACGCGATTTCTATTCTACACGGACACATGCAACCATTTTACGAACGTGGCAACGGTCGTGAAGCGTTATTTTTCTATCTACAAGCAGTTTTAATCGCCATCTTCGGTGTTGGGGTCTGGCCAATGTTTTTTGCCTCCGCACTGGTTGGAACAGCAACTGTATATTTCACTTACGCAGCGGGACGACGCATGTTCGGTGACCTTGTGGGAGTTTTGGCAGGATTGTTTATTGCCACGAATCAGTGGCATATTTCTTTATCGAGAACCGGTTTTCGCGCAATCACTATCCCCTTATTTCTGGCGCTGGTGACATATTTTTTCATGGGTATTTTTCAGGCAAAAAATGCTCGCGTGCGTTTATGGCAAGCAATAGGCTGTGGAGTTTCTTTTGGACTGGGTTGGTATACATACATTGCATTTCGCGCCTTTGTGGGTGTAATCATTATTGTCGCCATTGTTTTATTACTGCAAAGTCTGCTTAGAAAGCCCCGTTTTTTTGGTTTCAAAATGTATCGCGCATCAATAGTTGCCCTATTTTTATCAACAGTAATCACAATGACACCGCTTTTTGTCTATTTCAACAATAATCCCGGATCATTTGCGGGACGATCGGGACAAGTTTCAATCCTTAATCCGGATATCAATAAAGGAAATTTGCTTGGTACGGCAACTGATGTTTTGGAAAAAAGCATTTTAGCATTTTTCACTGCCGGCGATATCAATCCTCGTCATAATGTACCAGGGCTACCATTTCTTTCCCCTATTCCCGCAGTATTGGGATTAATTGGGATTATTGTCGCACTTGTTCGCTCTATTCAATATCTGCATCGTTTACTACGCGGAAGACACACGGGACAAACGCTCGCATTTTTTATCATGCTTTTACTATTAGCAATAATGTTAGTCCCCGCTGTTGCGACAGCAGAAGGAATACCCCACGGATTACGTTCAATTGGCGAAATACCGGTTGTTTTTTGGCTCGCCGGAATCGGTGGAGCATGGTTTATTCATCGTTTAAAACGCCTACCATCGTACGGTGCCCGAAGAATTGCTATCGGTACACTTCTGATTCTTTTCGCGTTGACTGCCGTTTACGATTTATCTTTATATTTTGGTGTCTCTGCTTCACTGCCTAAATATTGGTACGAATACCGCAGTGATTTAACTACTGTAAGCAACTATCTCAACCAACGCGCAAGACTCAATTCGGGGAAATCGTATCTGGTTTTAGATGATTTCTCGGTTCAAACAGTTCATTTTCTTACAACAAACTATAATTACCCATATCTTTTATTAAAACCGGAAACTTGCGAATCCACAAACATCCAACCCGGGGACGTGATTGTCTTCACTCAGTCAACAATACCGGATGCGGAGAGATATCAAGAAAATCACCCCAAGGTGGAGGAATTAATGCGGACCAAAAATCAATTTGATCAGACAACAATGATCGTTTACGGATTAAAGCCGTGACAACAAAACCAACCAGGGTCCGATCCTGGACAGGCTTGCTCCAGGGTCGGACCCTGATCAACGTCGCGCTATTCGTCATACTTCTATCATCATTCCTAATCCGCCTCAACCACCTCACTGATCGGTCTCTTTGGTTTGACGAGGCCTTTTCCTGGCGTTTGATTCAATTTCCGTTCATCGAATTTTTACAACGCTCAGCATCCGATGTGCATCCAATCCTTTATTATTTGGTCTTAATGATTTGGAACGCGCCTCTCCAAATACTCGGAATAGACATAAGTCTATTCTGGTTACGCCTGCTTTCTGTGGTACTTTCCTCTGCAACAGTCCTGGGTGTTTATTTTTCCGGTAAGGTATTATTTGGTTCAAGACGTGTAGGGATAATTGGCGCCCTTTTAGCCTCTGTCTCTGCTTTTCAAGTGCAATACGCCTGGGAGGCCCGAATGTACGCCCTGGGGACGCTAATTCTTTGTTTTACGCTGGTATATGTCATCAAGACCATTGAACAAACAGAGACGCGGAAAATTTGGCGCGACGGTATTATTTTGGGTCTTTTAGTCGGTGCCCTATTTCATGTTCACTATTTTGCGCTTTTTAGTATCGCATCGATATTTACTTTTATCGGCGGATTACTAGTTTTACGGTTTTTCCGCAAACCAATACACACCCTGCGTAGCACCAATACCTGGGCACTGGTAACAAGTATTGTATTGTCGGTAGTAATTTTTCTCCCGTGGCTACCGACATTTCTGCAGCAACGTGCCCAAGTGCAACAAAATTACTGGATTCCACCAATGAATGATTGGTCAATTCCCAACACAATGTCTCGCCTACTGCTAGGCGGAGTAAGTGATTTTTCACATCAAACCGCAATTATTTGCACTATTTTAGTCGCACTTATTATATTGATCCCACTAATCTTTGGTCGAAAAAAAGGTGACATTATTCTAATATCATCATTCATTATTCCATTTCTGGGCGCTTGGTATCTATCACGCGGAACGAGCATCTATCAGGACAGATATTTTGTTTTTGCGTCGATTCCGTTGATTATTTTGCTCGCCCGCAGTATTTCGTTATTGCCAAAAAAGATTTACATCAGCTCAATTGTTGCACTGGCTATTGCTGGTTACGGATTTTATACAGTCAGCCAATTTTGGAATTCATTACATTTTCAAGATCACCCTGGAACAATCTCAGCTGTGCAATATCTATCACAAAACGCAATGCAAAACGAACCAATTCTTGTTAGTTCTAGTTTTGTCTATTTCTCTGTTTTGTTTCACGAACAAGTTTCCCCCTTTACCAAGGGGGGATTAAGGGGGATTTCGCCCGTTAAATTATATTCCGAATCGGGAGAATTATCCCACTTTAGTGGCGGACCAATATTAACTAAAGATGACATAGTTAGTCCGAAAATATTCCAAGAAAAGCCAAAAGTAATTTGGGCGGTAGACACCACCGGCTTCGGCGGATCAAAATTACCTGTTCCAACCGAATATAAGTTAATCTCAGAAAAAAGTTTTTCGGAACTATTCGGACACCAAGGGGATATAATTGTTCGTAAATACCAGAGATATAAATAATAAAAAAAAATCTACCTTTTGGATAGAATTCTAAAAAACTAATTCCCCCCCCTACATCACTTGCCTCGTCGCAATTGAGGCCAAAGAATTAAGAACCAAATACACAAGTGCATGACAACCAAGACCACAACCGTAAGGCGCGTCCATTGCAGGACCTGATACAGATCCGCATTGGTTTCTCCTGGTTTGAGAAAAAACAGCTCAATCGTCATGACAATCCCCGCAATAACGATTGCGACCTGACCCAGGACCACCCATCGCCACGAGGTCTCACTGACCGAACGCCTCCAGTCCAAAAAGAACCTGGGCCCATTAAAAGCAAGTAGCACCCAAAACAACAGCACGAAATTCAAGTACGACTCCCACATTTCCTTCTCCTCTAAACAATCAAAACCAGTTACAGCACGACCGATATATGTACACCCAAGCCACTAAATTGTCAATATCCCCGTTTTTTGCGTCTTATTTGTTCAATTATGTATGTAAGCCAATATGACGGTTTTAGTGGCAGATCCTGTGCGTGCAGGTAATCTTCTCGATAACCGCCAAAACCCTGTTTGAAGAGCGATAACCCCGCCCAGGGGTGTTTAGGATCGTCTGAGATGCCCCAAAAGTTATAACGCTGAATCCCAAGACGCTTTAATTCGCGAATAATTTCCCACTGCAAAAGATACGCACCAGGTACTTTCGCATGCTTACGTGTAGACGCACCCTGATGATAAAAACCGGTATTGCCATAGACAGTAATCAAGGCAGTTGAAATTATATCTCCCTGATATTCGGCAAACGCAAGAAAAACATGGTTATCTTTATTTAGTGCGGAAAATTCCGCTTCCAAATATTTTTTTGAAAATCCAACAAATTTCTCACGATCAGCCGTTTCTTTGTAAACTTGCTCAAATAGATCCAGATCGTTTATGTCACGGCTAATTCGAATTTTCACACCATCTCGTTCGGCACGTCGCACCAAATTGCGTGTTGTTTTTCGCATTCCTTGCATTAGCACTTCTTCGGAAGGTTTGATGTCCAAAACCCACATCGTTTCGGCGTGCATATGCATCGGCGCCGGTCGCATCCCAAGTTTTTTGTAGAGTTCAATATTTGTATTAATCTGCAATTCCAACGGACTGATTCGCAAAAAAGCGGAACCGTTTTCATGCGCGAAATTCTTTAACGCCAAAATCAACAGCTCAATTATTTTAGAATCATTATTTACAACGATCGGCCCGTGCGGGCAAAAGAGAAACTTGCCACGCCTGGCGGTGACTGTCACCCCCAATACGACACCAATCAACCGATCACCATCAAAGCAACCATAGCGCACCACTTTTTCACCAAGCAGTTCCTGCATTACCCCATAATTCCAACTATGCAAAAATGTATTAGGGTTTTGGCCCAACAAGAATCCTTCCCAGTCGCTTTTGTTTTCAATTTCCCGTATTTTCATTGTCAAAAACTTTAAGGATTATCCCTAAAGTTTACTATAGGGATAATCCTTAAAGTAAACTTATATTTCATACATTGTTTTTTATGAACTCTACAATGTGCCACACTTCCCTATTTTTTAACTTATAGTAAATTGGCAAATTAATAATTCTTTTTGCAACCGCCTCAGCAACTCTACATGAACCATTAACATATAGTACCGCTTCCAAATTAGTATCTTTTGGCGCAATCACCTCATACCAATCCCCAAGCAACATATGCTGTGCGCGCGCATTTAGTAAAATTTGTTTGGGCTTATTCACCAACACAGGATAACGCAATAAATACGGTATTGAATTTGCGTCCAAATTCGGTAAACCACGCATATTTCCAAAACCGGCCTTATACATTTCCACTATTTCCCGCCTGCGCGAATTGAAAATATCAACACGACTTAATTGATGAAATGCCAGTTCAGCCAGTGCGTTTGAAAGCTTTGCGCAAACAAATGACGGCCTTTTACCGCTTTTTTCACTGCGTGCTATCGCCTTTGAAATTAAACCCAATTTTTGCGAGATAACCAATTTTATCTTGCCAATTTGCGCTACAAAATACAAAGGCTTAATAACAAATTGAAACAAAATTGGGTGAAGCAACTGCTGAATAATCCAACCACGACCATTGGTAGGTAATTCTTCCAACGTGTTTTTAATATTAGAAAATATTTTAGAATTATTTATCAAAATTGCCCCGCCAAAAACACTGGAAATTGCCTTATCGCGACCAAAACTATAAATTGAGGCGTCACCAATTGTTCCCAATAATCGTTCATGATATTTCCCGCCAATTGTATGCGCGCAATCTTCAATCACCACCAAATTATGCTTTTGAGCAATCGCCATAATTTCATCCATTCGTGCGGGCATACCAAAAGTGTGTTGGATAATTACAACGCGACTACGAGAAGAAATTTTCTTTTCCAAATCTGCCGGATCCATCGTCAATTCTTTTTCCAAAATATCAACATAAATCGGTTTCAAGTTATTCCAAACTACCGGCCCGGGAACCGAAACACAGGTAAACGCCTGCAATAATACTTCCGTATTATCTTCTAAGTGCAAATTTTGAAGCAATACCGACAACCCCCAACGCGCGCTATTGATAGTGTAAATTTCCTCTTTTCCAAGCACTTCTCGTAATTTTGCGACCAAACGCCCATTTGCCATTCCCTTACGCCATCGCCACGGCTGAAACATCAATTTCAATGCCAACAAGGTATCGGACAGTTCAAGGTTTGGAGCAAGCGATATTGCAATCATATTATACGAAGAGATTCACGAATAAATTTCGGCACGCGCCCCTCCAGCAACACAACAGTATTTTTACCAAGAATCGGATATAGCTTTTTTACAATCTCGCTTGGTTGCGTCTGAATTTCTATTTTAAAATCGGAATTATTCGATAAACTACCAGCAATAAGATCTTTTTGAAAATCGATACCGGTGTAATAAACATGCGTTGCCGTGCGCGCCAACGTCGCGCCGACTAATTCATGTGCTTTTTTTGAATCACCACCCAATTCGATCATTGGCGTTAAAATAACAATTTTATTTGATTGTGAAAATGATTTCAAATTTTCAATTGCCGCAATAACCCCCTCAACATTGGCATTATACGAATCATCAATAATCACCGCCCCTTTAGTGGTTGTGTATTTTTCCATTGTTTGTTTCACCATCTTGATATTTTGAAGCTTAGTTTGAATATCCGGCCATTTCTTTCCAACCACAATTCCAGCGACAATTCCTGCCAGAACATTACCGATTTGGTGTTGACCAACAACCGGAATAACCAAGTTTGTTTCCGGCACCAATCCAAATATTTTAATCTCAATCCCGTTTTCATTTGAGCTGATTATTTTGGCTTGCAAATCAGCTTCGTCACTCAAACCATAGGTTAAAACTTCGCAATGAGTCGTCTTTTTTGCCAACTCCAAACAAACCGAATCATCGGCATTAAATATCGCCGTACCATCCTGGGGCAAGGCTTCGATCAGCTCATATTTTGCTTTCCTAATATTTTCTCGCGAACCAAACAATCCAAGATGCTGATTCCCCACCGCCGTTAAAATTCCTATTTTGGGTTTTACCAGTTTTGCCAAACTTTTAATTTCGCCGATACGGTAAGCCCCCATTTCAGCGACAAAATATTTTGTTTGACCGGTCAGCCTTTTAAGCATTAATTGCGCTACTCCGATTTCAGTATTTGTGTTACCGGGCGTAACCAATAAATCTTCACCATTTAATATCGTCTCCAAAACATTTTTTGTGCCAGACTTTCCATAACTTCCGGTAATACCAATCGCAATAACCAGTCGTAAGTTTTCACGTTTATTCTTTGCCATACTAATCTTTCGCATCTTCAAAAAATAAGTTAGAGGAAAAAACAAAAAGACAAAAACCGCGACAATTACAACAATCAATCTATCCAATAAAATAAACAACCCCGCCAAAAACAAATTATTTACAAATATCAAACCGAGCAATATCAAAACAACTAAAATCGTTAATACGATTAAACAAAGCGCCTTTACGGTCATTGTGGGGCGTAAAACTGTGTGCTGTCGCAATTCCTTGATAAGTAGCAATAAATCCAAAACATAAATGATGAGTACAAACCATGGATAAAGACCAAACAACGTGTTTCCGACAAAAAATAAAAACAACAGTAGCCATTTCGCCAATTCTATCGGACTCATAAACATTTGCGCGGTGCTTCCCAAACGAAGATACTCTCGCATTCTATCCCAGCGATATTCTTTTAGTTGCCAAACAGCCGTCTGCAATAAAACAAGGCGACAAATTGCCACCAACCACAAAATGCAAATGAAAAAATAAAGCAAATTATTCATTGTGTTTTACCTCAACCGACAGTTGCTCTACCAGCATTGAAAATTCCTTGGCAAACAATTCCGGATTTCGCGCATGAATCGCATGACCTTCATTGGGGATAATCCGCAATTTCGAACCTTTTATAGTATTACAAATATATTCGGCATCGGAAACGGGGGTTTCGTAATCATTTTCACCCCATAAAAGCCTAGTTGGCGCGATAATTTTATTAACCAATGCAGATAAATCTTCACTAATAATTTTTTTAAATATCTCGCGTTTTTCACCGGCATACAAATAATCCGTACTGCCGGCAATTTTATATAAAATCTTTTCAGCAATTGGATAAAAAAAATGAAGCCCCGGCAGACGCATAATCGCCTTTCCCGTTTTCGCTAAAATATTGAAGAATGACAACCTCGACTGGTTACGCTTTGTTGTTCCTGCGGTCGCGTATAAAACAATCCCCTTAAGCATTGCCGGTTGTTGAGAGGCTATATATATCGTCAAACGACCGCCAAACGAATGACCGGCCAAAATTAACGTAGTCCAACCTAATTTGTTAATTAGTTTATTTACCCAATCGGCATATTCTTTAATTCCCCATACAGTTAGTGGAATTGGTGCAAAACCAAAACCGGGCAAATCAGGAATCACGACTTCACCAAAATCGTCCGAAACAAATTCAAACGCATCTCTATAACGTTCAGCTTTACTCCCCCATCCGTGCAAAAATAACACCGGCGTACTACCCTTTTTGCCACCACGTAATATGCGATAATCTGTTCCATCAATCTTAATTTGTTCGTCAATCAGTTTCATGTGCCATCCTTAAACTTAAAAAATGCCTTACCCTGTGCCCTCAAATCAATATAGCTTAAAACAGGTCTTTTTGCGCTAGTAATTTGTTCAGTAAGAATTTTTTCCAAAACCAAGAACTGATCTTCCAATCCACGACTGTTGTCTAGCACCAACATCCAACCCTCACTGGTAATCACATGCAACTCCTTGCTTCCTATCGCGGGAATAGTAATTTTGTTGACGTCTAATGCAAACCTGTCGGGAAGTAAACGCTGAATATCGTGCATCATTGTAATTATTCCCGGATCCAATACCGGTTTACCAATATCGATCTGTGTTGTTTTTCGCTCATCACTAATAATCGGATAAACATTCTTTTCCATCCTTTCTTTTGATACCTCTTCAAACGCCACACCACTTGGATCAAGCGCGTAACTATTCCCCCCGGAAATCAAAATCGCCACCGGCACCTTTTCCTGTATGGAAATATGAATAGTGCTTGGGAGTTCTCGCAAAATTTGTACCGTCTTTATGATCGAAAATCGATTTGGTAATTCGTATTCCAACAAGTCTCTTGGTACGAGAAATATATTTGTCCTACCAAATAATTTAGCCTTATTTTGAACAACTTCCTTAACATAATTCTCAATTTGTTGCGCCACCTCTGGTCGAGTATTACTTACAACCACTTCTCTAATGACAAATTGATCAGGCAAAAAAGCACTTCCCAATCCCAAAACAATCACAACAATAATCATTCCACCAAGCACCCAAAGCCATGTTCGAGAAGGGTCTTTTTGTAAAAAAGACTGCAATTCCGACTTAACGACTCGTGTCATCGGCGCTTATTTATTAGACAACGGAAATTTTCTCTCGTCCTCCAAAATATTCACGCAAAACTTCCGGAATAATTACACTTCCATCTTCCTGTTGATAATTCTCGATTATTGCCGCGATTGTTCTCCCGGCAAACGCCGTACCATCATTCATGTGCGCAAAAATAGTTTTTCCATCCGCAAACTTGATTTTAGTCTTTAAACGACGTGCCTGAAAATCTGTCATATAATCCGCCGTGTGTGTTTCGCGATACTTATTTTGACCTGGAAACCACGCCTCAATATCCGCCGCTCGAGCATTCGGTGTTCCCATGTCACCGGTACATTTCAAAATTACTTGGTATGGAATATTTAATGTCCGCATTAAAGTTTCTTGAATGGCCGAAAATAACAGATGCTCCTGCAATGATGCGTCCGGCAATGAAAAAGATTCCATCTCGCATTTTTCAAACTGATGCAAACGAATCATTCCCTTAGTGTCTTTTCCATACGAACCGGCTTCCCTTCTAAAAGCAGAAGAAACACCGACCAAACGAATCGGCAATTCTTCGGTAATCAAAGTTTCATCCATATAGGTTGGGCCTAACGTATGCTCTGCACTGCCAACCAAATACAAATCATCCTGTTCGATATGGTAACGCTCTTCTTTTGGCTCCAATCGAGCCATCCGTTGCATCACTTCTGCTTTAACAATCACCGGCGGAATAATCGGTGTAAAAGGCTTATCAGAAACAGACAATCCAAATTCCGCGATAATTTTAGCCAAAGCATCTTTATTGGTTAAAATTCTCATCGCTTGCTGGATCAACGCATACTGCAAAAGCACTAAATCACCGCGTAGGTAAACAAAACGGGAACCGGAAACTTTTGTCGCCCTTTCTGTGTCCAATAAATGCAATTTATCCGCTATTTCCCAATGTTCGCGCGGTTTAAAATCAAATGTTTTTATCTCACCCCATTTGCTCAAGACTTGATTTTCACTTTCATCTATTCCAACCGGCGTATCGGTTGTTGGAATATTTGGCAACTGCTCCATCAATATCTTATATTCTGCTTCCAAACTATCCAAATTTGCCCCACCGGCAAACGTCGCAATTTTTTCCTTCAACTCCTTCGCCGTCTTTAATTGCTCCTCTGTCGGTTTTACCCCACCAATACTAATAGTTAATTTATTTCTCTCAGCATTAAGGACATCAATTTCCTGTCGATATTTAACAATCTCCAAATTCAGCGCAACCAAACGATCAACATCGACAAAAACTTTTTTATCGATACAAACCTTTTTTACTAAATCAACATTTTCTTTGATGAAATTTATATCAAGCATTTTTTTCAGTTTCAGGTCGCATTAATGGAAAAGTGATTACGTCGCGAATATGAGATTGATCAGTTAAAAGCATTGCTAAACGATCAATGCCCATACCCCAACCCGCCGTTGGAGGCAAACCGATTTTCAACGCTGTTAAAAAGGCATGATCAATATGTTGCGCTTCCGCGTCTCCGGCCTCGCGATACTGTTCCTGTTCTTCAAAACGCTTTTTTTGATCTATTGGATCATTCAACTCGGTATAAGCCTTAAATAATTCCGAACCAACCGCCACCAATTGCGCGCGCTGAACCAATTTAGGATTACCTTCTACGCGTTTGGCCAAAGGCTCCATATAGGTTGGAAAATCTCTTACAACTACCGGTTGTACAATTTTCTTCCGAATTGCTTCCTTGAACAATGTATCAACCAGCGCTGGCAATGTTTTCGATTCCGGCAAATCTAAATTATTAGCATTCATATAATTAATATAAATTTGCGGATCAATGTCTTCTAATACATCAATACCTGTTTCTTTTTTAATCGTATCAACGTATGAAATCTGTTTCCATGGCGCGCTAAAATCCAACTCCACTCCTTGAAACATTATCTTATCTCCCTTACCAATCGCGGAAAAAATCGCGGAAAACATTTTTTCGGATAAACTGATCAAATCATCAATGTTCGCATAAGCCATATAAAATTCACACATTGTAAATTCAGGATTATGTTGACGATCCACACCCTCGTTGCGAAAATTACGCGCTACTTCAAATACCCGCTCAAAACCACCCACAACCATCCGCTTCAAATAAAGTTCCGGTGAAATACGCAAAAATAAATCCAAATCCAAAGCGTTGTGATGTGTTGTAAAAGGGCGCGCCGAAGCCCCACCGGCAATACTTTGCAAAACAGGCGTTTCCACTTCCATAAAATTATTCCGTAATAAAAATTCGCGCATCGCTTGGATGATTTTGCTTCGCACCACAAACGTCTCCCTAGATTCCTTATTTATCAACAAATCCAACTCACGTTGTCTGGCACGTACTTCAACATCTTTAAGGCCATACCAAGTATCAGGTAGCGGTGTAAGAGACTTTGTAAGAAGTTCCCATTTTTCACACTGCACCGTTAACTCACCAGCCTCTGTTTTAATAACTGCCCCCGTAAACGCCACAATATCACCCAAATCCAAGGCTTCAATCAATGTATAATTTTCGACACCAATTAAGTCACGCTTTATCCAGATTTGAATTTTTCCACCACCATCGACAATATCCGCGAAAGTAGACCCGCCATGTTTCCTTTTTGCGCTCAACCTTCCCGCCGTGGTAACAATGGTTTTGTCGTTAATTAAAGCCTCACTTTTTTCGTGAATATCAGCAACGGAATGTGTCCGCCCATTCCAAGTTGGATAAAGGTTCCGGCCTGCACCTTGAAGCCGTTTAATATGCTCTTCGCGTGTTGTAATCAAATCTTCGCGCATGGGGTGATTATACTGAAATTCACTAGTCATGACAAATATAGATTATTTCTTCTTTTCTGCTATTCTAACCGTGGGATTGAACATTCGACACTCAAAAATAAGGAACATACAGTGAGCAAAAAAACTTTCGGAATGATTCGTTGTGGCGGAATGGGTGTAAACATTTCCTGCCCAAGACTAGCAAAGGCTCTCGCCATGTTAGGTCAATACGGCACCGTTTCCGGTGTCGCGCTGGAAAGGGTGTTGGTGGCCATTTTGCAACGAGGCGACCCCGATGGAAACATTCGTCGCGCGTTGGCAACATTTCCATTTCAAGCGATTGTTAAAGAAGTAATGGAAAAATACTTCGTCGACGGTGGTGTAAAGAAAGGTCGCTTCAAAAATGCTCCCTCTTTTACGATCAACCCAAGCGGACTCCTCATTGCCCTCGTAGTTTGCGCCAACTACTCATTCGTTTGGCTTGCCAAGGAAGGACACGATCATCCGATCACTATCAACTACCTCGAAAAGATCGCTATGCCCCACCCCTTCGCTGTTTTAGGAGCAATGCTCGCTAACGTAGATTTCATCACGATGGGAGCGGGAATGGCTTTGCTGATTCCGGAAATGATCGTAGACATCCTCGAAGGAAGACCGGCACATTATGAAGTCTTGGTTCTAGGTTCGAAATCAAATTCACACACGGTGTTGTTTGATTTTGAGTCATTCTTTGGGGCTAAGTTGCCTACAATGAAAAAACCAGGATTTATCCCAGTCGTTTCTTCTTACGTAGCCGCAAATGCTTTTGTCAGGTTGTCCAGCAGACTCCCCAAGGGAAGCATTTCCGGATTTGGCGTGGAGGAAAACACCGCGGCCGGACACAACGCTCCTCCACGACGCCCAGTTTTCGATGCTGGTGGAAACATGCTTCCGGTCTATGGAGAGAAAGACGTAATTGATTACGCCAGAATTGCCTCTCTCGGTCTTCCTTTTTGGATCGGTGGCAATTACGCTTCGCCAAAAAAACTTGCCGAAGCCTTGGCACTGGGCGCACAAGGAGTTCAAGTTGGTTCCATTTTTGCCCTCTGTGAGGAATCAGGGATGGATCAAAGAATGCGAAGAAGACTGCGTGCTCTAGGTTTTTTTGGGAAACTGAAAACTAACCAGGATATGCAAGTGTCGCCGACCGGTTACCCCTTTATGGTTGCCATGCTGGAAGGAACCGTTGCAGAAACCAAGGTTTTCGAAAATCGGGAACGCATTTGTGACCATGGTGTACTTTGTACACCTTACCAAAAATCCGATGGCACAATCGGGTACCGATGTCCAAGCGGGCCCATCGACCACTATGTTGCCCAAGGAGGAATCAGAGAGGACACAGAAGGACGAAAATGCCTTTGCAATGGTCTTCTCACGACAGCAGGAATGAACAATGAAGGAGAACCGGCAATTGTTACACTTGGAAATGTCGACTTCCTTCGCCATCTTATGACAGGCCCGGAAAGTTCCTACACCGCCGAGAATGCAGTCAGATGGTTGCTGAGTGAACAAAATCCGACTCCCCCGTAGCTTACGAGCTACGGTTTTTTTTATTTTATTATGTTAATACAAAATAAAATAATCCCCCTACTTGACCTTCGTAGCTTTAGCGAAGAATAGGAGCCTTGGCGAAGGGGGGTATTTTTTATTCTTCAATCAATTTCAGTTTTTTCAGACGCGCGGTAATCGCGCCTGTTTTACGACCAAAATGATTAGCCATATCTTTATAACCCTTTCCCTGCCCAAATAGCTCTGTCAACAATACGTCATCCTCTTTTTTCCATTTTTGGTACGCATTCGCATGGGTTTCGCGAATTTTTTCCAACGAATATTTTTTTTCACCTTCCACACTATTTTTCAAAACACCCCCTATGGCATGAAGATAATTCCTATGCATCTTTTCCAGTTCATCCGCCGATAATTTTGAAAATTCATGCGACAAAGCCTCTGACTGCGCCCGAAAATCCACATCTTTTAATAAAACTTCCGGATGCACCAATAAAGCTTGTTTGTTATAACCGCACAAAAACAAACCCTGCAAAGTACGAACGCGCGATAATGCCACATACCCCTGACCGGCCACAAATGCAGACCTAAGATCAATATATGCTGCGTCCAACGACATTCCTTGACTCTTATGAACAGTTAAAGCCCACGCCAGTCTTAATGGAATTTGACTAACCCGCGCCAACACACGTCCGTTATCATCAATCGCCCAATCCATTTTTTCCGTTTCAATTATTTTTCCCTCTTTTGTTTTTACCACCGGCATTCCGCTAAATGAATTAAATTCCATAACACGACCCAAAGTACCGTTAACAAACAACCCCTTTGGACTGTTTTTTGTAAACATCACCACTGCCGATTTTTTTAATACCAAGGTCTCCGGAGACAAACACCCGCGTTTGATTTGTTCAACCAACATCGATCTTCCAGATGTTTCCATTTTAAAAATCTTCGCCTCGCCGGGGATTTTTTTTAGCGCCTCACTGTTAACGCTATCTACGTCCAAATTATGCGAATATAATCTGGTCAATTGTGTCGCTTCCTCATAATCCAGTTCCACACACCGCCTATCCAAATGCGCCAGATGTTCATCCGTTACCGCGTTTTTTCTTACAGCCGATAAAACATTTAAAAAATCCTGATCGCTTTGACGAAACTGCTCATGTAAATAGCAAACCAAAAATTTTCCCTTAAGGTAAGCCTGGCCATCAAACGCGAATTTGGCCGGCGGTTCGCCCTGTCTGGCCACGGGTGGAAGTTGAAAAAAATCACCAACCAAAACTGTTTGCATCCCGCCAAAAGGCAACTCCGACTGTTTGATGGCGCGACAAACGCGTTCAATACTATCCAACGTACTGCCATCCAACATCGACACCTCATCAATTATAAGCACTTTTGTTTTAATTATTCTTTTTACCAAATACTCATTGCTCACAATATATTCAAGATCATTCTTGGATAGAATTTTTTTGATACCAATTCCGCTCCAGGAATTAATCGTCACCCCCGCCAAGTGCGTGGCGGCAATTCCGGTTGAAGCCGTCACAGCGACATTTATTTTCGCGGACTGAAGATACTTAATATATTCGCGAATAACGTGTGTCTTTCCACTACCGGGTTCACCGGTCAAAAAAACAGACGCGCCTGTTTTAAGAATATCTATAGCTTCTTTTTGTAGCATTAATCAATAATACTACAAAAAATCAACGTCACCCGCATTCCACTTCCCCAATTTACCCAAAAAGGCACGTTTGAAAAGTGAAATATTTTCAAACAAAATAGCGGTCGAATATCGACCGCTATTTTTCATATTAAAATCAATTTACCCGACACTTAATATCTTTACTTTCTTATTGCCGTTTGGCGTGCGCACCGACGCAATGTCGCCCACTTTTTTCCCTTGCAACGCCACACCCAAAGGAGATTCATTGGAAATTCTTCCTTTTGCCGGTTCAGCTTCATTGGGGCCAACAATCGTAAACACGGTTTCTTTCCCGGTCATATCAACCTTAACAGTATCCCCAACACTAATCCGACCATTGGAATCTTTATGAATAATTTCGGCATTTTTAAGCAAAGATTCCAAATCAATAATCCGTTGTTCCAATAATCCTTGCGCGTCTTTTGCATCTACGTATTCCGCATTTTCAGACAAATCTCCCTGCTCCTTTGCAGTTTGAATTGCTCGCGCAACCTCATGACGACGAGTTGTTTTCAAAATATTCAGTTCTTCCTGTAACTTTCGTAGTCCCTCTTCGGTAATCGGATTTTTTTTCTGATACATGATGTTATTGGTTACTGACAAATTAATCTTAAACACATAATTTCGTGCTTGTGGTTGTGACAGTTGTTATTAGATAGTCACTTCACCATGCCAAACACCAATTTTTTATGTGCTATGGTCAGATACGGTACACGATGATTAATTTATCGTCAAGGACATATTTTATTCAAGACATAAACACACCAAAGGGCAATTAATTTTCAATGATCAAATACCAATTTTCTAATAATTATCAATGTTCAATTATTAAAACGCGTATTTTGAAATTTTATGAATTGAAAATTATTTGAAAATTGACCATTAAAAATTGATAATTAAATTGTTATTTATCTAATTTTGGGTGCCACCGTTGGCAATGGTTTAATGAGTGTATTCTCACTTTTTCTGTCCCCGAAATACCAACCATAAACATCCTTTGCAATCGGTACGGCAAATTTATCACCCCCACCCGCTTTTTCCAATAAAATTGTTAGCGCTATTTGCGGATTATCATAAGGCGCGAATGAAGTAAACCAAGCGTGCGTATTTTCTAATCCGCTTGCCGATTGAGCGGTACCCGTCTTTCCGGCTACAGCAATCGATAAATCACTCAATGCCCTACCAGAACCGGTAAGCACCGTCTCTCGCATCGCCTGGCGCATTATATTGGCAATAGAGGCATCGATAGAATTTGCGGGACGTTTCACAGGCTTAATTTCTTCGATTACATCTCCATTATTATTTACCAAACTATTCACCAGCCGTGGCTCATAAAAAGTACCTCCATTGGCAATAACGGCCGTAATTTGCGCGATCTGCAGTGGCGTTACAAGAATGTCCCCCTGGCCAATCGAGGCGTGATAAGTATCGCCAATATACCAAGGTTCTTTTTTTGCTTCCAACTTCCAATCAGCCGTTGGTAAAAAACCATCATTTTCCCCGGGAATATCGATACCTGTTTTTCCGCCAAAACCCATTTCTCTTGCCCATTTTTCAAGTTTTTCGATTCCAAGCCCTTTCGTGTCATCTAAACCTCCGCCAACTGTATAAAAAAATGTATTTACCGATTCCGCAATGGCCTTATTCAGATTCGTAATTCCATGACCACCGGGTTTCCAATCGGGAAAAAACCATGATCCAACATGAATTCCACCCGTACTATTAACTGTCGTCCCCGGTGTAATAATTTTTTCCTCTAATCCGGCAACGGCAACAGCCAACTTAAATGTCGAACCCGGCGGATATTCCCCCTGAATAGCACGATTTAGCATCGGCGTATCTTTATTAGAAAAAAGATCAGTAGCGTCTTTGCCGGAAATTCCCTGCGTTAACTTTGTGTTGTCAAACGATGGAATACTCACCATTGCCAGCACGCCACCGGTCCTTGGATCAAGCGCCACCGCTGTTGCCTTGGTAACTCCCGCGTTTTTTAGCGTAATTTCCAAATCCTGATATAATCTTTTTTGCAAATCAGCATCTATATTTAATTTCAAATTTAATCCCGGCTTCGCAAGAACAGTACCAAGATCATTAATAATACGCCCCCCCGAATCAACTTCTTCCCGTCTCGCTCCATGTTCCCCCCTAAGCACACTCTCATACGCGCTCTCAACTCCACTCTTGCCCAAAGATTCAGTCAATAAATAATCAGGATTTTTTTTGTGTTCCGTTTCATTTATTCGTCCCATATAACCGATAATGTGCGCGAAAATATTACCATCCTTATATTCGCGTGTCGGTAAATTTTCCACGCTTAAACCCGGAAGATCGTTCTCTCTGGCAAGCACAGCCACCATTTGTTCATGCGATATGTTGGATAAAAGCGGTACGGGTAATGTTGAAGTTCTATCCACTCCGCTCATTATTTCTTGAAAAGCTTGAGCCGGCACATTTACAAAAATCTCCCTCAATATATTAATTTCCGATTCAATGTCTTTTGGCAATTGAACTGGATAAATAACCAAATCGGTTGAAGCCACATTCTGCACAAGTTGCTGATTATTGTGATCGAATATTACTCCCCGAGGCGCATATTCAACCCTTAAACGCAACCAATTATCCTGAACTTGTTTTCTAAAAATACTCTGTGATGCCTGAAGATACGTCCCTCTTATTACTAAAATTCCAAGTAATAAAATGCCGGCAAAACCCAAAAATTTTAAACGGTTTATCGGCACGGCGTCAGCCATTGGATGTAATTCTCCCGTTGGCAAAACAAAAAAATCCTCACCACTGGCATGACTGGAACTGCGCATATTCGTGAGTATTTGTCGCGCTCTTATTTTCCCCTTATTAATTCTCATCAATCCAAATTATAAATAATTTTTCCAAAAGCGTGCCCAAATGGCGTCTCCAGTAAATATGCGATCACAATAGCACCAATCGTCATAATAATTGCCGAAAAAAACGAAGGCAACAACAAAGATAAAATGATCCCTGTATCAAAACCGCTAAATACTATTCCAAAAATAAAACGGAAAATAAAACATACGGAAAATACGACAAGCATCAAATAGCCAATACTATCGGCACTCGGAATATTTTTGGAAATGGATAAAACAATAATTGCCAATAAACAATAAGTAATAAATATTATTCCCGGCGCGAGCGCGGACATGCTATCTCCCACCAAACCGCAAATCAACATAAAGGGAATAATAGTTCTAAAAATAAATCTGGTTTTTTGCGGAATAATAAAAGCTGTCGTAAGCAAAAAAGCCAATATTAATGATATATCAATATGCATAAACAACCGTGATAAATATAAATCCAAACCGGCCAGAAAAATAGAAATACAAAACAAGGATAGATAATATTTCATACGCCCACGAGTATTAATTGGTTTACAATCAGGATATCACTGTATTTTTGAAATGACTCAGACATATCTAAAACGAATATAAATTACCAAGTCTTTATAATACTCACAATTCTTGCCTGGCGAATATCGACAACCGGCGTAACTTTGGCTGATTGAAATATCTCATTTTCCGGCGCTTCCACCGATCTAATTTTTCCTACCAATAAATCCGGAGGAAAAATACCGTCAACCCCAGTTGTAACAACCGAAGCACCAATATTTATTTTTTCCGCTCGCGGAACTTCCTTGAGCGACACATCTAAACCCTTTGTTCCTTGGATAAGCCCAGGCGACTTCGTGCCTTTAACTATTGCCACCAATTTAAAATCAGCATCGGTAATCAGCATCACAGTCGCCACAAGATTATCCGCTCGCGCAATTTTTCCAACCACCACCCCGTCATTTACAATAACCGGCATATTTTCCTTTATCCCATCGCGACTACCACGATTAATAATCAACGCGTCTTTACCGCCGTCATTACTATGAGCGATAACATCGGCGCTTACCAATTGAAACTTATTTTTAGGCAACAAAAGAAGTTGTTCTCTAAGTGTTTTGTTTTCTTCCTCGATGCCGGAATATTTCGCTAAAGATGCCTGATTTTTGGCAACCTCATTCTCAAGAATCCGCACCGTACGACTTAATGTCCCAACGCGAAGAAATGATAATAAATACACTCCTACAGCTTGCGTCGCGTTTGCACCCGGAACGGTTATTGGGGAAATTAAGCGCAAAAAGGCTCCTTGAAAAGGCGCCAGCCACCCGCGACTAAAAATATAGATCACGGCTATAAATAGAACCACAAAGGCAATTATTGGTCTTTTATTCTTTTCTTTAGCCATCGTTAAAAACACTTTACCACAAGAAATGAAATCCCGTAGCGGGGGCGCTTAGTCGTAGTGTGTCATTCCTGCCGAAAGCAGGAATCAGCGTCGCTACTCCTTCCCTTTGTAAGTGGCGCGGCGGATGCCCCGAAAACACTCGGTGAGTGTTTGAGAGGGTGCCTGCGCCGACACATCAGTGTCGTGCTGGGCCGGGATGGGTTTAGTCGTAGCGCCCGTCGTGTCATTCCTGTCACAAACAGGAATCCGCGTCGTCGTTCAAGGGAAGGCGCAAACGTGTTTAGTCGTCGTCAATTACGAAAGATTCCTCAGTCTCTTATAAATCTCCACCATCGCCAAAGTATCAAGCTTACAATATTCAAGCAGATCACTTAAAATCTTTTCCTTTTCATTCATTCGCTTGCCGTCCAATATTGCCTCCATCCAAAGACGTTGCGCCGACCCTCCTTCTTGTATCCCCAAATTCTTATACGACAGTTCCGGCACCAGCACCGGCAAAACATTTTTAATCGAAGCACTCCCCTTAAAATCCTTATCAACATAAAGACCCGTCGAAAACGGCGTCATTAAATCAACAATTCGATTATTGAGCATTTTATAAAATTCGGTGTATTCCGGTAACCTTGAACCGATAAGTTCATTACACCCTTTTTCAAAACCCATGTTCCATGTAACAACAGAACCAGATTCGCCGATTTGCGCCTTTAAGATTTTACTCAACATCTCCGCCGGATCGCAATTATCTTTGTGCAAATAACCCATATGACGAAGCGCGGAGTCGGGAGCATCCAGAATATGCAACGAATACTGAAACGGATATTGCTTATACGGACGCATCCCGTCAAAATACGGCACACTGCTGGATAAAGTTTCGTAATCAAAGAAATAAAGCGGAAAAATCAATTCGTCTAAAAATTGCTTAATCGTATCAATATTTATAATTGCTCTACCTTGCTTGGTGGCGCGCACCTGAAGCGACTGTTTAAAATTTAATTTAAATACATTCGGAATATCAACAATCAATTTTACACCCACCTTTTCTAACTCACCGATAGTTTGCGCGCTAACACTGCACAAATCATAAATACTCAATGGTTGAATATCCGCAAGTCCCCTATAAACATTCAACCAATCCCCAACCGAACCAAGTTGAACAAGAGAAGGCGAAAGATCGGGACACTTATCCGAATTTACCACCTTCAAGGCCTGCTCTATCTGCTCCTTGGTATATTCACGTTTAGCCTTCACCGCTTCGGTTATTTCACTTGTTTTCGTTATTGCTTTTGGATCAATTTCCCCATTACGCACATAATCGCTATTAACATGAATAACAAATATATTACGCACGGTAAAACCGCACCCCTCAAGCACAACCATTTGAAATGCCAAATCAAATTCATGTTCGTCTTTCACTGATGTACTCGATTTAATTTCAATAAGATCAACTAATTTCTCACCGACAATATCAACAATATCGCAAATAAAAGTTATCTGATTAAACTCAAAACGACCTTGAAAAATCGTTTTTGCGCCGTCTGCCAGTGTGCTTGCTGTCCGCTCCGGTAATGTTAAATATTCATTGTAATTATTAAAACCCAGACGAACACCATTTGGATATAATTGCTCGGCATATTGCTCAAACCTGTGACCCGAATCAAAAAGAGCCTGCGTTCCGGCATCAACCGGTGGCAGTTTTTTTGAATCATGTTTCTTTAACCACAACCAAGCCGGATGCCTCAAAAACAACATATAATCGGATTTTGAAATCAACATTTTTTTAATGGGGAAAAAATAAATACTATAAATACAACAATACCCCGTTTTACATTTCAATGAAACATTAAAATAATGAACTAAACAGGAATCAGCATCGTTACTCCTTCCCTTTGTAAGTGGCGCGGCGGATGCCCCGAAAACACTCGGTGAGTGTTTGAGAGGGTGCCTGCGCCGACACATCAGTGTCGTGCCGGGCCGGGATGGGTTTAGTCGTCGCCTTCCCCCTTTATTCAAAGGGGGACTAAGGGGGATTTCGTCGTCGTTCGTAGCGTGTCATTCCTGCCCGTGAGCAGGAATCCGCGTCGCACAGTAGGGTCCGTCACTGGCCGAAGCCAGGGCCGGACCCTGATTGGCACAGCAGTCGTTATTATCGCAACCCCGCGTTTCCTAATCGTTGCACCAAAGCTGTCAAAACATTCACGGTTTGTTTATTCAACTTCCCGCTCGCAATCAATTTCTCAACCTTGTTGGCAAAATCCCGATAATCACCTTTTATTTCCTGTAATAACATCACGGCTGTTTTTGTTTTCTTCCCAGCCAAGGCCGTTTCATAAGCCCGTGCCCGCGAAAGCATTTCATTCACTGGCCCAACCAGTAAAACGTAGTCTTTGCGAGCCATCCGCCCGTTTGGCGGAGGCGCGGCAATCTCCCGTTCCAGTCGTTGTCGAACCCCCAAAATAACTGCTGACAACTTCACCCGCACCGTCGTCGCTCCAAGCACCGAACCACTTTTATTTTTAGAAGTATTCGCACCGGATGAGCTACTGGTTTTATTTTCTGTCTTGTTGTCTATGTTAGTAGTCGTTGTGTCACCGGAACCATCATCGGTTTCATTCGCTGGCAAATCAACACCCAATGTTTCCGAAACCGTAGCTTCAAAAGTCTTTTCTTCTCCTTTTTTTATCTCACCCTCGTTACTGTCATCAAACACACCATTATTGTTTACAAAAGTGGAATCAATATAGTAAGCACCGGCGGTATTGCCTGTAATTTTTAGCGTATACTTCCCCACTTTTGGATTACGAATAGTTATGAGAATAATATCCTCACTGTCTTCAGGGTCATCATCAAAATTGGCGTTGTCTTCACCCAGTTGATTTTCGGTACGAGAAAGAACCTTTCCATCGGGATCAATAATTTCAAAATTGACGTTGGGAGAGACGGTAAAGGAGAGCATTGAATCAGGGGCAATATAACGATCGGGATCAAGTGTCGGCGGTTCTTCGTCTTCCTCTTGCGCGTAGACGGTAAAGATACTCGCCATACGATTAAAGAAATCAACGAATCCGGCATAACGAGACGATTTTTCATATCGTCCCTGCACAGCAGGATTTAAAAACCATGCGATTGAACTACTCGCGTCATCCGGAATCAACGTATGAGAAATCCCAGGCAATTCGCTATTGTTTTCAGGGGCTAAACCGGGCAATTTCGAACTGGAAAGCAAAACTGTTTCATCGCCTTGAGCGGAATTAGCCGTGGGCGGATCCGGATTAGGATGCCCATCGCGCCAGCGCTTAATTGCGTTGTCTTCCGCTGTGCAAACACCACCAAGCAAGATTGTCTCCATCGTATTTCCCGTTAAACCGGAAAACGTTATCACGCCATCATCTTGCGTCACAACATTCGATTTTACCGTATTAATATTCTTGTTTAATTCAATCAAAAAATTATTCTTCTCCGCCATACTGTCGATTGCCACCATATTGTTCCCCATTTTTACAAACGGTTGTGTGGGCAAAATGTCACGGATTGAGGGGAAGAATTCGCGGAAGGAGAGAGGCGGAAGGATGTCTTTTTTATCACGAGTTCTTTTAAGCTGATTAATAATTTTATTTGAATAAAATTTTGTAAACACATCCCAACTCTGCGGATATTGCCCACCTTCCCAAACTACATACGCTTCGGATGCGCCATAATTCGGTGTCCCCATCATCACCAGTTTGTTTACATCGTGTCCGTAACTGTCGTTTTGAATATAAGCGCGTGAAAGCAGACCACCCATACTGTGCGCTACCAAATCCACTTGTTCTTTCCCACTAACGCGTTTCGCCTCATTGATTTTCGACTTCAGATACTTCGACCAGTTTTCCGATACCGGTTTACGCCAATCATAATAAGCAATGAAAAGATTTTCACCTTCAACATAACCATTATCTTTCAATTCATTAATTAACGTTTTATAGACATTCCCAAATGGAACAAATTTCCATTTATTATCTTCGACATCCTGATACATTAACTTTTTATCAAAAGACGCTAACATCCCGGGCATAATCACAACCGGACAAATACCATCACACGAAGCACGAGCGGTTACCGCGAACAATAAGAAAACAAAGACGAAAAAAACGATGAAAATAAATTGTCTATATTTGCCCACCATAAAAACTTTGAACACCGAGCCCCATCATTAAATTGGTTATTATCACCGGAACTAGATAACCAACAACGCTAGCCACAATACTGACCACAATTACAATAATAAAAATTTTCTTCGTTATCTTCATTCCGCGAATATTGTTTATTAATAACCATACAAACGGAATAATAAGAAATAAAATTGGTAAAAACCAAATCGAGTAATCCAGTAAATATACAAGCAAGATTGAAGCTTTATCCGAAAAACTCGGATACCCCGCAGGATTCTCCCCCAACACCCGCAACAACATATCCACAATCATACTTTAATTATAGCGCTAATTATTTTACAAACCAAACTATTATTCCGTTTTGAAGCCCTAATGACCTAAATAGGGGTGTTTTAGGTCAGCATAGTGACCCAAATACATACTGTTTGCGTCATTAGGTAGTGTTTTGAGATGTTCACAGCTAATTCATTCATTCCTGCCCGTGAGCAGGAATCCACACCGTCATCACCGCAATCCAGCGGTCCATAACAGATACATGAAAAGCATCCAATAGACACCCTCTCCAATTCCCCATATGATTCACCGTATGGCCAAATACCTCATTACCGGTGGCGCCGGCTTTATCGGTAGCAATATCGCACGCGAACTCGTTAAAAAGAAACACCAAGTGGTTATCCTCGATAACCTTTTTTCCGGTCGTTTACAAAACCTTGAAGACATTAAAGATAGGGTCGAATTTATCAACGGTGACATCCGAAATTTTGAGACAGTTAAAAATGCGATCAGTGGTGTGGATTATGTTTTACACCAAGCTGCGTTGCGCGGGGTTTACCAATCGGTTAAAGACCCCCAAGCCGTAAATGAAACCAATATCACCGGCACACTCAACCTGCTTGTTGCTTCACGTGACGCAAAAGTAAAAAGATTTGTTTTTGCATCGTCTTCATCGGTTTACGGATTAATTGGCAACAAGAAAAACATCGAAACGCTTCCACCTAAACCCGAATCGCCCTACGCCTTAACAAAATTGGCCGGCGAAGAATATTGTCGCTTGTTCTACAAAATATTCGGGCTTAAAACAATTTCACTCCGTTACTTCAATGTTTTCGGTCCGCATCAAAACCCGGACGACAGTTATGCCGCAGTAATTCCAATTTTTGTTAAAAATGCACTAAATGATCAGCCATCGGAAATTCATGGCACCGGCAATCAAAGTCGCGACTTCACATATATCGCAAACATTGTTCAGGCAAACCTTAAAGCCACCACCTCTTCAAAAGCAATTTTTGGCGAAGCGTATAACATCGCTGCCGGACAAAACACCTCAATTCAAGAATTACACGACCTGATCCAAAAAGCTCTAAACAAGAACATCAAACCAGTTCAAAAACCTCCCCGCCCCGGCGACACGCCACGTTCATTCGCCGATATTTCAAAGGCAAAAACCTTCCTTGGCTATGATCCCAAAGTTGATTTTGCCCATGGTCTCAAAAACACTTTATTATGGTACAAACAAAACATATGAAAACTTCTTCCCCAAAGATAACGGTTGCGGTAGTCGGCCTGGGATATGTCGGTCTTCCGCTGGCACTGGCTTTTGGCAGAACAAATCTTAAGACAATCGGGTTTGATGTGAAAGAAAAACGCGTTGAAGAACTCAAGAAAGGAATCGATTCCACTGATGAATTATCTCGCAAGGAAGTAAAAAACAGTAAGCTAGTCTATTCATGCGACAACAATACCCTAAAAGAAGCCAATTTCTTCATTGTTGCCGTACCAACACCGGTTGATGATAAAAATGACCCCGACATGTCCCTTGTAATCATGGCCAGTGAAACAGTCGGCAGATACCTCAAAAAAGGCGACATCGTTGTTTACGAATCAACGGTCTACCCCGGTGCCACGGAAGAAGACTGCGTGCCAGTACTCGAGAGAGTTTCAGGACTTAAGTGGAAAAAAGATTTCAATGTTGGATATTCCCCTGAAAGAATTAACCCGGGAGACAAAGAACACACACTAGAAAAAGTGGTCAAAATCGTTTCCGGTGATACACCAGAATCAACAAAGATTATTGCAACCACTTATAAGAAGGTTTGTAAGGCCGGAGTGCACGTCGCACCAAATATCAAAACAGCCGAAGCAGCTAAAGTTATCGAGAACACCCAACGTGATATCAATATTGCCCTCATGAACGAACTATCATTGATTTTCCACAAGATGAACATCAACACCAGCGATGTTCTCGCCGCAGCCGGAACAAAGTGGAACTTCCTAAAATTTACTCCCGGGCTCGTGGGTGGCCATTGTTTCTCCGGAAAACAACGTCTTACATTGATTAACGGCCACAAGCACAAATCAAAAACCTTAGCCGACTATTGGCAAGAACTTAAAAACAAGAAAGATGTAAAAATTTCCGAAATTGGTGCAACAACCCTAATCGAGCCCTTAAAAACAATTAAAACATTGTCGTTCGATAAAGAAAATGGACGTGCCGTTTTCTCTCCCATCAAGGCTTTTTCCCTTAGACGCAATGACACGGGATTTCGTATTACTACCGCCGGCAATCATTCCATCGAAGTCAGCTCCAAACACCCGATGATCATTGACGAAAATGGCGAATGGTTCGTCAAGTTTGCGGAAAACATTAATATCGGTGAACAAATACCCCTACTTCAAGATTTACCACACCGTGAAAATTTAAGAGCCGACATCGACCTGATAGCGGAAATGCCAAAAGAATGGCACAAACGTTACCGCGTCAAACGCAAAGAAGGGACATGGAAAGAACTGAAAGATCAACTGCAAATTAAAAAGAATACAGGTAAAAAAGCATCAAACTTTTATTACTTAGATTACCTTCCTCTCGAAGTCTTTTTGGCGCTTGAAAAGAAAAAAGCAATGCCTATCAAACGCGATGAGGTCGTACTGGCCAGCGGTCGAGGACACGGTTCATTTCAAACTTTTCCAGCAATCATCAAACTCGATGAATATTTCGCTCGCTTAGTTGGATATTACTTATCCGAAGGATGCATCACTCACGACAAAGGAACGCGTGTCCGATTCACTTTCCACAACCAAGAAACAGATACGATCGCCGATTGCCGACACTTGTTAAAAGAAATGGGAATACGCCGACACAGTGTTTTTCAAGATGCTTTTTGTCATAGCACACACATTAAAGCATCATCGGAACTGTTCGGTTTTCTCTTGGAAAAAATTCTGCAATGTGGCGTCCGAAGTGAAGATGCTCACATACCGGATGAAATCTTGTACGGAAACGACAAACTGCGGTGGAACGTACTAACGGGTCTTTTGCGTGGCGATGGCGGTGTATCATGGAAATACAATCATTTGCCCTACAAAAAGAATGGCAAAGTCTTTAAACATGCCCGCAACTTAGGCGCAATTAACTTTTTTTCCAGCAGCCCGGAATTGTTTCACGAAACCCAACTGATCCTAATGAGTTTTGGTATACCGTTTTATTTGGATAAAAAACGCCCATTACTGACAATTCAAGGTGCAAAGAACATGGAAAAATTCAGCACCTTCTTCTTGGATTACAAAAAAACTAAACTGGATAGTTACTTCGCCAATAAACAAAAAAGTCCTGTTAGCAGATATTACAAATCTTACGGCGGATATTTAACCGCACCAGTGAAAAAAATTGAAAAAATTGAGCTTCCCGAACTTTACTCTGTGGAAGTGGAAAACACCCATACAGTGGTCAGCGATGGCGGTTTAATAACCCATAACTGCATCGGAGTTGATCCCTATTACCTTGTCCACAAAGCAAAACAGCTTGGTTATGAATCACAAGTAATCACCGCAGGAAGAAAGATCAACGACTACATGCCCGAATATGTCGCCCAACTAACAATCGACGGTCTTAAAGAAGCAGGAAAGCAAATTAAAGGAGCGAAGATTTTAGTAATGGGCCTCACTTTCAAAGAAAATGTAAAGGATTTCAGAAATTCTAAAATATTGGTGACGATTAATATACTCAAAAAACTTGGCGCTAATGTAATTGGCTTTGACCCACTATTGGACTCGGAAACAATCAAAAATGAATTTGGTATTGAATCGGTCGACAAGGTCAACGGAACATTTGATGTAATTATTATTGCTACACCACATAAAAAGTTCATCAACATGCAAATTCAAATTTCTAAGTTTGCGACAAACAAGCTCGTAGTAATCGATATAAAATCGCTCTATCCAGAATTAAAAAATCAACAGTATCTTATATACAGCAACTTTTAGCGATCTCAACCAAATACCAACGTGATTTTTTAATATTGTGTTGAATAATTCCAAGAGAAATCTAGTTAGACTCACCGAGATTGCGCATCTTCGGATTTTCGGACACGAGATTGGAAATGAAATGCGGAGGTTTCTTGGAAACCTCTCATGGTCATTTTTCGGGGGCGTCATCGCCGCTGCAATCATGTTCGCAGTGAATATACTTGCCGGACGCTGGCTCGGCCCGGAGGAATATGGGAAGTATAACGCGATTCTTTCTTTTGCAACGATACTATCGACGCTATATCTTTTCGGAATGGATACTTCCAGTGTACGGTACCTTTCAGATAAAAAACATGCTGATTCTTCAAAAAAGATATTCACAACTGCATTGTATTTCGTGATGCTCATTCAGGGAATTATCACATTACTTTTGTTGCTCTGGTATAGGTTCTTTTCAAGTGAAGTTTTCTTCTCTGAATCATTTCTGCTTCTCGGGATTCTTCTTGCAATTATTATTTCTTTCAAGTCTTTATTTAATGGCTTTCTTCGCGCATTTCATAAGTATAAACAGCAAAGCTCATTAAGGATAATTGACGCGGTATTTGTTCTCGCTGCTATTTTCCTCCTTGTTTCTTTTTATCAGTGGCGCATCGCATCTTCTTACGCTTATTCTTTTGTAATTGGGGGCGGAGTATTTATCGGATTTTCGCTGTGGAACTTAAGAAAGAATATTTTCAGATTCGATTTTTCTCTTTTAAAGAAAATATTTTTTGAATACAATCGTTATGTGTTGGTGATGTCGCTTATCGGCATGGTGCTTGTAAGCGATAAGCTTATTATCGGAAAAATTCTTGGGATGGAGGCGCTTGGATACTTTAGTGCGTATTATGTGGCATCCCATTTATTTGTTGCTGAGCTCGGGGGGATATTCATGAATGTTTTTTGGCCTTCAGTGATAAAGAATGCTGAATCAATGGTGGAGCTTGTTAAAAAAACAACTAGGTTATTTATTTTTTTTACGCCAGTGTGGGTCTTCTTGATTGGTCTAAGTACCTTGGTAATTTTTTCTTTTTTTGGGAAAGAGTATCCTCTCCGCTATGATTATGTCATCCTTTTCTCCATAAATACGTTCCTGGGATTTCTTCTCTCAATATTTATTGGATTTTTGAGTATCCATTATATACGAAAGTCAATTTTAATTTCATTTTTATTTGTCATTTTCTCAATCACTACTTTGGTTCTGACAAAAAACATAACACTTTATCTTTTTGTGCAGATATTATCACAGATAGTTTTTATTATGTGGATTAAACTATTCCTTTTAAAACAGGTATGGGTGCGAACATGAAAAGAAAGCATATTATACAACTAGCGCATCCGATGCGAGAAATGTTGGCCGAAGTCGTTTTTGGACTAAAGGATTTTGAATTAGCAAAGAGCTCGTTATCTTTGGTGGTGCCCAATAGAAATACTCCCCAAACGCATTCCAAACCTTCGTTTTGTCACTTATTCATTATTAGGATATTGAGCATGGTTGCTAAACTTCAGAAAAAAATCGGATTAATTAACTTCCGATTTTATGCAGGAAGGAGTTGCGATCTCCTGGTTGCCCATGGCGGGTTTCTGGTTACGAATAAGCCATATGTAACTTATATTGAAAAGGCAACGCAAATTTATGGATATACGGCAAAAAACTACAATAAACACTTGTCTATTTTCTTGATTAAATCTTTTTTAAAAAGCAAAAGATTAAAAAAAATATTGTTTCTTTCAGATGCCGCATTTAGGGGGATGCTTAATATAAGTTCTTTTGACCGTGAAACTAAGGCATTGATAAAGAGTAAGGGCGTCGTCGTTTATCCTCCAATACGAAGGCCAAAAAAATCAAGTTTCAGTCGATTTGGTGATGAATTGACATGTGTGCGCTTTCTGTATATATCGAATGATTTTTATGGGAAGGGGGGATTGGAATTACTTCACGCTTTTTCTAGATTGAAAAATGAAGTAAAAAATATCCAATTGGTGTTGGTAACAAGTATTCAAAGTATTAGATCTGAACACTATCAAAACGTGGCGAATACAGCCGGCGTTGAACTTCATGACTTCATTTTTACGAGGGAGGAGTTATTTGAAAAATTCTTTGACAGATGCCACATATTTTGTTACCCAACATATTCAGATAGCTTTTCTGCTGTTATAAACGAAGCGATAAGCTCTTGTATGCCTATCATAACAACGGATTTTTATGCTATTCCTGAACGTGTCAAAGACGGATATAATGGGTATGTTTGTGCGAGTCCTTTTGTAAATTATGATGAGCACTACGTAATTTATAGCGAACATTTTACGGATCAACCTGATTTTTACGAAAAAATTCGTATTTTTCAGGAAAGTGGGAGGTCGCAGTATATAGAGGAATTTTTGTATGAAAAAATGAAATTATTAGCTATGGATAGAAAAGTGCTTTATCAAATGGCATTAAACAGTAAGAATATTTTCAGGGAGCATATTGATCCTGATGAAACCAGAAGGAGACTCAATGAATTGTTTATCGAATCAGTAAAGAAATCTACATGAAAGACTTTAAAGCAGAGGTTCAAGTGAATAAAGAGCATTACTCATTTGGACATGAGGTATCCTTCCTGAATGTCTATAACCAGATAGATGATGTTCTTTTTCTTGTAAAACAACGCAATATAGAAAATCCTAAAATACTTGTTATTGGGGTCGGTGATCACCTGTTAGATATAATTTTGAAATACAAATTTGGCTTTCATGTTAAAACATTTGATGTTGATAGCGCACTAGAACCGAATTTTGTCGGGTCAGTTGATAAAGTTGATTCCGCTGTCCATGAGTACTTTGACATTGTAGTATGTGCGCATGTTTTGGAACATCTCCCGTATGAGTATTTCAATCAGTCGCTTCAGAAAATAAGGGCAATATCGGATTATGCGATTATTTATTTGCCAATAGCTCAATTCGGACTCCGACTTAAATTTGAGATTTTTCCGATTATTGCAAAACAAATTAATTTTTTGTGTACATGGTTTTTTAAAAAACATAGTTTTGATGGGCAACATTACTGGGAAATAGGAACAAGAGGATATTCGTTGCCTTTTGTGAGGAATAAAATAAATAACTTTTTCAAAATAGAAAAGGAATATAATGCAAAGAATTGGCTGTATAGCTATAATTTTGTTTTAAAATCAAAAAAATAGTCATATGACAACGGAAAATACCGTTTCCTTCTCTATTATTACGCCTACCTTTAATCGGGCCTGGTGTATTGAGCGCGTTGTAAAATCAGTACTTCAACAGAAGTTTCAGAACTGGGAACTAATTATTGTTGACGATGGGTCAACGGACAATACGAAAAATGTTGTTGAAAAATACCTAATAGACCCTAGAGTAAGGTATTTTTATAAGAGAAATGGCGGGGTTGGAAGTGCAAGAAATTTCGGCATTGAGCATGCAAAAGGCGGACTGATTATGTTTATTGATAGTGATGACGAATTTACCGAAGGAGCATTTGATACAATTGCCTATGCAGAATGTCATTATAATGATTTTGGAATTTTCATATTAGGAGCCACGAATCAGAAAGGAAAGAAAACCTATTTTATGGATGGCGACAGGAGACCTATTAGTTTTGAAGAGTTTATTAGCGAAAAATATTACAAGGGAGAGGCATACATGTGTTTTAGGCGGATTGTTTTTTCCGACAAAGAAGACCGATTTGATGAAGAAATAAACGGTGGAGAGTCGATTTGGATTTTTGGAGTGCTTAAAAAATATAAAGCTATAATGTTCAATACGATAGTTCGTATTTATTACACTGGATCTGCCGATTCAATGATTACCTCAAATTTGACTATCAGCAAGATGAAGAATGTTAGTCGAATACAATCTAAATTATTAGAAGAATTTGGAGAAGATTTTCGAAAATACAATCACAAAAAGCTCGGCGAAATTTATCTTGTATTAGCTAGAGCGCTTGCGCTTACGGGGCCGCCCATTCTCAGTATTAAGTATTTTTTGCGTGGGATTTTATATAGCCCGTTTGATATTAAAAGAGTAACATTATACATACTTTCAATTTTTGATCGTAATCTGTATGTTAATAATTTTTTGAATTCCGTTTACAATAGAATCACACACAAATAAGTAATTCAATCTTTTTTCACCGTCTATATGGGAAATTATACCAAAAATACCAACACAGAAACTTTTTATAATAATTATTTGCAAAATAGTTATTATAAAGTTCAAAATAATTGGGACGATGATCGGCAATATCGAGGATATCTTATTAAGAATTTTCTTGAGTTTTTTCCAAAAGATAAGAAATCCAATGTTTTAGATATAGGTATTGGGGACGGAAAAACGCTTCGCGCTTTTAAAGAGTTTGGTTACGTGAATTATTTTGGAATAGATATTGCGGAAGATTTAATCAAAGAAGCAAAGACACGCGACTTGGCCTGTGAGCATGTTAAAAACACAGTAGCTTTTCTCGATTTAAACAAGAATAAGTATTCTCTCGTGAGTATTTTTCATGTTATCGAACATATTTCAAAACAAGAATCAGTTGATTTTCTTGAGAGAATTAAGGAGTCTCTTACGGAAGACGGAAAGGTTATTATTGTTACTCCAAGTGTCCAGAATATTTTTTATGTCGGGCCATTCTGGGATTTTACCCACGTAAATTTTTTTACAGAAAGATCATTGAGTCAGCTGTGTGAAGCTGCCGGCTTTAAAGAGATTAATGTTCGATCTGAAAGAGTGCCAATAAACATCTACGGGAATGGGTTTTTAAATTACTTCAGGCTTCTTGTGAGTGATATTGTTATAAAATTTATTCAAATTGTAGTTAATAGTTTTATAAGATTTCTTCGTTTTGGTATTGGAACAATAAATCCAAAAATATTATCACCAAACCTAGTCTGTATTTGCAAAAAATAGTCATGAACAACAGCACCCTGCCTTTAGTTTCAGTGATTGTTCCCGTTTACAATCACGAGAAATTTATCGGCGAAACAATAAAAGGTGTGATCTCGCAAACATTCCAAAATTGGGAGCTTTTGATTGTGGATGATTGCTCGACTGACAAGAGTTGGGAAATTATCCAAGAATACATAAAGAAAGATAGTCGGATTAAGGCATTCAGAAATGAGACAAACAGAGGGCTTATTCCAAACTGGAAATTTCTTATTGAAAATTCATCCGGAGACTATCTTGCTTTTCTTGAGGGCGATGATCTTTTTTACCATGATAATCTTGAGAAGAAAATCAATGTTTTTAAGAGATTTTCTGACCTTGGTATGGTGTATTGTAATTTTAATGTAATCGACAAGGATGGAAGCGTTCTTATAGGGGATTATAGATCGTTTCAGAAAATCAAAGTTTTTAGAAATCAGCCAATCAGTCCAAGCGCGTATCTTTCTTCGAAATATCATTTGATTAATTCTTATGGTCAAATAATGGTCAAACGATCAGTTGTTGAAATGGTCGGTTACCCAAGAACACTTGACCCCTCCGCGAAGGTATTTCTACCCTCTGATTGGGACTTTAATTTCAGGATCTCGACAAAAAATAATATCTATTATGTGGAAGATGTTCTTTTTGGTTATCGAAGACATGCGAATAATAACTCTTATGATGCAGTGAAGGCTTATGCTCATATATCCCTTCTTTTGAATGAATATGAGAAAGTTTTTTCGGATAATCATGCCATATTGAAGGCGATACGATATAAGAGGGGGCGATATATTTATACAAAAATAATCTATTTTTTGGAAACAAAAAACAAGCCGATGGCATGGAGAGAATTTTTTGCTTATGTGAATAGCTTGCAGATTTTGTCCGTGGTAGATATTGATTTGAATATTAAGCTGTTGATTAGAATGTTTTTACCGGATTCGTTAAATTTATATATTAAAACACTTTATTATCATCAAGATTAACAATATGACAAAACTCGATATCGGCTGTGGACAAAACAAAAAAAATGGATTTATAGGGCTTGATCGTGTGAGGATGCCTGGCGTGGACATCGTTTGCGATATTGATAAGGAAAAAATTCCACTTGAAGACAATTCTGTAGACAGGGTCTTTTCCATGCATTTCATGGAGCACGTTTCTGATTTATTAGTGGTTATGGAAGAGGTGTGGCGTGTCTGCAGAGACGGCGCAAGAGTAACTATTGCTGTTCCGTATTTCACGTCCGTTGGGGCCTTTCGCGATCCGACGCATAAGCAATTTTTTACCTATGAAACGTTCGACCATTTCACTAATACAAAAAAACTCCCGTCTTTCTATTCGGAAGCGAAATTTAGAATCGTCAAGAAACGAATCCTTTTCTACCCTTCAAATTCGAATATTTATGGGAAAATCCGTTTTATTCATATGGTGCCGTTCCAGTGGATTGCAGATTTCTGTCCATACTTCTATGAACACTCGCTGCTGAAGCTTTTTTCCGCACGAGATTTGTATGTTGAACTTGAGGTGGTAAAGAAATGAAACATGGATTGGTGAGTATTATTGTCGTTTCCTATAACGCCGAAAAATATATTGAAAAAACGCTTCGGAGCTGTCTTGCACAGACATATCCGAGTTTTGAGATTCTTGTTCTAGATAACGCTTCGGATGATAAGACGGTGGAAGTTATCAAAAATATGACTGACTCCAGAATTACAGTCTTCGAAGGAAGGGAGAATGTTGGACCATATGCCGGACTGAATTTTATTTTGGGTCGAGCCGAAGGGGAATATATCGCTGTTCAGGATCATGACGATATTTGGTTTCCGGAGAAGATTGCAAAGCAAGTCGAATTCTTAAAGAACAACGACGACAGTGTTGCCTGTGGCACTAACACACTTTACTATTTTGAAAAAAAAGAAGTTTTAATTCTTAACAAGAAGTCACTTTACACGAATTTTGTAGATCACACCTCGCTCGTTTTTCGGAATATGGGATTTCGGTACGATATAAACCATACGCTTGCTGATGAGTTTTTTGAGAAAAGGGTTCTTTTAAAAGAAGGGAGACTTTTTTGTATTCAAGAGCCATTGACCGTTCACAGAATAAAAAAAGGGGGCGGAAACCTTTCTTCTTCAAGATTCACCCTTTCTTCCAAAAGCATGATGGACTTTTTCTCAGTTAACTCGATAAGCGCCAGAAGCTTTCTGTATCTTATTGACTTGCTTTTTGGAAAATTCCTCTCAGAAGGCGTTGTCTGGTTCGTGCGAAGAAAAATCACCATGCGGAATGCCAAGTGGATTTCTCTTGAGAAATTTCAGGAGCACTTTCCGGAAGTTATTTTATAAACTCTTTAAAAATCGACTTAATCGTGAGGTTACGGTTTTAATATCGAATTTTTCTCGAATGTCACGCTTGGCATTTATTCCAAGCATTTCATATTTCTCAAAATCATTAAGTAAGTTTAAAATAGCGTTTTCAAGTGCTTCTGTGTCTCGTGGAGGAACAAGAATACCAGTCTCGGTGGTCCTAATGAGTTCGCGGTTCTCAGGAATATCAGTCGTGATGATGGGTAAACCCGCAGCCATTGCCTCCATGATTGCATTCGACATACCCTCAAAGAGAGTCGGAAGAATGAAACAATTACTTGCCCTGAGAATATCAGGAACATCATTACGACGCCCAAGCAATATCAAATGTTTTTTGGATTTATACCGATGCATCTGACGTTCAAGATTATCTCGTTCTGGCCCATCACCAACAAGAATAAGGTATGCTTTTTTATTTTCTTGAAAAACCGACTCAAATGCCTCGAGTAGGTAATGATGTCCCTTATTCACTGCGAAATTGGCGACGCATGTAATAACAAATCGATTATCCGGAAGACTGAGTTCCTGAATAATTCTTGAACCATCAGCATTTTCATATGCATCAATATCAATACCATTCGGAATTACGATAATATTTTCCGATCTTACACCAATACGACTGACATAGAAATCTTTGACAGCATCTGAGTTGGCAATATATTGTCTAACAATTGATTTAGTAAGCCATTCAAGGATTTGTGCTACGAAATATTTCGGGTGATTATAGGTGGTGCGTAGAGAGGAAATAATAGGCGTCTCAATAATATTGCGAAGCGCAATACGTCCAATCATATCTGCATGAAAAAGATACGTGATGATGATGGCAGGTTTTTCTTCCTTAACATGTTTGCGAAGACGCCAGATTCCAGAGAAAACAGAGAGTCCGTTACAACAAACTGTTTCTACTTTAATACCAGTAGAAATAAATGCCGGAGCAAGCTCTCCATTCTCTTTAAGAGTAATAATTTTATGATCAAAATCATTAATCAGCGGAAGCGATCTAAGGAGCATGTTCTCACATCCACCATTTCCAAGGGACTGAATAATGTGGAGAATTTTTTTATTAGACATTCTGATCAGAGAATAATTAAATTAATAGCTACCGAAAAATTAATGATGGACCACTAAAACTGACTGGTTTATTTCTTAAAAACATTCACGTAAAGCTTCTTTCTTGACATCAAATCAGAATAATACTTCAAATTTTCTTGTCTCATACCAGTGTTTAATGATTAATCAAAAAACTCTCTAAACCAGTGCTCCAAGGTAATTAACGACCAGATTCTGTGACCATGATCAATTCTTGTGGTGTTGTGTTCATCCAAAAGCTTTGCAATCTCTTCTTTCTTAAAAATTCCACGATTCATCGCCACCTCAGATAATAACATATCATATGAATAATCCTTTAGCTCATTTCTAAACCAGGAATGAATCGGAATACCAAACCCCATTTTTTTTCTATACATAACATCGTGGGGTAAAATATTTTTGAGAGCTTTTTTGAGAATAAATTTTTTGTGATTAAAACCGTGCAATTTTAGCTTGAATGGTATCTGTGCCGTCATTTCCAAGAACTCATGATCTAAAAATGGAGAGCGCCCTTCAAGCGAAACGGCCATGCTTGCGATATCAACTTTTGCAAGAAGATCCTCGGGAAGATAAGTGACAAAATCAGCAAACATGGCTTGTTCCCCCACATCATCGGAACCGGCCCTAGAAAACTGATCAGCAACCAGTGAAGATGAATCAATATTTTTAAACTTAGCAGAAAACAAATCTGAATAAATTTGTTTTTTGAACGCGTCTGTAAAGTAGCAAATATAATTTACATAGCGCCTGCCTGCCGATTCACTCAACGTATCAGAAAATATTTGCCCGCGATAAAGTGAATTTCTTTTCAAATAATGTTTAGAAATGTCGAGAGTTGGTTTGATAATCAAATTATGAATGCTTTTAAATTTCCGATACATATTAGAGAATTTTAGAGCACTGTAGCGACTATAGCCCGCAAAATTTTCATCTCCTCCATCCCCATTTAACGCAACCGTCACATGCTCGCGCGACAACTTCGATACATAATAAGTTGGAAGTGCGCTCGAATCAGCATAAGGCTCTTCATAATGATTCACGAGCATAGGCAATAATTCCATCGCGTGAGGTTCAACAATGAATTCTCTATGGTCTGTTTTAAATTGTTCCGCAACCATTTTTGCATAGGGCAATTCATTGTATTTTATATCTGAAAAACCAATAGAGAATGTTTTTATTGGGACCGTAGAGTGCCTACTCATCAAGGCAACAATCGCGCTTGAATCAATCCCCCCCGAAAGAAATGCTCCTAAAGGCACATCAGAAATCATGCGTATTTTAACACTCTCGTCTAGTTTATTCAGAATTCGATCAATCCAATCACCTTCTGACAATGACAGCTTTTTTGTGTAATTTAACTCCCAATATTGTTTGTTTTCCAATCTTCCATTCTTTATATCCAGAAAAATATAATGAGCTGGCTCAAGTTTTCTTATTCCAGTAAAACCAGTAAATGGCGCCGGGCAATACTGGTAAGTCAAATAATGATGAATAGCCACGTAATCCGGCTCTTTTCTATATTCTGGTTGAGTTAAAATTGCCTTTAACTCAGAGGCAAACATAAACATTTTTCCGTCCCAATAATACTTAAACGGTTTTTTTCCCACTCGATCTCTCGCACAAAAAAGTGTTTCTTCTTTTGCATCATAGATTGCAAATGAAAACATTCCCCGAAGATATTTCAGACAACCCTCGCGGTATTTGTCATATAACGCCATTATTACTTCCGTGTCCGTTTTTGAACGGAATACATAACCACTGGAAACCATTTTTTCTCTTTGTTCTTGGAAATTATATATTTCACCATTGAATACAATCCAGTATCTATCCAGGAATGACATTGGTTGATGTCCAAGGGGCGACAAGTCGATAATCGATAAGCGTCGATGTCCCAAGCCAACATTCTTTTTGGGTGACAAGAAAACACCACCATCGTCAGGGCCACGGTGTTTTATCGCCTCATTCATGGCCTCTATATCAGCCTCGTTTACTACACCGCCATTTATGCAAATTTTTCCAGTAATTCCACACATCGCAATTAAATAATAACTTAAATAGTATCTTTTTTCCCATCCATCATCGCTTCTAGAATATTTTTGTATTTCAAAACGCTTTCCGACCAATCAAATTTTCCGGTTACTGCCTTAAAAGCATTTTCACCCATTAGCTTTCTCAATTCCGCATCTACTGACAATTTGCGAATACTATTTGCAATAGTCTCTACATCATGCGGTGCAAAAAGAACTATTTCGTCGACTTCTTTCAATATTTCCCTTGTTCCACCAACATTTGTTGCGATAATCGGCAAATGACACAGTGACGCCTCAATTACCGCCGTCGGCATCCCCTCCGTATAACTTGGATTAATAAAAATATCAGAACTTTTCAAGAGTCCAATCGCTTCTTTAAATTTCTTTTCTCCCCAAAAAATAACCTTCTCTTGCAAGTGTTTCTCGGTCACCATTTGTCTCAGTGCCACCTCCTCAGGACCGCTACCAATTAACCAAAGAACTAGAGGAAGATCACTTAAACACGTCAATGCATCAAGGATATCCGCAACCCCCTTTCCGCTTATCAGCCTTCCTAAATATGAAATCACCACTTGATTGGGTGCTAAGTATTTTCTTGCCTGATCTGTTTTTTCAACCTCCGAAATTGCAGCTTCGTTTACACCCCGAAAGACAATGTTATATTTCCTGCCGCAATGCAGAGTACTTGCGAATTCCGCTGATGCGACAGAATTACAAACAACCTCATCTGCAAACCTGAATACCAACCAACCCAGTGTATGATCACAAAACCATGCAATAAAATTAACAATGTTATTATTCAATTTTGGAAAATCTGAGCCGTGTTCTATGTGGAGCCATTTTATTCCGAGTGATTTCGCGAAAATCATTGTAATTAACGAAGAAAAGAAAAACCTTGTCCGCGAGATAACCGCATCATATCTTTCCCCCTTAAGCTGTTTGATTTGTTGATAAAATTTAAATTGCCAAAATTTAGGGATCGGATAATTAGCAATCAATTCAAACGCAGGATAACGAATAACTAAAATTGTATTTCCACCCTCAACAGTCGCTTTTTCTGGGTTTTGAGTGTCTGGTATTTGCGGAAGATCAGGCGTAAAAACTGTTACAGCATAACCCACCCTACTTATCTCATTATTAAACTGCGCGGAGTGAGACTCCAATCCACCAACGTGTGGCGGATAGTAAGGAGAAAAAACTAGTAATTTTTTCATTTTATAATTTTCCAAATTTTCACCATCTCATTGTCATTGTATATTAGTTCAAATGAGTTTGGCTGACTGTCAAAAACAACTGTTTTGCATATACTATTTTTTTTATAGTATGGCCTATTAGCGTATGGATTTCTTGGATCATCCCTATAAAAATATATATATCCTGACGTCACCAAATCTTCCTTTCCAAGCTGGTTGTCTCCGTAGATACTTAGCGCGGCATATTTTGCAGAAATAGATTGGACACCGGCAATAGTCAACAGCTCGTTATTATTGGAATAATCCTCAAATTCCTTTCTGAACCCGCTTTCAACACTTTCTTTCTTGGGTGAATAGGAAACCATACCACTGCTAAAATAATTCCAAACGCCATCTTTGTTTATTACATCATTATCGCAAAAGAATGTTTCTGGCATTATATAATATCTGGACTGAGTAAAATATTGCAATAAGTTTTTATCACCGCGTGATAATAAAATTCTCTCGCCCGGAAGATTTTCACGAATCCACTTTGCAGCATTAAGGCGATAGTTAGGAAGCATAAAACTCTTTTGATGGTTGACATATATTGCCCCCACAATACCGATAAAAACACAACAAAGAAGGCCATAGCGCATTAATAAATTGGTTTCCCAATCACGAAGAATCAAAAATAGAATAAATAAAATGGTAATACCAGCAAAAATCCAAACCCTTTCAGGTAAAAATGAATAATTCAACAGTCTTGGCATTACTTCTGCGAAAGCAAAAAAGAAAGAAAAAGCCACACTCAAAATAACCATCTCCCTAGAAATTGATATCATTTTTATTTTCTGAATCAATTGTTTTTTTTCTTTTAATACACAGTAGGTACTGTAAACAAAAAGAACCAGTAGTAGCGGACCCACATAAAAAAGATAGTACTTTGCTACACCG
>CAIZMI010000015.1 GCA_903934015.1 uncultured bacterium
CGACCCTGAAATTTTTAACAAAGAACTGGTTGAATGGCTGATTGAATACAACTTCAAAAGACCGCATAACTCGCTTAATAACCAGCCACCGCTTAATCATCCTGATTTGTCACCTATGTACTCATCGTGTACAAACGCTTGCATAAAATCCGTAATGGGTATTTAATTATTGGTCGGTTGTTTTTTGTCATTTGTGGCCTTCTCTCCAGGAGTTTTTGCCATGTCGAGTCAATTTGGTCTGGGAATCAAGTGTCCCGTCTCTATCACAGCTCTTCGTGCTTTCTATCTTCAGGCAATGATCCAAAGACTGGACCATGCCGTGTCGGCGGTCGTCGTGCCTACGATGCCGGGTTACATGTCCATTCGAGAAGACTGTGGCTCCAACGATCTGCTGTTGGTCGATTGCTTCTGTGGCAACCATTTCGGTCACTTCGCTAGCGGAACCGTAACCATAAGCGTTCAACAGCAAGCGCTGTGGCAGCCCGTCTGGGCGCTGAACTATGTCGGTCATCATGAACTTGAGGTGCTTCCATTTCTGAAAACAGCGCTCCTCGATGTGTATGATCGAGGCCTCTTCATTGGTGGTCGTGGGCCAGTTGCTCTGACTGACGTCGATGGTCCGTTTTGCTACAGTAATCATGCAGAAAACGGTCATATCGGGGAAGTGGAGCCATCACAAGGATCACATCGCGGCTGTGACTTCGCTGCGTTTCACGGGTTCGAACAGATACGTAATCTGGGGGGCAAGGAAGAAATTCGTGGTAGATGCCAGTATCACGGCGGTCTCCTTGTGCCAAAGGATGCTATTGATCCGTGAGTCCACCGGCCAGTAGTCAATCGTCGTCTTCCGCCTGCTCGTCCAGGCGGTTTTTTTATAATGGCTTCAGAAAGAAAAACAATTCTGCTGGTTTGTCGTCCGTTCTTTTCCGAAGTATATTACCATTACGGCACTATTGACAAAAGTTTTCCGCGGGTGTATAATAATACGTCAAATAGGTCGGGCACGTTCTGTTTTTCTCCTTGTTTCGCTAAGGATGGCGGAATGAAGACGGAAAACAGGGAGGTTCTTTAACAAATTGTGTTTCGTTTCTCTTTTTGGGAGGAAGGTCGAATGAAGGGAATTTTGGTTTTGTTGATGGTGGCGATGGTTGTTTGGATGGTCCTTGGTGGGTTGAACTCCTGGGAAGAGTTCGATCGAACCAACGGGCTGGAGAGTGAGAATGTCCAGGCGGTGGCCGATCCTGAACCGCCGGAAGTGAAGCCGGTCGTCTATAAAGAGACGATCCCCCTGGTCAAGGTCGACCTCAATGAATTCGAAGTTGACCTAAAGACAAGGTATCTGTCGAATGAGGGTCTGCGTTCGCTGAAAAATGGCGACGGAAAGCAGGCCTACGGCGACCCAAATGGCTACCGCAAGTGGGAGACATCGCTTGGGACATTTCTAGTGGTGCCGTGCTGCGGCCGATTTTCCACTGATCCCAAGGCTTTGAATTCCGGAGGGATGCGACAAGATATGCTCCAGTTGCCCAGTGGTAATTGGATCGAGGCGTGGCCGGGCGCGTTCTGGGTGCAGGAAGTGCGGGAGATGGATGGCCAAGTCTTCGTCATTTGCCAACACTACATTTTTCGTTATGAGCAATCGGAAAAACTAACGTGTGTGGTGGCGTTCGATGGTGTCGATGGAAAGTGGGCACCGTCCGTTAGTCTTTTGTCCCAGGGGGAGGATGGATTCGAGAATACGGGTGGCCGGTACTTCGAGGTCCACAAGTCCATGGATTCCGATTTTGGTGGACTACTCGAGTACACGGATGGAAAATGGATTTTCCATCAGTACACCGGTTCTTACACGAAGTGGATCGAGAAGGTGTCAGTTGAGGACACTGACAAGATTCATCTGGAAACATTTGCGTGGGATGGAGGAAAAACCCACCAGATTGAATTCGACCGTCGGACCGGCGAGTTCAAGGATCTGTAGGAAGCAGATCCCAGGAAAAAGAGTTATTGTTCTTACCGCTCGCGTCAGCACCTTGCTGCCGAGCGGTTTTTCTTTTTGGAATGATTTTTACGTCGAAAGTTTCGTTCCACCTCGTTTGTTGATTTTCCGTCCCACAAGGCGGTTGTTTATGCTTAAAATGATGGGTCCCCGATGGCGCTCGAGGATAGTTGCTGAAGCAACTATTTTCTGCTATTCTTCTCCTATGACAGCCAAAGAAAAAGAACCTAAAGAAGGGAGTTATACTGCGGAAAATATTCAGGTTTTGGAGGGTCTTGAGCCTGTTCGAAAGCGTCCGGGGATGTATATCGGTGGTACGGGCTTAGACGGTCTGCATCATCTTATTTGGGAAGTGGTTGATAATTCCATCGACGAAGCGATGGCAGGTTATTGTAATGAAATTACCGTTCGCATGCTTCAGGGTAATACCATTAGCTGTATTGATAATGGTCGAGGTATTCCAGTTGAAGTACACAAGCAAACGAAAAAATCGACCCTTGAAACTGTTTTAACTATTTTACATGCCGGTGGAAAATTCGGCGGTGGGGGATACAAAGTATCGGGCGGGTTGCACGGTGTCGGTGTTTCCGTTGTGAACGCACTTTCCACAACTCTTATTGCTGAAGTGGAACGAGACGGGGGCGCTTATAGTCAAGAATTCCAACGGGGAAAGCCTAAACATAATGTAAAGAAAATTGGCAGCTCAAAAGGGCACGGAACAACGATTACCTTTACACCTGATCCGGAAATTTTCCCGGAAATTAAGTTTGATGCCGATCGTGTTATGCAACGTTTGCGTCAGCAGGCCTATTTAGCGCCGGGTGTCCGCATTAATTTTTATGATGAACGAGAAGTTGGCAAGGTAACGCGTTACGGATTCTTTTTTGAAGGTGGTATCAAATCATATGTTGAGCATTTGAATTACGGTAAAGATGTAAAAAACGAAGAACCATTTTACGTTGGTAAACAAACCGGAGATTCATCGGTAGAAATTTCTTTGCAATATACCGATGCTTATACCGAACACATGCTGGCTTTTGTAAATACAATTCACACACCGGAAGGTGGAACGCATGTGGCCGGTTTTAGACAGTCGCTTACAAGGGCGATCAATGATTACGCCCGAAAGCACAGTTTGCTAAAAGAAAAAGATGAAAATATGACGGCCGATGACGTGCAAGAAGGTTTGACTGTTGTTATTTCCGTAAAAATTCCCAATCCGCAATTTGAGGGTCAAACAAAAGCGAAACTCGGTAACCCAGAAGTTAGAGGTGCTGTGGCCGAAGTAATGTATGACGGCTTCCAGACTTACATGGAAGAACATCCGCAAGACGCGCGAGGAATTGTCGGTAAGGTTGTTTTGGCGGCGCGGGCTCGTGCGGCGGCCAGAGCGGCGCGTGAAACCGTATTGCGTAAGGGTGTTTTAGATGGTTTTGCTTTGCCTGGCAAGTTGGCCGATTGCAGTGAAAAAGACCCCAAGAATAGCGAAATATTCATTGTGGAGGGTGATTCCGCCGGAGGTTGTTTTTCGGGTGAGACGAAAGTGCAACTCGCTTCGGGAAAACAAAAAAGTTTTGAAGATCTAGTCGACGATTGGGCAAAGGGTATTTTACATTTTGGTTACGCGACGAATAAAGATGGAGATGTTCGAATTATTCCATTGGTGGCCCCCCGTATGACGAAAAAGGGCGCGGAAATTGTTGAAGTTGAGTTGGATAACGGTGAAATAATTCGTTGTACACCTGATCATCTTTTCCGTTTAAGAGATGGCTCATATCGACAAGCTTGTGAATTAAAACTAATGGATAGTTTGATGCCGTTAAAGTTACGCTTTACCGAAAAGAAAGAAGCTCCGGCGGCAGGATATGAAATGGTTTGGATGAATGGGGAGCAAAAATGGAATCATACGCACCACTTGGCGGATGCATACAATCTTAAAAACGGTTTGTACTTGAAGCAATCAGGCAGAGTGCGTCATCACATTGGTTTAGATAAGACGAATAATGATCCGAGAAATATCATTAGGATGACCGATGAAGCACACATGCAACTGCATGCTTCTTTGGCGGGCGACACGTTTAGGGAACTGTGGAAAAATCCGCAATATCGGGTAAATAAAATTAAGGAGGCAAGTAAATCCGCGATTAAACAGTGGCAGGATCCCGAATATCGGAAGTATATGGCGGGTAAGGCTGTGGAACAAAGATTGAATCCAGAAATGAATAAGGTGGTAATGGATGGATTTAAAGTATGGTTTGAGAATTTGACCCCGGAACAATACGAACAATATTGTAGCCGTTCGCGAGATTTTTTCGGTGCGTATTGGAAAGATGAACAACATCGAAAAGAACAGGCTAATCGTACGGCGCGGTATTTTGATACTCACCCGGAAGCGAAAGAGCAAAGAAAAGTAAGCGCGGAAAAAGAATGGTCTAATTTGGAATTGAAAAAATGGCGTTCAGAAAAAACAAAAGAGCAGTGGACTCCGGAATATAGAGAGAATCACATAAAAGCGGTAAAGGAATGGTGGAAGAAACATCCGGAACATGCCGAAAAAATTAGCCAAGCACGTCAAAATACGTGGGGAAACATGGGGAAAAGAGAACAGATTGAAAAAGGTCTTTCTGTTTGGCGCACCGGTAGCTCCCATGAACAAAAAAGGGGATTGATTATGGAAGGGAAAAAATTAAAAGCATTACTACTTCTGAATCAAGCCTTAAAAACCTCTGAATATAGGGAAGCATATGACGCCATTCGTTTGCAAAAATCTCGAACAAGCTTAAGCTATCAGCGTCTTTTGAATGAGTATTATCATAAGGATGAAAGTGCTCTTTTGGAAGCGGCGAGAAACGTGAACTGCAAAGTTGTCGGGGTAACGAAGATTAAAGAAAAAATTGATGTTTATGATTTGACTGTTGAGAAATATCATAATTTTGCACTAGCTTCCGGAGTTTTTGTTCATAACAGTGCCAAGCAAGGACGTGATCGTCAAACGCAGGCTATTCTGCCGTTGCGCGGAAAAATTCTCAACGTCGAACGGGCCCGTTTGGATCGTATGTTAACATCCGAGGAAATTAAGATTTTGATTATCGCATTGGGAACGGGGATTGGTGAAGGATTTGAATTGGAGAAATTGCGTTATCATAAGGTGGTGATTATGACGGATGCCGATGTTGACGGCAGTCATATTCGCACCCTACTTTTGACGCTTTTCTATCGTCATTTCCGCCCCATGATCGACGCCGGGTATGTTTATATTGCGCAACCGCCGTTGTTTAAATTATCACGTGGCAACGAACAGCGTTATGCATATTCCGATGAGGAAAGGGATAAAATTATGGCTGAGTTTGCTAAGAAAAAGGCGGACAAAAAGAAAGAAAAAGAAGAACTAAAAGAGGAGGTTGACGCGGAAGAAACATTGGAACCTTTGGAGGGCGATGAGCCGGCAGAAGGGCAGTTGGCGATGGCTAAAACTGGCGTGAATATTCAGCGCTATAAGGGTCTCGGTGAAATGAATCCTACTCAACTTTGGGATACAACAATGGATCCGTCAGTGAGGGTGATGCGTCGTGTTACGGTTGATGACGCTGTAAAAGCCGATAATACGTTTGAAACATTGATGGGCAGTGAAGTGGCGCCACGTAAGAAATTTATTCAGACTCACGCCAAGACTGTCAAAAACCTCGACATTTAGTAATCGTTCACGATTGGGCTTCTTACTTAGAAATGTTTTTGTTGTGTTATCATATGATGATGATTCAGCAACAAGATAAAAAAACAACAAATGAGCCAATTAAGCCACCCGTTGTGAATAATTCTACTCCTCAAGCGAAGGTGTTTTCTGATATTGTTCCGGAAGCTGAAAAAAGTCTTTTGATAAAACCGAACGACCAGCTTTTGAATGTAAATGATCAGCCTAAAGAAAATATTGAGGAAGTGAAGCAAGTAAACGATTTTAATGTACTAACAGCCGCGCCAGTAGTTGTCGCTAATAATGATGGCGCCAACTCGATATTGCTGGGAATGGAAGATAAAAAACCATTTAATTGGTTTTTTATTTTTACGCCTATTCTTTTATTGACATTCGCTGGTTTTGCCGTGGCCTTTTATGGTGGATTTTTGCCGTGGCCTTTTTGGGGTTTAACACAGCAACAGGTTATAGAAAAAATGTTTGATACGATTCCAAGTATTCGTTCTGGTCGATATGGGATAGACATTAATTTTAAATCTGAAACGAGGCAATCGGGAGTAAAAGGATATGATTTATCGTCGATGTTGGGTGGTGTTGGAAATAATGTTGTTGCAACCGGGGCGGTGGCAAGAGATGAAGCACGTTTTAACGCCATCAGCGGTATAGAGAATGCATTAGATTTATATAAAAAAGAGAATGGTAAATATCCGCAGTTTCTGAATGATATAAGAATAAATAACCCGGAATTATTACTGGATCCAGCTACAAAAAATCAGTATGGTTATAGACAAGAGAAAGGTGGTACCGATTTTACGTTGCATGTGCAGATGGAAACCAATCAGGGAATTAACAGTTATCGTACTGCTGTCTTAGTAATTCCGTCCGCTACTTTGCAAACAAACGAAGACAAGTTGGCGGTTGTGCATGCCGATACGCCAAAAATAAAAAAACAAAGTATTGTTTCTGTTGTTGACGGGGTAAAACCGGCTTATGATCCGACAATTGTTCTTCAAAATTTACCATCAGAAATTGATGCCAGCCTTCGTTTTGCAGGCTTGGCGCAGTTGGAGAATTCAAATGGCGATGCGTTAGTTGATATTGATGGAAGTTTAAAATTAAGTGGGATGAGTTTTTCTGCCGGATTTGGTGTAATAAAGAAGGGTGGTATGACATATGGAAAAGTGAAGGAAGCACCTTCCCTTGGTTTTTTTGATTTGGCGGGGATTAAGAATAAATGGATAAAACTGGAAATGGCTGATTTGAATAAGGTTGGGTTTGTTAATGCGGAGCAGAAACTGCGACAAGAAAATCAAACAAAATATTTGTTAATTGCAAAAAAGTATTTGCAAATTCTTAAAGAAGAAAAGGTGTTAAATGTTATAAAGGAGTTGCCAAAAGAAAAAAATAAAGATGGAACTTTCTATCGTTATTCAGTAAGTATTGATAGTGATAAAACGGCTGTAATATATGAGCGGTTAAACGAAGAAATCAAGAACCAATTTGGTATTAATTACGATATCATCAGCGATGACTTTATTGCTTATATGCGTGGCCCAAAAGCGGCTACTGTTAACAAGCTTTCACAACAAAACTCGCAAATGGAAATTTGGATTGATGCGAAGAATTTTTGGCCATACAAATTTATCTCAAATTCAGTATTTGTTCCACCGGATAATATTGAAAAATTAAAAGAAAAGCAGTATCGAGCGCAGGTGTCTTTTGATCTTTTTGACGTAAATAAGCCGGTTGTGATTGAAGCTCCGGTTGACTCGATTTCGATCAGTGATGCTGAAAAATTGGTAGTTGGGAAATAAATAATACGTTTTGGACATGAGGGTCATTTTTGGCGGGTGAGCAGTTATTCTTTCGTTGTTTGACGCTTTATACCATGTCTGTTATTATCCTTGTGAGGACCTGTCGACGCGCAATGCTAATTATTACCCCGGCGGGCCGAGCACACTATGAATTATCTATCAAATATCACTAAACTCCCCCAAGGAGTGGTGTCCTATATTCGTGATTCACGAACGGAATTAAAGAACGTCCAATGGCCCACCAGGGCGGAGACGGTTCGTTATACGATTTTGATTTTAGCCGTATCGCTCGCCGTGGCTATTGCTACCGGTGCAGTTGATGCCGGTTTGACCTATATTATTCAAAAATTCGTCCTTAAATAATAAAAGATGCCTAAACAGATATCTAGCGGAGAAAAATCTTGGTTCGTTCTTCACACTTATTCCGGTTATGAGGATAATGTTGCGCGCAACCTAAAACAGCGTATTGAATCCATGGGAATGGAAGATAAGATTTTTAACGTGCTTGTACCACGCGAGAAGAAAATCAAGATCAAGAACGGAAAGCGTCGCACTGTTGAAGAGCGTCTTTTTCCTGGTTACGTAATGGTGGAAATGATTGTGACGGATGACTCTTGGTATGTTGTGCGAAATACTCCAAACGTGACCGGTTTCGTCGGCTCTGGTACTACGCCAACCCCTGTTTCCGAAGATGAAATGAAGCATCTCATGGAACGCATGGGTCAGGATGAGCCGAAATATACGATGGACATCAAGATTGGCGAAGCGGTTAAAATTATCGACGGGCCGTTTAAGGAATTTGATGGAAAAATTTCCGAGGTTAATGAGCAAAAAGGCAAGATCAAGGTATTGGTTAACATGTTCGGTCGTGAAACGCCAATCGAGCTTGATTTTCTTCAAGTTAAGAAAGTCTGAGAAGGACTGGACAATTTTCACTCGATATTCTAAATTAACTCATCTATATGGCTAAAGAAATAGTAACAAACGTTAAGCTTCAGATCGCCGGTGGTCGTGCTAATCCTGCGCCTCCTGTTGGTACCGCGCTCGGGCCTCATGGTATTAATATTCAGGATTTTTGCGCTAAGTTTAATGAAAAGACCAAAGAAAAGAATGGGGAAGTAACTCCGGTAATCGTTACTATCTACAAAGATCGTTCATTTACGTTTGTTTTAAAAACCCCTCCCGCTGCGGAACTTTTGAAAAAGGCCGCTAAGGTTGAAAAAGGTTCCGGTGAACCGAACAAGAACAAGGTTGGTTCGGTAACCAAAGAGCAGGTTCGTGCGATTGCTGAACAAAAAATGGAAGACTTGAACGCTTTTGATGTTGATCAGGCAATGAAGATGGTGGAAGGTACAGCGCGTTCAATGGGAATTTTAGTTAAATAATTTTTGAACTATTAATATGACTGGAAAGAGAACAACTGAAATCGAAAAAACAAAACCGACGACAACTGTTTCCATTAAAGAAGCGGCCGTGTTTGTAAAAGAACACGCTAAAGCAAAGTTTGATGAAACAGTGGAAATTCACATGCACCTTGGTGTGGACGCAAAGCAGTCCGACCAAACCGTTCGTGGTACGGTTTCTTTGCCTCACGGTTCACCACGTTCAATCAAAGTGGCTGTGTTTACAGAAAACCCGGTTTTGCAAGAAAAAGCCAAAGAAGCCGGTGCTGATATTGTTGGTGGCGTGGAATTGGTAAACGAAATCGCGGCTAAGAAATCTTTCGCCGCTGACGTTGCTGTTACAACCCCGGACATGATGAAAGAGCTCGCGAAGATTGCGAAAGTACTCGGTCCTCGTGGACTTATGCCAAACCCAAAAACAAGCACAATTGGTCCCGATCCGGCTGTACTTGTTAAGTCATTGAAGGCTGGTAAAGTAAGTTTCAAAATGGACGAATCAGCCAACATTCATGTTGGTGTCGCCAAAGCTTCATGGGATGCGGACAAAATTGCCGATAACGCACGCGCGGTAGTAGATGCCGTCCGCCAAGCCCGCCCGCAAACAGCGAAGGGTGAATACATTTTGTCAGGGACTCTCACTACAACTATGGGCGTTGGATTAAAAGTCCAATTATAATAATTTCTTGAATTTTAAAAACACCCGCGCAAGCGGGTGTTTTTCGTTTCGTAGGGGAGCACGTCCCCGTGCTCCCGCGTTTCCGTGAAATAAAAAAGACCCACATGTTATCGGGTCTCGAAGTTGACTTGTGTGCCAGTCAACGAAGCGTAGGTCAGTGCCAGTGCGCGCATGATGCGTAGTTTTTGGGTCAAGACCTCTTGGATGATTCGGAAAGCACTGTTTTCGTCCCTTGGCTCAATTCCAGAAAGAGGAATCAGGCTGTGAGCATGTTCGGTGACCGTTTTGGTTCGACAACGAACCCGAAACAGATTTGAACCATTGTCTTCGGTGTCGACGACACCGACATCCGGGTTTGCGCACACTTCGCCAGGAACAACTATTGTAAACGCTCCTAAGTCCGGCTTTATTTTCTGAGCGTTTTCTTTTCCAAAGAAGGCACTTAGAAATGAATCATTTACGCGAAGATGTTCTTCGACTGTGACGACGTGTTTCAACATTGCATCAATCAAAGAAGGGCGCTTCTTTTGCATGAATTCTGGCAGGCTTAATCCCCGAGTGTCCCAATCCCACATATCGAGTCTTGAAATTTCGTGAGTTGAAACTCTTACCGATGCTTTTTCAAACTCGACCCAAGTTGAACCATCTTTGTCTGAACTATGCAGAAATCCGATTCGATCTTCGAAGGGTGGCCTATCTCCAATAAAGATAACAACATTTGTTCGTTCCGCGGCTTCGCTCATCAGGTATTCCTTGTGTTGGGTTTTAAATGAACCTTAAAGAACTGCTCATTGTATGGTTATTGTGAATTAAGTCAAATTATCTAGGGTCGTCATCGTAGGGGAGCACGTCCCCGTGCTCCTGTTTCACTTCCGAGGTGGCGCTTCAGCGCTTCCTCGGAAGTGGTGTTGGTTAGCGACGAACGAACCAAAACCACCTCGCAGGAGGAGCAAGCGCGCTCCACCTCCGAGGTGGTCACGTGTTAAGTTTTTTAGTAATATAAATCCATGCACAAAGGTTTATTGCTAGTCAACGAAGGCCCCGATGGTTCGGGAAAAGAAACGCAGACACGCTTACTTTGCGAGTATTTGGAAGGGGAAGGGTATAATCTCGTAAAATTTTCGTTTCCTACTTACAAGCAAGATCCGGTGGCGGACTTGATTCGTTTTATGTTGCACGAGGCCAAGGATGATTGGAATACGCGCGATTGGCGTTCTAAAGCGGTTTTGTATTCATCGAATCGTTTACGCTTCGCGCCAGAGATGCGAGAAGCACTAGAAATTCCAGGAAATGTCGTTGTGTGTGATCGTTTTGTTTCTAGTAATCAGGGCCACATGGGGGCGCTTACGGAAGACCTGACCGAAAGGTTGCAACGCTATGCTTGGATTGATCATTTGGAATTTGAAATGATGGGATTACCAAGGCCGGACGTGGTTTTGTTGCACACAATGCCCAGTAAAATGCGGGCGGCGCTTCTGATGAAACGCGAAAACGGTAAGCCGGACGCGCACGAAGGAAACTCGGCATATTTGGATCGTGTGGAACAAAGTTATTATGAATTGATGGATTTTTACCCCGAAGTTTGGCGTCATATTCCCGCGGATATGGATGGGCGATTGCAAACGCCGGAAGAAGTGCATGAGAGGGTAAGGGAAGCATTGATTGAACATCCAAAGTGGCAGGAATTTGTTGGGCAAAGAGAAAAGGAAGTATCCTGGGTTATTTGAAAAAGACTGGCATGAGGCAATGTGACAAACCTGTCATTTTCTTTTAATCTGACCATATGAATCTCGAACCAGTAATAGGCCTTGAAATCCACGTTCATCTCAACACCCAGTCAAAAATGTTCTGCGGGTGTAAGAACGTGTCTGAAGCGGAGGAGGCGAATCGTTTTGTTTGCCCAATTTGTATGGGTTTTCCGGGACAACTTCCGGTACTCAATGGAAAAGCGGTGGAGTGGGCAATCAAGGTGGGGCTGGCCTTAAACTGCAAAATTGCCTCACATACGACATTTTCCCGCAAAAGCTACTTCTATCCCGATTTGCCAAAAGGTTATCAGATTTCGCAATATGACGAGCCAATTTGCTATGAAGGAAAAGTAAAAGTATTTGTGAGCAATGAGGAAAAGGAAATTGGGATTACACGTGCGCACATGGAAGAAGATGCGGCGAAGAATATTCATGACGGTGGAACACTGGTTGATTACACACGCTCCGGGACCCCGTTGGTAGAAATTGTGACTGAACCGGACATTAAAACACCGCAAGAAGCAAAAATCTTTTTGGAAGACCTGCAACGCACCATTCGTTATATTGGTGTATCTAATGCGGATATGGAAAATGGCGATCTTCGTGTTGACGCGAATATTTCGATGCGCGAAATAGGTGGGAAATTGAATCCCAAAACGGAGTGTAAAAATCTTAATTCTTTTAAGGCGGTGGAGCGTGCGTTAACTTATGAAATTGCGCGTCAGACCGAACTTTGGCAACAGGGAAATCCGCCAACAAAACAAAGCACACGTGGTTGGAACGATGCGACGCAAGAAACAGTCGAACAGCGCGTGAAAGAAGACGAAGCTGATTATCGATATTTTCCGGAACCGGATATACCGCCACTAAAAATAGACGAAGAATTAATTCAACGAATGCGTGAAGCATTACCCGAATTACCGCATGAAAAAGAAGCGCGTTTTATCAGTCAGTTCCAACTCCCAGATGAGCAAGTTAGAATAATGGTGGAAGACAGAATGTTGGCCTCATATACTGAAAATGTTTTTTCAGAAATTTTGGCATGGAATGAACAGCGTTCAGATGTAGAAAAACGAGACAGTGTCCGTTTGTACAAGTTAGCCGCGAACTATTTATTGGGTGATTTTCGAAACATTCTTGCTGAAGAAAAAACTGATTTTAGTCATACAAAAATAAGTCCGGAAAATTTTGCGGAATTGATTGTGATGTTGCATCGCGCGGAAGTGAATCGTAATGCTATGCCGGAAGTTTTTCGCATTATGCAAAAAACAGGCGGTGACCCATCGAATATTGTTGCCGATAAAGGTTTGGGGCAAGTGAGCGATGATGATCAATTGCGCCGGATAGTTCAAGACATGTTGAACGCTAATCCTGCGGAAGTGGATAAGGCCCGTGCCGGTAAGGTGCAAGTAGTTCAATTTTTGATGGGTAAAGTGATGGCAGAAACAAAAGGTCGCGCCAATCCCCAAAAAGTACAGGAAATGATTCGCGTTGAATTAGGATTGACGATTAATGATTGATGAATCGACGGCGCGAAACGTTCGTCCTTCATAAATCATAAATCGTATATCATAATCACGTCTCTCTCTTGCCAAAAATCCGTATCCGTGATATTTAAATATGACGGTTGTTATTGGGCACTGTGTTTGAAACGAGTCCTTTTTCATGGGAGATAGGTCATGTCGGACGAGAACAAGTATGCTATCGTAAAGAATCTTTACGACAAAGGCAACTACATTTTGGCTTTACGTCAGTTGGAGACCTATGCGACTGTTGACGGTTTTGCCAACGAGGATTTTGCTTGGGCTGGTTGGTGTAACTTTCGGTTAGGAAATCTGGCAGAGGCAGTCGAAGTGCTGCATCGTGTCACTGATAATAACCAAAGAGCGTTGCTTTGCAAAGCATATGTGTTAGCGGATTGCCGGTATGAAAGTGTCAGCAAAACGGAAGTACATGAGACTCTGGCAAGGATTAGTGATTTTGTTGTGATTGCACGAGCTTTCATTGATTTTGCACGTGATCCGAACAATGTCTTCTGGCGAGATAACAACACGATGTTGGCTCACGTTTCTGTGTTAGCTCCGGATGAGGGGGTCGAAGTTGGCCACCTGTTCCGTGATGCCTCGCGGGTATGTGCGGATAATGCAACTACAAGTGCCGATTTCTTTATTGCTCTTGGGCTACTTGAAATCGCAATCATGAAGTACGGCATCGCAGACGAAAACGCGCACCACCGGGCCGAAGCGCTGTTTTGGAAGAGTAAGGTGATGGAAGTCGTCGGTGACGTTCCTTCGGCTTACCAAGTTGCAAATAAATCAGCTAAGTTGTGGTTGATAGCAATTCAGCATGATCCGCAAAATGAGGGATATAGGGATTGTCGTGTAGGTGTCATTGGACACGCTTTACGGCTCGAACGACTCGTACAGCAAGCAACTAAGTGAGGGCGGTATCGCTCTGTCCACAAGATCGACATTTAGTCACCATCAGCAACCAACGCTGGTGGTTTTTTATATGAATGACGAATAATGAATGATGATTGATGAATCGACGGCGCGAAACATTCGTCCTTCATAAATCATAAATCGTATATCATAATCACGTCTCTCTCTTGCCAAAAATCCGTATCCGTGATATTTAAATATGACGGTTGTTTGGATGTTTACGGTCGAAACGTGTTCATTTTCACGGGAGAATAATCATGTCGGACGAGAACAAATTTGCCGAAATCGAACGGCTTTTTAACGAAAAAGATTATGCCGGCGCTTTGTCACAGTTGGAAGTGCTGATGGCCGGTGGTCAAAATCCAATAAGTGAAGCGCTTGGTTGGGCAGCCTGGTGTCATTATCGACTCGGTCGTTTTACCGAAGCGATGAAAAACGCCGTAGCGGCGGGTGAAGACCAGTGGGCATTGTTGTGTAAGTTGTACCTACTGGCGGATTATCGGTATGAATTGTCCGGTAGGGTGTTATGTAGTAATGAATCGGGAAGAATCATTGACCGGTTGGCAGTTGCGCGCGCGTTTGTCGATTTTGCGGGTGATCAAAATTACCATTTTTGGAGAAACTATGATCCGATGTTGAATACCCTTCAGGCTATCATTGGGCAGGAAGGGGTGGAGGTCGCCAATTTGTTCCGTGACGCGGCGCAGGTTTACATCGGTGACCCGCTGGGTCTTGAAAATGTCGCTATGGCATTGGGACTTCTGGAGGTGGCGATGAGTAGGTACAAAATTGATTGTGATGGGAAGGGTAGCCATCACCTAGCCAATCTGTACCGCACGAAATCGGGGATTTTTGAGAAATTGGGCGATATTCGTGTGGCAGAAGAATGCGCTATTCAAGAAACTGCAGAATGGACCAAGGTCTTGTCTTTGGGCGGGCCGGATGCGGTTTTGGTCAAATTGAAACGTGATGAGGCTTGGGAAAACTTCGCCAGGCTCAGGAGAACGTCGTCGGTTCCCGCATGAGGTATTAGTTGTAACCGCCAGACGCACTGGTGGTTTTTTTATTTTCGCGAGTACGCGAAAACAATCCCCCATAGCTTTAGCGAAGGAAGGATGCATGCAATTTTAGAGATGATCCTTTAAGTAATCGCGAAATAACCGCGTGGGACGTGAGTGCGAAAAACTTATACGTCCTTTATGCGGTTGTTTTTATTCTGACCATGGTCGGACCCTGGTCTATTACCAAGATTTTACCAATTCAATCGCTTCTTCTTCATTTTCAATCCAGACAATGTTGGGTTCTTTCTTGAGCCAAGTTAATTGTCGTCTTGAGTATTGCCAGTTGGCATTGATAACTTTTTGTCTTCCTGCTTCCAACGATTCTTCGCCACGCAGAAATGGAAAAAGTTCGCGGTAGGCGATTGCTTGAAGGCCCGGCGCCTGCTCGCCGTATTGTTTTATCAGGGTTCTTATTTCTTCTACGAGTCCTAATTCGAGTTGTTTGTCGACGCGCTGAGTGATGAGGTCGCGCAAATTTTCGGGTTGGCGATGGATGGCGATTTTGAGAATATTAAAATCAGGCGTTGGTGGTAATGCGGTCTCGTGTAGGGGAAATTCATGAATTGCCCCAGCGGACGCGGAACTCGGGAGATTGCTTCGGCTCGCCTGCGGGCGGCCTCGCAAAGACGACGCATAGTTTGCTATCTCTAAAGCTCGAATTACTCGTCTTGGATTTTTTAAATCAATACGCTCGGCCAATATCGGATCTTTTTGAAGTAAATCATTCGCCAGATTTTCCACTGGTTGTTTGTTTGCCCATTCTCTAAAAACAAAATCCGGCGGTACTGATGCAAAGTTCTTCTTCTCGGTAAGTGCGCGAATATAAAAACCCGTTCCACCGATTACAATCGGTAGGTGGTTGTTCTCATGAATTTTCGCGATCACTTTTGTTGCATCGTTTACAAAATCCGCTGCCGAATATGGTTGGTTTGGTGTAATTGTATCGATAAGGTAGTGGGGCATTGAATTGTATTCAATCGGTTCAAGTGGCGAACTGGCAATTTTTCCCCGTGAAACAATTTTGTCCGTGCCAATATTCATGCCAAAATAAACCTGACGCGAGTCGGCAGAAATAATTTCTCCCTGGAATTGCTCGGCCAACACTAAAGACAATTGGGTCTTGCCTGATGCGGTTGGGCCCATGATTGTTAGGAGTGGTTTTGGGGCTGGTTGATATGTATTCATGCAGATGATTCGTATCGTATCCTCCCTTTATTCAAAGGGAGGCGGGGAGGGATTAGTTTGGTTGAGTACAATATGCAGAATCCACTCTCGCCCTCCTTTGAAAAAAGGAGGGAATACCTCGTTCGTATCTATATAAAGTAATCGATGTGATAGAATAAGCAATATGAAGCTAATTCGTCTGATTATTTCATTGGTGGTCCTGTTTTTGTTAGTCTGGGTCATGTTGATCTGGGGATTGCCTATGATTGTGACGAATAGTCCAATTTTTTGTGAGCGATGGAAATTGACAACCGGTATTTGTGCACCGGATGCGTTAAATAAGGTGCAGGGAATCAGCAATTGGACAAAAAAGAATGTTCCGTTATCGACGGATAATTTTGCCGGTAAGATATTAAGTGACGCCTATGTGGGGTTGAATGTGTTAGAAAATTCTGCTCGCGACAAACTTGGAAATGACAAGGTTAATTTGGCCTTGGATAATGTTGATAAGGGGATTAAAAGCACCGAAACAATTTTATCCAAACAAGGATTCGGCAGTAAACTGCAGGATATCCCGGAAAATGCTCAATACGTTTTACAACAAGCGCGGACTGCTTTGGAACAACTTCGGAATGTTTTTGATAAAACACAACGTCGCACCGAAGATGTGACAAATGCGGTGAATAACACCAAGAAAGCGCTAGATGCTTTGTCGAGTGTTTTGCCGAGCGCGACACCGAAATAGTATGTTGTATGCGGTATTTAGTATGCTGTATTCGTGACGCGATACAACATACAGCATACAAAAAGGTTATTTATTCGAAAGAAATCTTTTTTTCGTCAATAGCTTTTTTGAGTAGTTCAATAGTCTGGTCTATCGTCAACACTCCACCGTCTTTTTTGCCGTGCATGCGCAAGGCAATGGTTTTGGCTTGCATTTCGCGATCACCAACAACAGCAATGACTGGAATTTTCTTTATTTCGTTGTCGCGAATTTTTTTGCCAATCTTTTCGTTGCGTTCATCGACTTGAGCGCGAATGCCGACTTTCTTTAATTCAACGGCAACTTGTTTGGCATAATCCAGTTGTGCTTCACCGATTGGGAGAACGGAAACTTGTACCGGGGCGAGCCATAGCGGGAAGTGGCCAGCCATATGTTCGATTAAAATTGAGAGAAATCGTTCAATGGAACCCATAATTGCGGCGTGAATCATGACGATGCGTTCTTCTTTGCCTTCTTCATTGTGACAAAAAAGATTAAAGCGTTCCGGCATGTTGAGATCAAGCTGGATTGTTGCCACTTGCCACTGACGTCCAAGAGAATCTTGGGCCATAAAGTCTAATTTGGGTCCATAGAAAGCGGCTTCGCCCAAACCTTCAAACCAGTCAACGTTTTTCTCGGTAACAATCTCACGCAAAACAGTTTCGGCGTACTCCCAGCGCTTGGCATCGCCAAGATATTTTTCAGGTTGTTTTGGGTCGTGAATAGAGAGTCTTACTTTTAAGTTAAATCCGAAAACTCCATAGAATTCATGTACGATATCCCAAATTTTGAGAAATTCTTCTTTTGCTTGGGTTGGGCGACAGAAAACGTGCGCATCATCTTGTGTAAAACTGCGGGCACGCGAAAGTCCTGAAAGTTCGCCGGATTGTTCGTCGCGGTAGCACATCGTGGAATTGGCGTAGCGTTGTGGCAGTTCACGATAGCTCCACGCTTTACGGGCGTAGATTTGCGTATGGTGTGGGCAGTTCATTGGTTTCATTGCGAATTCATGGCCCTCGCGCGTGGTGATGCGGAATAGTTCATCTTTAAATTTGTCCCAATGACCACTGACTTCGTATAGTTCCTTCTTGGTGATGTGGGGAATTTCCACTTTTTCGTAACCGCGTGCGTCACGCAGTTCCCACACAAAATTGTCGAGTAATGTGCGAAGCATCATGCCGTTTGGTGTCCAGAGGGGAAGACCACTGCCAACCAAGTCGGAAAAAACAAACAGGTCCAGTTCACGACCGAGCTTTTTGTGGTCACGTTTTTCTGCTTCTACGAGCATTGTTATGTAAGCTTCCAATTCTTCTTTTGTTGCGAAAGCCACACCGTAAATACGGGTCAACATTTTATTCTTTTCATCTCCACGCCAGTACGCACCGGCAACCTTAATCAGTTTGAAAGCGTCGGGATTAATTTCTTTAGTATTTTTTACGTGCGGGCCACCACAAAGATTATCGAACGAGCCAGAGAGATAGAAACTAACATTTTTTTCACCTTTCGTTCTTAATCCTTCGATTAGTTCTGTCTTGTACGGATCATTTTTGTAGGCTTTTAGTGCTTCATCGAACTCGACGTTGTGTTGCTTAAATTCGATTTCTTCGGCAATCATCTCCCGCATTCTTTTTTCTAACTTTAGGAATAGATCTTGATTGATTGTTTCGGGTAGATCGTAATCTTGGTAAAAACCGTTTTCGATCACTGGACCAACACCCAATCCGGCTGTGGGGTAAAGCTCGGTTATTGCCATACTCATTAAATGAGATAAAGAGTGGCGAATTGGTTCGATTGGAGTTTCGTTTGACATGTAAAGACTATAGCAAGTGGGAGGCGATTAGAAAAGGACTTTAAGGAGTATCCCTAAAGTTGCAACTTTAGGGATACTCCTTAAAGTGGCTTAAAGTGGACAAAATAAGTAACAAGGTGTAAAAAACGAGGTGGCGTTGGTTCGTTATTAATTTCTGCGGGGTGAAATATGTCAGAATCACAAGAAGAGTCCGGTTTTTGCCTAGACGGCCTAGACGGCCTTGGGCGCAGACGGCGAAGAGATCTTGTATGTGGTCGGGGAATAGGGGTTCTTCCGCCGGCAGTTGCGAGCGAAGAAGGAAGTGATGTTTCAGGAGCAACCAGGAGTTCATTTGCCGTAGAGATGCGCGGGCTGACATTGGTTTTTCATGCCTGCATTACGGTCGTTTTGTTGACCTGGGCTATTATCACTTTGGTCGGTGATTACGAAACAGTCTCTAAGGCATTCGCCTGTTTTGTGGTTTTGTGTGCTATGCCGGTACAACTGTTGACAGCGTATGTGTTGTGTCGCTTGCCGGTTTCTGGGTCGAAAAAATAGTTACCGTTCGTCGTCTGACGCGCGGTTTTTTTATTTTATTTTGTTATCAAACAAAATAAAATAACCCTGAGCGACAAGCCCAACTGGGCGAGGAGTCGAAGGGTGTATCAGTCATGGGCGAGCCTTGCTCTTTACTTCAGGGGTGACCCTTAAAGTTCTTCCACTGCCGGTTCAAACTTGTGTTGAATTACCGGTTTTGCTTCCTCTACTTTTATGCAGTTCGGTCCTAAAATATTTCCAAATAGGTTTTGGAGAAATGGGGTATAAGTAATCAGATAGGATGTTTTTAACAAATCTTTTTGGTTTTCTTTTTGGATTTCCAAGAAGACAGCAGTGCGACCTTTGCCGACTTTTTCCAGAATGGCTTTTAAGTCCATGAAAGTGCGTTTTGTCGCACTGACCGGAACACTGATAGTGATGCTGATTGGTGGCTTTTCATCAAACACAGCTTTGTTTTTGAGAGGCTTTGGAGGATTGGCCGGGTCGTATTCGACGGCTGAATCAGCCAAAATTTTTGGTACGCCGTCTTTGTCGCTGACACGACCCTCAATAATCAAAACTTTATCTTCCAACCAAAGATCTTGTGATGTTTCTAATAGTTTTGCAAACACTAAAACTTCCAGTGAACCGGAACGGTCTTCGACGGTGGCAAAAGCCATGGCTTTTTGGGTGCGGGTGATGATTTTTTTAATGGTTGTAATAATTCCGCCAATCTTCACTTTTTCGTTTGAATTATGAATAGTTATGTCGGCAATTTGTGTAGTGGCCTCCGCAAGAGCCGGGGCAATATCCATTAACGGGTGACCGGAAATAAATAATCCCAATAATTCTTTTTCCCAACTAAGTCGTTGTTTTTGCGTGGCCGGTTCGACAGATTTAAGAGTAACTTTTGGTCTGGCCACTTCGGCTGGCATCATCCCAAAGAGGTTAGCTTGGTTGGTTAAAAGTTGTTTTCCAATATCGCGGTTGAAATTCAAAAGGGTGTCGGTATTTTCCAGAATTTGATTGCGTTCGGCGAGCGTGTCGAAGGCTCCGGCTTTGGCTAAGCTTTCCACCGACTTTTTATTAAGATCACGCGAATGCACTCGCGAAAAGAAATCGATTAGATCTTTGAACGGTCCTGCCTTTTCACGTTCGGCAATAATTGCTTCAACAATGTGTTCGCCGACATTTTTAACTGTGTGCAGTCCAAAACGAATTTCATCTTTTGGAATTTGATCATTTGCTTTTAAAACCGTAAAACCTTTATGTGAAAAATTTACATCCGGCGGTAATACGGGAATTTCCATCCGCTTACACTCATTGATAATAATCGCGATCTTTTCTATATCACCGGATTCGGCGGAAAGTACGGCACACATGTATTCAGCAGGGAAGTTGGCTTTCATGTAAGCTGTTTGGAACGCGACGCGTCCATAGCAAGCGGCATGGGCCTTGTTAAAACCGTAACCTTGAAACGGTTCGAATAAATTCCAAATTGCTTCGGCTTGGTCTTTCGTTAAATTGCTGTTTTTTTGACAACCTTCAACGAAGATTATGTGTTGTTTTGCCATTTCGGCCGGAATCTTTTTTCCGATGGCTTTTCTGAATTTATCGACCGTCTCCCAGTTGTAGCCGGCCAGTTCCAAGGCGGTGAACATTAAATCGTCCTGATAAACCAAAATGCCATAAGATTTGGCCAAGAAATTTTGCGCTTTCGGGTGGAAATATTTGATTGGGCTACGGCCTTGTTTTCGCGCAATGTATTCCGGGATGTTATTCATTGGGCCCGGACGGTAGAGTGCCACCATGGCGTTGATGTCGTGGATTGTTGATGGTTTCAGGTCCATTAAATGTTTTGTCATACCCTCGCCGTTAAGTTGAAACAATCCTTCCGTTTCGCCTTTTGCTAGCATTTCAAAAGTTTTTTTATCGTCGAAGGGGATGCGTTCGATATCTATTTTAATATTGTGGTGCTGTTTTACTAACCGCACGGCGTCTTCCAGGATTGCCAAGTTGCGAATACCCAAGAAGTCGAGCTTGGTTAAGCCCACTCCGTCTTCGCCAACGGTGTACATGTCATATTGCGTAATGCGTCGATCACCGTCTTTCGGATCAAGTTGGATCGGGACATATTCGACCAAGGGCCTTGGGGCGATGACGACGCCGGCGGCATGTACGGAAACGTGGCGCATTGTACCTTCAAGTTTGCGGGAAATATCCAAAATGTGTTTGATTTCCGGATCGTTGTCGTAAAGTTTCTTTAGTTCCGGTTCGATTTCCATGGCGTGATCGATCGTCATTGGGAAACCCTGTGAACCCATTGGAATAAGTTTTGCTACGCGGTCACCCAGTTCGTAAGGTTTATTTAGGGCTCTGGCCACATCACGCACCGCGCCACGGGCCATCATTGTTCCGAATGTTCCAATTTGGGCCACTTTGTCGTCGCCGTATTTTTGTTTGGCATATTCAATTACTTCGCCTCTTCGGTTATCCGCAAAATCCATATCGATATCGGGCGCGGATGGGCGGAAAGGGTTTAAGAAACGTTCAAAGGGGAGTTGAAATTCAATTGGGTTAACATTTGTAATTCCAGAAAGATAGGCAACCAGTGATCCGGCAGCCGAGCCACGAACCGTTGTGTAAATATCCGATTTGCGCGCGAAACGCAGTAAGTCGGCAACCACCAAAAAATAAGGGGCGTAGTTTTTTTGTTTAATGACATCTAGTTCGTATTTGCGTCTTTCATCTGTTGCGGTGTCATTGGTTAAACCGTGAAAAGTCATCCCTTTTTGTGTTAATTCATCAAGCATTTGGTCAGCCGTTTTTCCTTCTTCCAGTGCAAAGTCTGGGAAAATGAATTTTCCAAGGGTTAGTTCAATATTGCAACGATCGGCGATAACTTTTGTGTTGGTAACGGCTTCCGGAATATCAGAAAACCATTCCATTGCTTCTTCGGTGGAAATAAAATGGTAATGACCTTTTCCTGCAAAAATTCCCGTATCACCGACATCGGTATTGGTAGAAATGGCGACGAGTGTCTTGTGTGCTTCGGCGTCATCTGGGCGGAGGTAATGCGAATCTTGCGTGGCAACCAAGGGAATATTTAATTCGCGGGAAAGCTCGATTAACATAAAACGCCATTTTTCAAAATTATCCACATCCGGATGGTGCATAATTTCCAGATAGTAATTTTCGACACCAAAAATTTCTTGATATTCACGGATAACTTGGATTGCCTTTTCTTTTCCTTCGCCGGTGATAGCGCGTCCTACTTCGCTTCCGATACAACCGGACAAGGCGATAATGCCTTCGTGATTTGCGCGGAGTAATTCTTTGTCGACACGGGGTTTGTAGTAATAACCGTCGAGGTGAGCTGTTGTAACCAGCTTAATTAAATTTTTATAACCGGTCATGTCTTTGGCTAAGAGAGTTAGGTGATAACGGCGATTATCAATACCTGTTTCTTTTTGCGTGTGACTGCGATTGGCAACGTAGGTTTCGACACCGATAATTGGTTTGATGCCGTTTTTTTTGCAGGTGGAATAAAAATCGATGATGCCATACATCGCGCCGTGATCGGTAAGACCAATGGCGGACATATTAAGTTCCTTCGCGCGCTTAACCATATCGTCCACCTTAGAAAGACCATCCAAGAGGGAATAGTGGGAATGAGTGTGTAAATGGATAAACTCTGGCATTTTATTTTTTATTTAACTTGTAGAAAAGGATAGTGAGAGGCTTGCCCCTCGTAGCTCGCCGAAGCGAGCGAAGTGGTGTGGAGGTGAATAAACTCAGGCATTTTTAGAATCCCCATGAAGAAAAATATTTAACGTCGTCTTTGCGAGCCATTGACCATTCGTGAGAATGGGCAAGGCGTGGCAATCTCCAGTGTTGAAAGTTGAAGAGATTTCTTCGCCTCGCTTGAAAGCGATGGTTCGCAATGACGGAAGTGTTTTCCATGAATTTTCATCTTACCAAGCCCCACTAAATTGCACTATTGACAATTTGGGTGGTTTGGAGCATAATAACATGTTCTTTGTTAGGTATGTGTCAATTGAACGAGTAACAATTAGTGTCTGTTAATCGTGTCACAACTCTCTGAAGGAGATCTATCGATGGATGTGAAGGCTCTATCGCGACGCAAAATGGTTTTTGTTGTTCTTGACGGAAAACAAAGAAAGAGCGTCAAGGTGAGTGGTGAAGACCTGTGCTATCTGACAATCGATGAGGGAGTAATCCTTTTTTGTGAACAGATCACATCAGCGGACATTTTTCCACCTGGTCGCCTATTTATTCTCGGGAGAGCGGAACATGTTAATGATCGTGTGTTGAATGTTTGTCCGGTTGTTGACGAAGGACGCTTTCTCTTGGAATTGCGAACCGTTTTGAATCGGGACGATGTCGGTCGAGTACATTTCTTTGGATCTTCCGAGCAAGATCCCGAGCTATGGGTTGATACGTTTTTCGCCGGTATCGAGCCATCTTGGGAGCAGAAGGTTCGTGCTCGCGAGTCCCGTGTCGCCGGTCGGGTCGACTGAATGATCTGGTGATACAAAATAGAGTTCGCCTTTCTGTAAACTGAATGGTCACACCCTGACGGACGTCGAGGGTGTTTTTTTATTGGTGAAATGACCAATACCCAATTCCCAATGAATGACCAATTTTTTAATGTCCAATTCGAAACCTTGGTCATTTGAAAATTAGTTATTGAGTGGATATTGGTCATTGTGGTTTGGTCATTTGCAAGCTTCAGTTGTTTGCGAATCAGACGGTATCACAATAATTTATTTTTTCGTCAAACTTTGGTAAACTGTTCTCAATGGTTCTCAAACACCGAACAATAAAACAAATAGTGATTGCGTGTATCTTCTTTGGTTTTTGGGGTTCGCTTGCCGGACTGATTTTTTGGTTGACTTACACACCGCCGGCGGCTGCGCCGCCAACTCCCAAGACTGCATTACCGTTGCAGGTGATTGCGACAAAAATTATTGCTACCACTCCCGGAAAGGGTGATTTGGTTGGAACACTGCGAAATCCAAATCCAAACGCGGGGGCGGTACGTTTTCAGTATAAGTTTACAATTTCCGCTAACAGTCAAAATCCGCAGATTGTAACAGGCGAATCATTTATCTTGCCAAGTGATCAAAAATATTTGACGGCATTTAATTATGATATTCCGGCGGGGGCCACCGCAACATTAGAAGTAATTAATCCGCAGTGGGTGTTTGTTGATAGTACTTTCGCGCCACCGGAAATTGTATTGATTAATAAGCCGACGAATATTATTTCAGGTCCTACAATTGATACTTTTCAGTTGAAGGGATTGCTTGCTAATCAAAGTAATGTTGATTATACGCGCGTGGAAGTGACTATTGTCGGTTTGGACGCGCAGGGTGAAATGATTGGCGCGAGTAAGACTTTTATGGGCGCGTTCTTGTCGGCGGAGCGTCGCGAGTTTACCGCGCAGTGGCCGTTAAATAAGGGGGCAACGGTGTCGGATTTTAAAGTTGTTCCGGAAGTAAATGTCTTTTTGTCGGATGCGATTCAACAACGACAAGGGATTCAGGATATTCGCGATTTACAGAATCCTGCCATGCCAGCAGGGAACTAGTTGCCGTTGTCTTTGCAAGCCATTGACCATTCGTGAGTCCGCCAACTGGCGGAGGGCAAGGCGTGGCAATTTCCCGCGTCGTAATTTTGGTGAGATTGCTTCGCCTCGCCCGACTACTTCAATGGTCACAACTAAATTTGTGCGCTATTAATATAGAGTGATTATTCGAGATGTTTTTCGACGGAGTGATCCCGCACTTTGGGGAAGTGCCTTACTTTTGACTGTGATAAGTATGGTTTTGCTAGGCACGGGAAGCGATTCAGCAAATCTTGGATATTTTTTGCGCCAGGGCGCAGCTGCCGCCCTTGGAATTATTGCAATGTTTATTATTGCTCGTACGCATTATACTTTTGCGCGGTCATTATCTTCGACAATGTTTATTGTGTTAATAGTTTTGCTTTTGGTCGTGTTACAAGGAAGGATTATTCGTGGCGCGACTTCGTGGTTGGTCTTTAGCGGTTTTCACTTGCAACCCGGTGAAATTGCAAAAGCAATAATTCTAGTGGTAATCGCAAAAATATTAGGGGAAAGTAAGCGGGGGGTAGCTTCAGTAGCCGTGTTGTTTCGAACAATTTTATTTGCTGGTATCCCGATTATTATGGTTTTTTTGCAACCTGATTTTGGGACCGGAATGTTATTGGTAATGATTTGGTTTGGCATGATTGCCGTGGCCGGTCTTACGCGTAAGCAATTTTTTAGTTTGGCGGTGCTTGCTGTTGTTATTTTCGCGAGTGGTTGGTTTTTCTTTCTTAAACCTTATCAAAAGGATCGAGTATCCGTGTTTTTAAATCCCGGTGCCGATCCACTTGGGCGTGGTTACACTGTTTTGCAGTCTGTTACGGCATTTGGGTCAGGTGGATTTTGGGGCAGGGGTCTTGGATATGGTCCGCAAAGTCGGTTAAACTTTTTACCCGAGAATAGGACAGATTTTATTTTTGCGCGCATTGGCGAAGAATTGGGATTGGTGGGTGTTTTGGGCGTGTTGTCTCTTTATGGAGTAATTCTTTGGCGCATGTTGGTTGCCGCCTCAAAAACAACCGACTCGTTTGGGCGAGCGATTGCGGTTGGCGCATTTGTGGTCTTGCTTAGCGGTGTAGTGGTTAATGCCGGTATGAATATTGGTCTTTTGCCTGTAACCGGCGTTCCTTTACCGTTTATTTCCTATGGTGGAAGTAGTCTTTTGACAATGTTCATTATTGTTGGTTTGGTTGAGAGTGTCATTATTCACGGAGAATCTTGGGAGGTTAATGATACAAGTGATGTGGTAACATTGTCGTTGGGAGGGTAAGTGCGGGAGTGAGAAAAGTCGTGAGGCCGGTTGAAAGAGAAAAATTACTCATACTTCCTGTGTGAAGGCGGTGCTGTTTGACAAAAAGGTCTCCCTTGTTTAATATTTACTCATAAAGCAAAGAATATGTTTGATGAAGTGAATCAATTGATCTCCCGTTGTCCGCTTTGTAATGCGGGCTATCGGGTAGAGGACGCGCAAATCATCGAAACTACCGATGAATCTTCTACTGTTTATGTGGAATGTCCGCGTTGTAAAAGTTCAATTATGGCCGTCGTAGCCATGAGTGGTATGGGTATGATTTCTCTTGGAATGGTAACGGACATGACCAGGGAAGATATTGAAAAGTTTCGCCTTACTCCAAGTGTGAGTGGAAACGAGTTGCTGGAAATGATCCAACTGCTAAAGCGTCAAGATAGATCCGTTGTTCGAGAATTAACTAAAGAAACCGATGTCTATTAATAAAATCCATCAAATTGAAGCTCAACCTCGCGCAAAAGCGGGGCGTAAGGCAAAAAATGTCCGCATCGGCGGAGCTATTCCATGTATTCTTTATGGTAACGGTATTGCCAATGTTCAGATTGCAATAAATCAAAAAGCGTTTGAAAAGATTTTACCGGAATTATCTCACAGCACGTTAATAAATTTGGTGATTGAGGGCGAAAAAGAAGGTCGCGCGGTTTTGGTTTCAGAGGTGCAACGTAATCCTATGACCGGACTTCCACAACACATCGATTTTCATGAAGTTAACTTGAAGGAATCTATCGAAGCTACTGTGCCGTTGATTTTTCAAGGAGAATCATTTGCTGTTAAGGATTTGGCGGGAACTTTGGTAAAGAGTTTGAGTGAAATTAGAGTATCGGCCTTACCGCAAGATTTGCCGGAAAATATTATCGTTGATATTGGGGCATTGAAGGATTTTGAATCTCGTGTCACTATCGCTGATTTAAATATTTCCGACAAAGTGAAGGTTTTGGATAATATGGAAGAAATTGTTGCTGTTGTCACTCCTCCTCGTTCTGAAGCTGAAATGGAAGAATTGAACAAGGAAGTGGAAGAAAATGCCGGTGAAGTGAAGACTGAGGGCGACGAGAAGAAAGCCGCCAAGGAAGCCGAAGCAGCCGCTGAAGGTGCACCGGAAGGCGACAAGAAGGAAGCTAAGAAAGAAGTTAAAAAAGAAGAGAAGAAGTAATCTTACTGAAATATTGAACCAATCCCCGCGCAAGCGGGGATTATGGTAGATACTTAGGAATATCTTTGGTATTATTTTCGTATGATTAAAGCAGTAATTTTTGATTTAGGTGGGGTACTTTTTACAAATGGGACAAAAAAATTTGCCACCGATTTGTGTTCCCGTCATGGACTGGAAATGAATTTTGTAAAAGAAGTGTTGGATGGTGAGTTGGGAAGTTTGTATCGCGAAGCGAAAATATCCAGGAATGATTTTTGGAAACAAGTCCTGATCAAGCTGAACATTGCCGAAGATATTGATCTGTTGGAGAAAGAATGGATTGATGATTATGAGCTTATTGACGGCACTAAAATTATTATAAGTGAGTTGGCGAAAAAATATCGAGTATTATATCTTTCCGATAATATTAAGGAACGTGTTGAGGCGCTTGATAAAATGTATGGATTTGTTGGCTGGTTTAGCGGTGGTGTGTTTTCCCATGAAGCGGGCGTCAGGAAACCAAACCCGAAAATTTATGAGTTGGCGCTAAAGGAAGCCGGCGTCGAGGCGAGCGAAGCTTTGTTTGTTGACGACAAAGAGTCATGTTTAGAAACGGCAAGAGAGATGGGAATGGAAACAGTCTTATTTGAAACGCCGGAGAAGCTAAGAGAATCTTTGTTGGCAACCGGATTACTTGAGTAGTTTTTTGATTGCTTAAGGTCTTTCTTAGAGCAACGACCACTTGCTCACGAAAGGCGTTACTTCTTGGGGTTTAAATTCGGGTATAAATTCATGGGCTAGTTCCCATAGGGCGCGGCGTTGTTTTGGGTTGTGTTCGAGCAATAAGTGTTGAAGAGATTTCCTGGTTTGTTCGAAACGCGCGATTTGAGCGAAGAAACGACGAAATACGGCAAGACCGTCCGGGCCGCCTTCCAGGGCCCCTTGGGGTTCAAATGTTAAGCCGATTGTGTCAGGTTTGGTGTGAGCATTTCTTAATTCATCTGTTGTCACATAAGGTAGATTGGAAACAATAATATTCGGCGAAAGTTCAGTGGGAATTTCGTTGAGCAGGTCGCTGGCAAAAAACGTAACGCGTTTGGCAGCGCGATATTTTCTTGCATTGCGAGCAGCCACTTTTAGGGCCGTTCCGGATTTGTCCGTGGCGATGATTTTTGCTTTTGGGATCTCGAGAGCGAGTGAGACAGCTATTACACCTGAACCGGTGCCAATATCCGCTATGATTGGCGTGGGTGTATGACGCGACGGATTCCTGCTCTCGGGCAGGAATGACACTTCGATAGATTGCTTACAGATTCTGATACATTCCTCAACTATCGCTTCGGTTTCGGGGCGGGGGACTAATACATTTTTATTGACGATAAATTTTCGTCCATAAAAATATTGGTTGCCTGTTAGATAGGGAATTGGCACGCCTTTTATTCGTTGCATCAGCCAGTGTCGATATTTTGCCGTCTGGTTAAATGTAAGTTTTTCCTCGTTGTGGGCGATTAAAAACTCGCGTGGATTTTTGATCGCTTCAGACAATAATATTTCCGCATCCACACCAAAACTAGGCGAGCTGGTTCGCAGATACACAACCCCTTCGCGCAGGGCTTCTTTGATGGTTAATAGTTTAGTGCTTTGTTTCATAAATTGCGTGCGACTTTAAGGGTCACCCCTAAAGTAGTGTTTTACTTTAGGGGTGACCCTTAAAGTGACTTAAAGAGATTCGCCGAGAGCCTTGTTTTCATTGGCGTCGCGAATGGTATCGATGATGTCGATGATGTTTCCATCCATGATTTGATTTAAACCGTGCCAGGATTCTTTGATACGGTGATCGGTAAGGCGGTCCTGCGGAAAATTGTACGTACGAATTTTTTCACTGCGGTCGCCTGTGCCGATTTGGGTACGGCGGGCCACACCCTCTTTATTTTGTTGATCTTCAATTTGTTTGGCTAAAATGCGGGAACGCAGTACTTCCATTGCCGATTCTTTGTTTTGGGCTTGTCCACGCTCGTTTTGACTTTGCGCGACGGTGCCTGTTGGAATGTGGGTAATACGCACCGCCGAGCTGGTTTTCTGGACGTTTTGCCCGCCATGACCGCCGGCGCGATAAGTTTCAACGCGTAAATCTTCAGGGCGAATTTCGACGTCTACTTGTTCCGCTTTTGGCAATACTACGACGGTTGCCGTAGAGGTGTGAATACGTCCCATTTTTTCAGTTACCGGAATTCTTTGAACGCGATGGACACCACTTTCAAACTGTAATGCTCCATATGCACCCTTGCCAACCATTTCAAAAATAATTTCTTTGAACCCACCGGCTTCATTGTGGTTTTCATCAACTAAGTGGGTTTTCCAGTTTTGTGCTTCCGCAAAACGCATATACATTTTTAGAAGATCGGAAGCGAATAAGGATGCTTCATCACCACCGGCGCCAGCGCGGATTTCTATTACTACGTTTTTGTCAGCGTATTCATCTTTAGGGAGAAGGGAATGTCTAAGTTCTTTTTCGGCCAGAGTAAGTTCTTCCTGGGTTTTTGGTAGTTCATCCAATGCTAAAATTTTTAGTTCATTGTCTTCTTCCTGTAAGATGTTTTGGTTTTCTTGTACGGTGTTTCTCAAGTCATCCACTCGATGTTTAATATCCATGATTTTTTGGAGTTCCGAATGACGCGATGATATCGTGGCAATTTCGGCGTGCGAAAGTCCGTTGAGAGAACTCAATTTTTCAGTAAGTTGTAGGTATTCTTTTTCAATATCAATTAAGGAAGGCATGATCTATTTTTAGCGTGAAAACTTAAATAAAGCGAGGGCCAAGCGTCGTCTTTGCAAGCCATCGACCATTCTTTAGAATGGGCGAGGCGTGGCAATCTCAAAAAAACAAGACGCGGGAGATTGTTTCGCCCACGCACCACAAGGGTGCGGGGTTCGCAAGGATGACGAAGGAACAAAACATTTACGAAAACATCGTTCCGGAAATACTCGGAACGATGTGTAAAATTAAAATATAACTAACCGATCTTTTTGGACTTTGTGGATTTGCTTTCGCGGAGCTTCTTTGGGGCGCCTTTGGCGATGATTTTGGCTTCCTTCTGTTTCTTTGTCTTTTCAACCAATTTCGCAAAGCGCTCGACGCGACCGGCGGTGTCCATGATCTTCTTGGTGCCCGTGTAGAAAGGATGGCAGGCAGAACATGCTTCTGTGAATATTTCGGCTTTTGTAGAGCCTACTTTAAAAGAATTGCCACAAGCACAGGTAACTTGAGCTTCTTGGTATTCTGGGTGGATTTCAGGTTTCATAACTCCATTATTATAGATAAAAGCTATTTTTTGTCAATTTCGTGTACATCTACCACCTTTACGTTATTTTGAAGGTTGGTATACTGGGGTTTATCGGAGTGGGCGTTCTTTTTTTGTTTTTTGACTATCAGCAGGAGGTCTGGTCATGAGTGGCAAGGGGACCGAGAATACAGGGGTCTCACATCCGGACAACGTGGCGAAGGTTGCGCAAATGGCGGCATCGGCACAGGGGCGACGGTTGCCCGAACCCAAAAGGTTAAACATGGGAGGTCAAGAAAGAGCAGAAATTGAAAGAAGGCCTATGCCGGCAAGAAGTCCACCCCCGGAGCACTTGGTGGGCGATGCGTGACGTAGTGGGTCCGAAATTGTGGTAACCCTTTCGCTGTTATGTGAAAGGGTATTTTTTTTAATATATTCATTGACATTTTTTGATTCTAGGAACAAACTATTTCGTCGGTTGTTTGTTTTTAGTCCACTAACCTTATGGAGGTGACAGATGTTCGGACGTAGGCGGGAATTATTGCAACAACGAGTTCATGATGTGGCGCGGATCCAATTTTTCGCGTCGATCGCGATGGTGATCGGTGTGGTACTGCTCACCATCGGCTACGAGTACGACTTCGTTAACTTCGCCAATAGGACTTCGGTCGTTCGTTTCGGCTTCTACACATTGCTCGTGGCGAGCATCATCGTGGGAGTATTGGCAAGGTTTGTTCTGTGGGGGAATAAGGCCCCCGTAACGCTTTTGTCGGTTGAGCAGAAACCAAAGATACATTTGGCGCCAGTCGATTGAATTTCTCCTTTTCAGGATAAGTGGAATAAATTCGGTAGTAATCCCAAGGCTTGCCTTGGGTATTTTTTGATCATTGACTTTTTTAATATCAAAGTATACATTTTTGAGTCGGGTTTGTTCGTTGTTACTTACAAGAAGGCCACAAGAAGAAAAAGGAAACAAAGATGTCGAAGATGTCGAGAATTACTGTTGAATCGTTAAGTGAGAGAAGGCTTCGTGCCATTTTGGCGTACTTTGCTGAACTCGCGCCAAACGTCGTTGAGTGGGAAGGTAAAATTCCCTCATTTCTCACGACGATTGCCGAGAGTCCCACGAAGGAGAAAACCCTTCAGGTTGGTATGCTGACGACCGCTTGTAAGCTGCAAATTTGTTGTACGGGCGTAGAATGTTGGTTCGTGCTTGTTGAGGGGCAAAAGACAAGCATCGAACAGTTTGCACACTTGCTGTGCGCTATTTGTGGTGTGAAGCAAGAAGTGGTTGTTGATGGGTGCAAGAACCTGTCAGCACAACAGGCAACTATGCTGTAGTACCTTCTTGTGTCCACCTGGTTCAACCGGCCACTAGGGTCGGTTTTTTTTGTATATATCGTCGATCCTTGCCTAAAAACTACTTCTTTGTTAGATTATCACCACAAGTTTATTAGCTAATTTATCTCACATTCGTCTTGTTTCCCATTGGGAAGGCACTTCATTCCTTGCTAGTTTAATCTGAGCCTGTCGAAGATATAACTGGTATTTGAAGAGCGACGAAGAGGAAGAAAGGATCAATTTATGTCGTTACCAAGTTTAGTAGACCTTCTTGAGGCCGGTGTCCACTTTGGACACGAAACGTCCAAATGGAACCCCAAGATGAAGCCATATATTTTTACGGAACGTAATCACATCCACGTGATGGATTTACAGCAAACATTAAGCTCTCTTGAAAAGGCGGCCACTTTTGCGCGCAATATCGCAGGTAAAGGTGGGGTAGTGTTGTTTGTCGGAACCAAAAGACAGGCTCGTGCCATTGTTAAGGCCGAGGCTGAACGTTGTGGAATGCCGTTTATTACCACGCGTTGGTTGGGTGGAACATTCACCAATTTTGAAACAATTTTGAAAAGCATTAATAAATTGGAAAATTTCCGGATTACACTGGAATCTCCTGAAGCGGAAATGCTTACGAAGAAAGAGCGTGCGGTGTTGAAAAATGAAATCAAACGTTTAGATGATGTTTTGCAAGGGTTAAAGGAATTGCGCAAAATGCCCAATGCTGTGTTTTTAGTTGGCGCGCACAACGAAAAAATTGCCGTGAAAGAAGCTGTTCGGCGTAAGGTTCCGACAATTGCTTTGGTTGATACTAATGCCGACCCATCCGTTATCGATTATCCGATTCCTGCCAATGACGACGCAGTACGGTCTTTGGAAGTGGTCGTAAAAGTTATCGCTGACGCCATCATTGAAGGTAAGGGTGGGATCAAGGTGGTTGATGTGGCCACCACAGCCGTTAAGGGGTAGTATTATTAATAATAAGGGCTTGATAATTAATAATCGCCTTATCTTATGTCCAATCCATCTCCAAATACAACTGCTTCTCAATCAAAAATCTTTCAACGTATGTCAAATACGTCTCAAGATTTTGTTCAATCAAAGACAGTCATCTTTGAAGCGCATTGAACATAATCTTAAAGCGTTTATTAATTATCAAGCCCTAAAAAAATGACAACAACAATTACGACGGAAAATATTCGTCAACTTCGTGCCCGCACGGGTGTTGGGATTATGGATGTAAGAGAGGCCCTTTTGGTTTCCGATGGTGATGAAGAAAAGGCGATTAAGTTTTTGCGTGAAAAGGGTAAAATCAAACAAGCTAAAAAGGCTGATCGTTCGGCAGTTGAAGGCATGCTTGGTTGTTATGTTCATAGTAATAATAAATTGGCGGCATTGGTTTCTTTGCATTGTGAGACGGATTTTGTGGCAATGAATCCTGTTTTTCAAGAACTGGCAAAAGACCTCGCGATGCATGTTGCCGCGTCTGATCCGTTGGCGGTAAGCGCTGATTCTATTCCTGTTGAACTGGTTAAGCAGGAGCAAGAAGCGGTAGAAAAAGAAGTGGCTGGTTTAGGCAAACCGGAAAATATCGCTCAAGGAATCATTAAAGGAAAAATGGACAAGTTTAGGGCGGAACGGGCTTTGCTTTCACAGCCTTTTGTAAAAAATCCCGAAATTACCGTCGGTGACTTGATTGCGCAAAAAATTGGAGAAATTGGTGAAAATATTTTCGTTGAGCGTTTTCAAAGAATGGAACTTTAATTGGAGGTTATTTGTCTGCAATTTTTCTACCAATCCTTCTCATTATCGGCGCCTTAAGCGCGATTTTGATAGTGTTCGGAAGACATTTGCCGGATTTTGTTCGAAGTATTAAGGAACGTAAAGATAAAAAAGAATCTTTGGAACCAATAGATGAGTTGCCGGTTAATCCTCGTGTGCATCAGTTGGTGCAACCCCAAAAAAATAATTTGGGGGGAATTGCTTCAAAAGTAAATGCTATTTGGAAGTTTTTGTTAGTTAAAGCTGTTTTTGTTGTTAAGCATGTTTGGCCTGCCTTGAAATTGGCTGGGAGTTTATTGGTGAAGTTGTTTCATAGGGTGCCTCGGATAAAACCAAATCTGTCGGTTTTGAGTCGATTTAAAGATGTGACTTCGGAAGAAGTTGATTATAGAAATATTGAAGAGTTTGTGGAGCCGGTTGCAACAACAGCCGATATGAAAAGCGTTCAACGAAATCCATTACGTTATCCGGAACCATTATCGAATGAATTGGTTGCTTTGACACAGCCAAAAAAGAAAACAGTCGATAAAATTAGGAAAGAAATTCCCAAGATAGTAGAAACTCAGGTGGAAGCGATTATTGAGGAGATTAATGCGGAGCAAACTAAAATGGTGCCTGAAAAAGCAGTTGATGGACCGGTTGTTGAAAAGCCGGCGTTTTCCGTGGGAAAAACAAAGGAAACACGCACTCGTAATCGTCGTCGAATTGTCGGCAAGATGGCGCCGAAGCCGACTCCACTGCAGGAATTGGAAAAAACAATTATGGCGGAAGAGTCTGAAGAAAAAGAGGTTTTCTCAGTAAATGAGGCGGGGGAGATTACTGCTCCAGAACTTTCAAGTCCAATTGAAGAAAAGAAAATTTCATTTATCGATCGTGAGGCCTATGCTTTAACGGACGCGACGCAAGAAATAAGTAATCAGATTTTAGAAGGTAAATATAATGTTGCAGAATCAGCGCTTATTGATATTTTAAGTAAAAATCCCCGTAATACTGAGGCCTATCGGTTGTTGGGTATCGTTTACCTGAAACGAAAGGATTTTGAACAAGCTCGTGAAGTTTTTGAAGAAGCATTAAGACGTGATCCGGAACATGGCGGATTGCAGGGGCCATTAGGTTATTGTTATATGTCGGTTGGAGAATATGGCAAAGCGCTTTCTATGTATCAACAGGCGCTTAATATGGATGAAACTAATATCGAATACTTGGAACAGTTGTTGATAATTTCTTCGCGCATGGATCGTCGTCCGCTTGTTAACATGACGGCCAAGAAAATTCTTGCGTTAAACCCAAATCACGTCGAAGCAAAGAAATATCTCGCACGCGTGGCGGTGAGGTAGGTCTTGGTGTGGATTGTTCGTTTCCCTCCTTTATCAAAGGAGGGCGGGGGTGGATTTTGTCTTTTTAGTCTCTTTGACTAATATCTTAAAAACAGTAACTTTAAGGTAGTTGGATTACTATGCCGACTTAGCTCAGCGGTAGAGCAATGCTTTTGTAAAGCAAAGGTCCCGAGTTCGAATCTCGGAGTCGGCTCTCGAGATAAGTTTCGCTTCGCGAAACAAAAAAGATGTACACAAAACGACTCAACATCCCGTTGAGTCGTTTTGCACAATAATCGAAGAACTCCGAAATATTTGCGTTCGGATGCGCAAAGTTTCGGAGCCCTTCGGGTGATAACAGGGTTATTGCACAAGAGTTAAAGAACTCCGAAAGATTGCGACAAGAGACGCAAAATTTCGGAGCTACCTTTAGTGTTCGAAGCAAAACTAATTCAATAAGTGGGCAGGGAAGGATTCGAACCTTCGAAGGCTGAGCCAGCAGATTTACAGTCTGCCCCGGTTGACCACTTCGGTACCTGCCCAATGTGCTCAATAATGCCAAAATTAACTGCTTTGTTCAAGTGCTTGGAATTAAGAAATAAACCGACTACTTGGTCGGTTTGTCGGGCTTGGTAGTGGAGATTAGGAAAACTCCGTTATTGAAAGCCCCCTTCTCTTTCTCGATATGTTCTTTTTCAGTAATGATTGTTGACCACTGTATTCCCGCTTTTTCGGCTATGGCTTCCATTACTGCCAAAACGTCAGCAAGTTCCTGAGTGAGCTTGCTTGCCTTAGATCTTTCGACTTCGCGTGCTTCTTCAACCAACTTTGTTCTTAGGTGGCCAAGTATTTCATTGGGTGGAATTACGCTTGTTTCTGATGTTATTCCAAGGTTGGAAAGATGGGCAGGAATACCATCTCTGACTAGTTTGCAGTAAACAACTTTTTTCATAAATGAACTCCTCTCTGTGATTCACAGTACAACAAACATATATAAATTAAAATACTTAGAAAATAATGTAATAATTTTTTGTTTGGCAAGTTATTGAAGGGCTCCGAAGATACGTGTCTGTTGACGCGTATTTTCGGAGTTCTTCGATTCTTGTGCAAAATGACCAAACGTCCTGTTTGGTCATTTTGTGTACATTTTATAGTTTCGCAGAGCGAAACAAATCTCGAGAGCCGGAGGTGGGAATCGGACCCACGACCTCTTCATTACCAATGAAGTGCTCTACCACTGAGCTACGCCGGCTTACAGATTGCTTCGGCACGCTTGCATGCGACCTCGCAAAGACGAACTTTGCGTCAATCTATGTTCGCTAGCATGCCTGATTTTTTGCGAATCGTCTAGAACCAAGCTTTTGGGTTATACTTGGATCATAAACATGCGCAGATTCTTTCTTGGGATTATTGGCGGAATAATTGTCGTGACGATTGCCTATTTTTATGGCGGGGATATTCTGCGTCAAATATCGCTTGGAGGAAAAAATGGGACGTTGAGTCCCACGGCCACACCGTTGGCGGATGAGACGCAATCGGTTAATCAAAACAAGACGATTAAAACTACCGGCGTTAAAAAAACAAATGATGATATTTTATTGGCGAAATATGTTGTCTCCGAACGACCTAAAGAAGGAATTGAACAGTGGACTGATTTGTATTTGTCTTCCGATGGTATTATTCGCACTATTACGCCACCCGATAATGTGGATCGGACGGTTAAGCCGGTAACGGATGGAACAAACATTTATTATTTAATTGAAAATAAAAATATTCGGGAACAAGGAAGAAGTTTGGTTGGTGTAGGAATTGAAAATAATAAACAAACCTTGATTTCCGATTCAACACCGCTTGTTGAACCGCGTTCTGTTTTTTCCGCCAATGACGGTAAGACGATTGCTTTTTATTTGGATGGTACGCAAAAAAAAATGACCGAACTTTGGACATATTCCGCGGAAAAAGCGCGTAAGCGTGTTTCTGTGGAGAGATTGAACCAGAATACGCAAGGTCCTTTTTGGGATGCTAATGGTGGATTTTTATTGCGTGACGGAGAAAAAGTATTGAGAGGTTCGCCCAATAGAACAGGTGCCGATATTTTGCCGATAAAATTTGATTGGAAAAATATCTTACAGGGTAACTCGATGATTCCATCTCCCGGTGGGACACAAGTTATTTATGCGATAAGTGAAAAAGACGGAAAAAATGTCAAAACGGTTTTGCGTGTTTGGGATTTAAAATTAAATCAAGAAAAAGATGTGGCGTCGTTTTTAACCGACAAGGTGGAAATCTTGGGGTGGAGCAATGGTGGGGCATTGGTTGTGAGAGAAGGGGAGGGTGATGTGAAAATTTGGAACATTACCAAAGACGCGAAAGAAAGTTACAACCTCGAGGCAAACTCGCGTTCTGTAATCTTGGCCGGTGACGGATCAGAAATTTCTTATATTTTGCCCGGTGGAACAGGGGAGAGAATGGTTTCCAGGGTCGTAAAAACCGGTAAGGTTGTATCGCAAGAGATTTTGCCTGCCCTTAATGATGTTTCCATTACGGGGGTTTCCAGTCGGACGGATATCATCCAATTTTTGCGTCTTAATGTTGTTGTGGAGGGCTATTCTCAAGCTGCCGAATTCCCGCTTGCAAAAGAAGTGATTGTCGGTTATGTTATGGGGCATATCCGAGAGATTGCAGTGGCGGGAGAGGGAGAAACGGTTACCGCACAACGAGTTTGGTTTACGCATGTTCCTGGGGCAATTTACGTCGATTACTTGGTGGGATCAACGCTTTGGCGCCGATTGATCCAAGTTGATGGAGTGGGCGGTCAGGCTTCAAAATATACGCTTATCGGCGTTTACGCGCCCGCTGCGGGGGAATGGGTGTTGGCCAAAGGACGAAACCTGGCTGACACAAAAACAACCGAGCTTTATGAATTTGATCCAGAGTCGGAAAAATGGCTCAAAAAAGATATAACGAATATTCAACCATAATTTTTTAGAAAACCATGGCAACAAGTGATTTCAAGAAAATCAATTGCACAACCTGCAAGCAACAGAACTATATGCGTCGCAAACCAAACAAGAAAGGTGTACAGGCCGAGAAATTGGAAACTTCCAAATTCTGCAAACACTGTCGCGCACATACGACGCACAAGGAAACGAAATAATACATTAACACCTCGCATTCGCGGGGTGTTTTTGTTTTACTTTTTTAAAAGCAGATACGCTGACTGATTTCTTCCCATGCTTTTTTCTGGACTGCTTCTTTTTGTTTCTTATCTAAGTTATCGTTAACGTGGTTCCACACATCGAGCCAAATGATGTTTTTATTGTTTTTAATTTTGCTCCAGTCGGATTGGATATGAAACGTGGGGAATGGAATAATTTGTGTTTTTAGGTTGTCTGCTTCGATAATTTTTGATATTTCCGTAATGCTGTCATCAATAAAATAATCAAGTTCGTATTCTAAGAGGCGAGGGGTTTTGTTTTCATGGTTATCCATTGACAGTGTGACGTTGGAAATTTCACTTAAATAATTATTTACAAATTCTTCGGTTATATCTTTTAGTGTATCTTTGCGAGCGGTGATTAGAAAAATATCCGCTTTTCTTGAAATTTTTAACAAAAAATCGCACGCGCCGGATACGGGTTTCTGGCTATGCTCACTTGTTGAGAGAAAACCCCGAAATGCCACTGCCATATCGACCGCCGTCTTTCCTGTAGACGCCGGCCATGAATGTGACCGTTTAAATTCGGGGTAATCAATATTCCACCCCAAAACTGTTTCGCAATAATTTAAGTAGGCGATATTGTCTGTATCTACTAGAACGCCGTCGATATCAACGCCGATTTTAAGTGGGGAAGTCATAAGTTAATTTGGTGTTTATAGGTTATACTGTTATTGTAAAAATAGCGAAATTGGTATATAAAAACGGTTATCCTTGGGCGAGTCGGTTAATGGTAAACCACAGCTCTCCAAAAGCTGAACTGGGGGTTCGATTCCCTCCTCGCCTGCTCGAGATTTGTTTCGCCTAGCGAAACTATCAAATGTACACAAAACGACTCAACATCCCGTTGAGTCGTTTTGCACAAGAATCGAAGAACTCCGAGATCTCGCGCGCCAGGAGGCGCGGAGTCTCGGAGCTACCAACCACTAATGTATCTGCTTGGCTCGCTTGAGGGAATCGAACGCCGGAGCCTTGTACGAGGCGCATTTGGCGCCGAGTACGGCGAGGCGGTGGCTAACCCGAGCTCGCGGAAGCGAGCGAGAGGTGAAGCCGATTCCAAAATAGTCCGTAAGCAGGAATACTTATCGCCGAGGAACGAAGCAACGTAGGGGGGGGCAATGGTGGGCGATTCTTGGTGAAATTGCGCATTAAGGTCCGACCTATAAAGGTCGGACCTTAATCGTTAGTGGTTTTAATTTGTGTTAGAATGCATTTAACACACAAAATGAATAAAACATTAAAAGCTTACGCGATTTATACGGGAGGGATGATCGGGGTGGGGATTTTCGGAATTCCTTATGCTCTCATGCGTTCGGGGGCTTGGCCGACACTGGTTACCGGCGCGGTTGTGATTTGCATGACTTTCATGATTCATTTGTTTGCAGTGGAAGTGATTTTGATGGCCAAAGGAAAACGACAATTGCCCGGCTATATCGGTTTATATCTTGGAAAGACAGGAAAAGTGCTTGAAACTATTGCTTGCGTTGGCGGTTCCGTGGGGGCACTTTTAGCTTATTTGATTGTAGGTGGTTCGTTTTTAGTATTGTTTTTATCGCATTTCTTCGTAATCACTCCGATTACGGCAACATTGATATATTTTGTTTGCGCGTCTTCAATTGTGCTTTGGGGTAAGCAGGGACATCCGGTTGTGCATATGATTATCTATGGCCTGTTCGTGGTTGTATTGTTGGTGTTGATTTGGTTTTCTGTCAGTTTGTTTTCCCCTCAGAATATCCCGCTTATTGGCAATGGTTTATTGACTCCATTTCTTTTGCCATATGGTGTTTTACTCTTCGCCTTTTGGGGCGTGGCACTGACGCCGGAGTTGGTGGAATTGACGCAGGGTAATCGCAAGATAATTCGGAAAGCTTTGGTGTATGGTTTTGCGACCGCATTAATCAGTTACGTAATTTTTTCAATTTTGATTGTCGGGATTAGTGGCGTGAATACGACCGAGGACGCGATCGGCGGTCTGCGTAATTTTGGCGCGGTGGGACAAGTGGTGATTATGTTTGGCGCGTTATTTGGCGTGCTTACCACTTTTTCTTCTTTTTTATCTGTGGGGAGAACCTTGAAGCGCACGATGATTTATGATTTTAAATTTTCCAATTTGGGTGCTTGGGCGATCGCGATGGGTTTGCCATTGTTGCTTTTTGTTGCCGGGGTAAACGGTTTTGTAAAAGTGTTGGGCGTGACGGGTGCGGTATTTCTTGGTTTGGAAGGAATTTTGGTTGTCTTGGCTTATTGGGTGGCAAATTTTGGTTCTTCAAAAAGGAGTAATGCTTTTGCCAGTCGAAAGTTGCTGTTTGTTTTTGGCGCATTGTTGACTGTCGGAGTGGTGGTGGAAATATTGCGAGTAATGAGGATATTTTGAAATGTTTTTTATTAACCTGCACCGATCACGGAACGGAGCAGGGTTGTTCCGCACAGGATCGGTCGTCATGGAGAGTCCTTGCGTAATTTTGTGTCGATGATAAAGTTAACCCCGCAGTGTCAACTATTATTGGCATCTCGTATATCATTGTATTCCCTTAGTCTTTTCGGCTTTTTTCTTATATTTGTATGACCAGTGCGCAAATTGAGCCATCACAGGCAGAAATAATCCTTCCGCGTCATGTGGCCATCACTCCTGACGGTAATCGTCGTTGGGCAAAAAAACACGGGAAAAAGGCGATTGAAGGCCACGAAGAGGGGACGAAGGTTTTCAAAACGATTCTTAAACATGCATCAGCGCGAAATGTTGAGTATGTTTCAATGTGGGGGATGTCCTTGGATAATTTTGTAAAAAGGAATCCCGCTGAGGTTGCCGGGCTACTCAATCTTTTTAGAAAAGAGTTTAAAGATTTAGCGCAGGATGAGGACATCCATCGTAATAAGGTGCATGTCAACGTGCTTGGACGTTGGCAAGAGAAGTTTCCTTTTCCAGTGCGCGGGGCAGTGCAAGAAGCAATTGACGCTACTAAGGATTACAGTAAATTGTTTTTGAATATCTTTCTTGCTTATAGCGGGACGGATGAAATGCTAGAAGCGGTAAAATCGATTGCCGAAAAAGCAAAAGATGCAAAAGAAAAACTATTGATTACTCCGGAACTCTTGAAGCAACACTTGTATACCAAAGATATGCCCCCGGTTGATTTATTGATTCGTACGGGCGGGGAGCCACATTTGTCGGCCGGTTTTATGATGTGGGACTGCGCCGATTCACAACTTTTCTTTACGGAAAAATATTGGCCGGATTTTACCACTGGTGATTTTGACGAAGCATTGGCGGAATACGCGACGCGCGGTCGTCGGTTTGGAAAGTGAAAATTGTTTCAACAATTTTCATCCCCATAAACGGGGATCCATTGTCATTAATAAAAAACCGCCCTTATATTGGCGGTTGATCTGGTTAATCTTCTGGATATGTGAGTGAGTCCCAGATCTCGAGAAAGCCGGACAGCAATTTGTTGATTTCGTGATCCAGCACTTCGCAGTTGTCACGAACATCCACGAGACCATTCCTGTATTGGAGATATTTTTTGTTGGCTCCTATTGCCATTCCTAGCATGGAGCCAAACATATCTTCGAGGGCTTCAATTGTTTTCCGCCTGTCATCGAGAAAACAGTCTTGGATAGTGATTCCCCAGCGCTGTAGTTCGCCGTTGAGATCATAGAAGCCCATGCGGTAGCGAAATATGCGGATAATCGCTATGAGCGAGATTTGCGGGGGAATACTATCACGTCGCTCTTCATTTGCCATAAAATATGTCCAAAGGCCGTCTTTTTTTTCAATACGGCATTTATTTGCGTCAACAAGCGGTTTTGATAGATCAATGGCCATCATTTTTTCCTTCTTTTCGGTGGGTTGAGTTGGAACAAAAAGAACGTCAAATCAGCATATTATAAAATGTGTTCATTGTCCATTATGTAATCAGAAACAGTAGTGTTATCATTGCGATCACGAGTAACGCGTGAATGATTAAATCCAAGTGTTGGATGCGGATGTGTATCAGAATATTAATTGCGAGCAACAAAGCAATCGCATATACGAGAACAATCGACAAGTCTTTTGCTTTTCTTGAAAAATCATTCATTTTTGCTTGCGCAACTTTTTCTTCAGCAGTGGGGGTGTTAATGTGGTAGCGTTGAAGTGGTGAAACGGTGGCTGATTTTACGCGACCGTAGGTATCTTCCGCACGTACGGTAAACTTGCCGGTGGAACTGGCGGTAGATATTTTTCCGGTTGCGACAGAACCTGTAATTTTCAAAGGGATTACTTTGTCATCAATTGTTACAATTGCGTTTTTTGTGGCGCCAAAGATTGGTATGACAAGCATTATTGAGGTGACATCTCCATTCGGGTCGGGAAGAAGGATAGCGCTGTCGGAACTAATACTGGGGCCTCTTGTATCGATTATAACGTTTCTTTCGGGCGACAATTTGCTCACTCTTTCCTCCATGCGCGCAAAGACTGTTAACTTTGCTTCTTTTTGAATTTCGCTTGGGAGTTTGAAATTTCCGCTAAATATTCCGTTAGCAGTGAAATATGACCCGGCTTTTTTGCCGTCTAATGCTAGTTCGACAGTTGTTCCGTTCGCGGATTTTCCTCTTATAGTTGACGCACCGCTAGGCAGAATCTGGCCTTCGGTTGGTTCTAGAATTTCAGGGATTGGTAGTGGCGTATTGATCGCCGGTGCCGGTGGAACAATGGTTGGGGTTTTTGTCGGTTGTGGCTGGGTTGTTTTTTCTAGTTGATTTACTGGAGCGTTTTTGGTTGAATTGGTTATTTCAGTTGATAGAGATCCAAAATGCTGTACGACAACCGTGGTTGTGCGGTCTTGAAATTTACCACTAACAACCGCGATCCCGATATCGCGATAACGTGGATTAAGAATGTTTGCGCGGTGTCCTGGGCTATTCATCCATGCTTCGTGCACTCCTTCGCCGGTGCTGAAGTCGATGGCTAGGTTTTCACCTGCATATACGTAGTTGTATCCCGCGGAGTCGAACCATTTCCACGGTGTTACACCAGCGGGGCTGGTGTGCGCGAAGTAATTATTTTTGAGCATATCTTCACCTTTCTTTCTTGCCGCTTCTTGTAGTAGGTCATTTGGCGTGAGGGAGGGAAGGCCGGCATCACGACGAGCGGTATTGGCTTGTTGAATTAGGAATGGTGAGGTGATCGTTGAGAGGTATGCTGTTTCTGGCGTAAGAGTAAAAATAGATACAGTGACAACTTTTATTGCGATTAACAAAAAACTCAAAGTTGCCAAAACTGGATGGCGTAACAAGTAGGGGCGGTATTTATTATGTTTCGCGGGGACGATTAAACCAATAGAATGCAGACAAACATTTCCGATAGTCTTTTGCATTTAATTATTTTAGCACATTCGCGAATAAAAAAACCGGACTTCGTAGAAGTCCGGCGGAAACAGAAACTCATTTGTGACTTCAGTTTCAGTCTGCTTACGGAACCGTTGGTGGTTTTTTACAGGCGAGGTTTTGCAACGCACTTGCGATTCCCGTATTAGCAAAGAGCGCTTCTAAAGTGGTTAGTGTTGGTCCCGGAAGAATTGACTCCAGGGTCCCTCTCGCTCCCGGTAAATGGGTCGCCATCGCGATTCCCATTGCGCCCTCGGCTGTAATTCTCGCCGCGGCTTCCAGTGCCGGTCCGGCCACTTCGAGACGAATCTTGTCGGCTTCGGCTCGCGCTCTTTCGAGCTTGATTTCGATTTCGGCAAGAGCGTCTTCTTGGGCCTTGTCGATTTCGTTCTTCTTTTGCTGGATATTTTGCTGAAGCTCCGCTTCGGCCTTTTGCGCCTCGCGTTTGGCTGAATCAATTTTGGCTTGAGTAGTCAGCGTTACCTCCTTTAACTTGGCATCGTGATCCGCGGTAAGTGTAGCCAATGCTTGTTCATTCTCCTTTCTTAACTTGGCCAGGTTGGCGTCGTGCTCTTGCTTCGTCTTTTCGCGTTCCGCGGATTTTTCATTTGTAACACTCGCCAACTCATCTTTGTGTTCCTGCTCGGTGAGTGCGACTTGCTTGTCAAAATCTCGCTTAACCGTTTCAGCCTTTTGTCGTTGGTCTTCCCGAAGTTGCGCCAGTTGCGCTTCGCCTTCGACTTGCGCTTTCTGAACCAACCGTCCATTAGCGGCTTTTGCTGTATCTAGCCTGAATTGCAAGTCGGCAACCAGAGTTGCCAAATCCGCTTCCATTTGCCGGAGAGTTTTTTCTCCTTCCTTTTTTGCTCTCTCGGTTTGCGAATTCAGCGTCATCGTTTCACCGTCGACGCGCGTTTGGTTTCGTCTTTGCATCAGCAATGCTTCAGCTTTTGCCGATTCCAACGAAGCAGTCACGACGACACGATTGGTTTCGACTAATTTTCCGGCAATTTCTCGGTCATCCAATTCCGGTTGCCCCAAGACATTGACGTCGTAGACCACCATATTGTTTTCCAAGAAACGCCAACCTGCACGATGTCCCTCCGCCGGTTTGGGACCGAGAAGCGTATCGCGGATGAATTCCGTGAGTGCTCCGGCGGCTTTCTGTTCGGCACTAGGGAATAAGTCGCGCATATCTTTCAGTCGGCAAGCGGCGGAAAGACGGCTTCTTGCCGGATCCACCATGAATTGAACGTAATTTCTGAAAGTAAACCATTTGCGCCTTTCTTCATCCGTGTCTCCGACAAAACGAACATTGTATGAAAGACGGATTTTGAAACTGACGTTATCGCGAGTAGTAACCCGAAACTCGTCCGTGACCGTATTTCCGTCAACCGTGAGAAAGAAGGTGGACAGCAGATCGTCGGAATTTTTCTCCCGTCCGCGCGACAGCTTGAGTTCTAGAATTTCCTCGTCCCACTGCAACAAGACATCGCATTGTCCCGTTACGACCCGACAGTCCGTGCTGGAAGTTACCAGTACCGCTTCGTTTGCTGGAACGGGGACAGAAATTGTCCACAACGATCCGACATATTCATTAACCGTCTTTTTGTCCGGACGCGTGTGACCAATCCACCCATTCCATTGGTGTTGGGGGACACGACGCTTTACATGGACTCGTTTGCGTGGATCAAGCAAAACCGGTTTTGGTCCTTTTTCGGATTGGACTTGGCCGGTCGCGAGATCTTTTACGTAAATGGCGCTTTTTCCATCAACACCGATGGTATCGACGTAGACATTCGCGCGTTCGTTACCGAAATGAGGATCTCTTTTTCCATTGGCGTCCCATGATAGGACGTCAAAGAAATTGGGTGGCGAAAAACAACCACTCACGCCGTGAACGAAGATTTCTGTTCCGCGCGTGAACTTTTCTCCTTCATCAAACTTCGCTCCTGGGGGTAGAACATTCGCAAGTTCTTCGCGAGTTGCTTCGGAAGAAGTAATGCGGATAACCAATCCTTGGTCATCGCGTAGGGGATAGTCGCTCATCACCGCATTGCCGTTTTCATCCTCTCGGAACGTATCGTACGGCCCGGGGATAACGCGACAAGGTCCGTGAATTCTTTGCGACGCGCCGGATGCGAGTTTGAGTTCGCACCACTCGTCATCGCCGAGAACAACGGCCATCAGCACTTCGTTCTCCTCATCGCCTTCGGCGTCGGGGTTTTTGAGCACTTCTGTACCGCTCGGCGGAATAAAACGTTCGGAAACGCTTCCCCGAAGGATAATAACCATACCTTCTCTCAAGGATGATGTGGTACTTTCTGGGGCTTGCAAGCTTGCTGTCGCATCGCGTTTTTCCGGTCGTTCGATGACGGCTTCGTTTTGCGTGGCGCACTGAAGAAGTGCTTGACAAAACTCAGCTCTCTCATCAACATCACCGACAACTCGCACACGCAAATAATTGTCGGGTGAGAGCTGAAAAATAGGCTTAATCTCGACTTTTTGGTAAGGCCACTTGGGGAACATGCCCCCTGTGATGGTGCGTGTTTCACCATAACGAATGGTTGGCATTTCCCTTTTTCCTCCAGCGTATTTGCCATTTGTGTACTTGAGAGCATCGTTGTCTGTCAGGGGTTCTGCTGGATTGTGAACGATGGCAAAATATCCGGGTTGAATCATTACCAGCTGAACGAGGGCGGAATCGAAATCGGGTGCAGGACGCAATGCCCATTGACCGGTTTCATGTTCTTCGCAAATCACGATTTGTTCTTCATCGGAAATAGTATCCTTTGGAGAAGGACCAAAAGCGCATTGCAGTTTTCCTTCTTTGTCCACAAAGGCAATTGAGTAACCCGTGGGAACCGCTCTTCTTTCAATTTTTCTCAAGGTTATTTCGGTCGCTGCCATAACTCTAACTCCTCCAAAATTGGGAAACAAAACATCCAACCCTATCGACATGATTAGTTGGAACGTCTATTTCTTAACATTTATTATGAATATGGTCAAGAAACGCGGTGGTGCCAAAAAGATGTGCCAAAAGGGCCAATTCTGGTATTCTTGATATATTGTTCATTGGTGTTCGTTGTTCGTATTCAGCATTCTTCATTCATTATTCATCATTCACGACTATGAATATCGTCATAATGGCAGGTGGTGGCGGAACACGTCTTTGGCCACTTTCTCGAGATAGTTATCCGAAGCAATTTACGCAGTTATTTGGCAATAAAACCCTTCTTCAGCACACTTTTGATCGAGCATTGAAAATTGCGGGAAAGCCGGAAAATATCGTGATTACAACACGCACCGCGTTTGTGTCGGAAATTAGAAAACAACTGAAACGTTTGCCAGCTTCAAATATCTTGGTAGAACAGGTGAAACGTGATACGGCACCGTCGATTGGTATGGCCGCCGCTTTTTTTGCCTCGAAAGGAAAGCACGACGAGGCGATGATTTTAATGCCGTCTGATCCATATTTTAGAAACGAAAAATTGTTTATTAGGACAGTTAAAGCCGCAGGAAATTTTATCGAAAAGAATCCGTCCGCGACGGCTATGTTGGGTGGTGTACCGACTTATCCGGAAACTGGTTATGGGTATATTGAAACCGGCACCGACAATAAGTTTTTTCAAGGCGTGGAGTTGTCTTCGGTAAAAAGTTTTCGTGAAAAACCAAATTTGGTCACGGCACAACAGTTTATTGCACAAGGTAATTTTGTTTGGAATATGGGTGTGTATGTTTGGCGTGTTGGAACATTATTGGAATTGTTGCATAAGTTTGCCCCTGAGATTGCGAAAAAGTTGGATAAAATTGAAGAATTGTATCGGACGAAAAAAACTGGCGCGATTGGTGGCGTTTATGAAAGTATGCCAAAGATTTCTATCGATTTTGCCGTGACCGAACATCAGAATCCGGCAGATATTTTTGTGGCGCGTGGTGATTTTGGCTGGAGTGATATTGGTCACTGGGGCGCTTTGCAGGAGCTTGTGGGCGGAAAAGATGGTTTGGAAATGAAAAAAGGGGTTGCGGCACAAATAAATTCATCAAATAACTTTGTCTACAACACTGTGGAAAAGGCGATTGGGTTGGTTGGGGTGAAAGATTTGATTGTTATTTCGACACCCGATGCGTTGCTCGTTTGCAATAAAAACGATGTACAAGACGTCAAAAAGATCGTGGAAATGCTTGGTGCCGATAAAAAGGGTAAGAAGTTTATTTGATGAAGAATTATGTATTCGGGATTGTTGGCGTATTGATATTATTATTGTTAGCTAATTTTGGTTACAAGCATCTAAGTAATGCGCCGATAAACTTAAAATCATCGGAGCAAATTGAAGTCACGATTCCTGCCGGTACTGGTTCAAAACAAATTGTGGCGATCCTAGGTGAGAAACGCTTGGTTAGAAGCAAATGGGGCTTTTTGTTGCAAGAATATTTTCTTGGCGCAAAAGGGAAGTTGAAGGCCGGTGTTTACCGTTTTTCGCAATCTGAATCTGGGGCAAAAATTATTAAGCGTTTGGAGGCGGGGGATATTTTACCTCAAGATAATAAGGTGACGATTCCGGAGGGATTGACTCTAAAGGAGATAGCGCAACGTTTGGAAAAAGCAGGGATAGCATCGGCCGACGAATTTATTTTTGACGCGAAAGTAGAAAAATTTCGCGACAAATTTGAATTTCTGGCAGACGTGCCAAATGGCAGTTTGGAAGGATATCTTTTCCCGGATACCTACAAATTTTTCAAAAAAACACCGGTTGATGAAGTGATTAGTCGCATGCTTGAACGTTTCGATGAGCAATTTAAGGTTGCGGCGAAAGAGACGTCGGGACTTGGAACACACAAATTGCACGAGATTGTGACGATGGCTAGTATTATCGAGAGGGAAGTAATTACCCCTGATGATCGTCGTGTTGTATCGGGAATTTTGTGGAGCAGAATCGGTCATGGCGTTGCGATGGCGGCGGACGCGACAATTCGTTACGCATTAAATAACTGGGATAAACCGCTAACGGTTACGGATCTTAAAACTAATTCGCCGTATAACTCACGCACGAACGCAGGGCTTCCACCTGGTCCAATCGGTAACCCGGGGCTAGATACACTAAAATCGGCTATGGATCCCAAAGAAACGGACTATTTCTATTATCTTTCCGCGTCGGACGGTACGTCAATTTTTTCAAAAACTTTGGACGAGCATAACGCTAATGTTCAGAAGTATTTGAAATAAAAAATTTAGTACCACCCCCGCACAGGTTGAGGAAATAGCCATAGCGATCGCTTCGGCGTTGTCGATCCGTGTTTGTGTTGACACCAACCAGCACCGATCACGGAACGGAGCAACCTTGCTCCGTTCCGTGATCGGACGCGATGGTTCTTACTTAACTTGTGATCGCGTACCAAATGTAAATTTGACAAGATGCAGTATTTGTTATATGCTACATTGTTCCGGTTATTTAGCGTATTCACCGGACACGCCCGTAAAGCGGGGGCGACTTCAAAACCCGTTTAGATAGCCGTGATGAACGGTTGTCGAATGTTCTCTAAAAACCGGTGATGAGCCGGAGAAAGAGGTGAAAGATGACAATGTTGAAAGCCATCAGGAATATGGAAGAGACGGTGGTCAATTTGAGCAACGCTTGTGGCGGTGTGTACAACGTTCGGCTGATTGGCGCAAGTTTTCCACTTTTTGCTCAGCGGGGAGTTTCTTACGGCACGATTACCGTCAGTTCGCCGGAACCATATTGTTTGGGCGTGATCGCCATTGCAATCGAGACTTCGCAAAAGACAAAGCCGTGGGTTTATCGTTTGTTAAGTGTGACCTGGTTGGGAAATCCTGCGCAACTGTGGGTGGATGTTGAGGTCGATTTTCGTCCGAACTCACTTCGGCTCGGTCAAATCGACACCAACGGGGTCATTGAGGTTCAAGTAGGTGACGATATCTACACGACCGCGAGCCAGAATGGTGGTCGCGCGGTTGGAAGGATTTCGGCTGACTATGCCTGTGCCTACATGGCCGGGGTTCTGTCCGGTGACGAGATTCGTGCTCGTTCTCAAGAGTTTGAGCAACAGCAGTCGGAGCTGGAGCAGTTGCGGGTTTTGTGTGCTGAACGTGGGCTGTCTGAAGCGGCCCAGGAGAGATATGTTCGTAGGATTGAGGCAGAGAACAGAGAACTCGTTCTGTGTGGCGAGCGGCTTGAGTTGGACAGGTGTTTTTGGAAGGGAATGGCCACGCTCATGTGGCGCAGTCTTGGTTGGATGCGCTTTTTGCTCGGCAAAAAGGTCAAGGTTGCCGCAACTTTTCATCGTTTTCAGGCGGCGCTTTCTGACAAAGCGCGCTTGGAAAAAAATGAAAACTACGCCTGTTCCATCGCAGGAAGAACAGACGCTGATTATGAAGGGTAGAGTAAGTGGCGGTAGTTTCGGCGAGGACGTCTGTCCCCGCCGTTTTTTTTGTTTTTCTTTTCAAAGAAAAACAAACCTCCAAAGCTTTAGCGACGGGGGATTTATCGCCGACCAATCAGTGACCGACCCAGGCGTGCTGGGACGGTCCCCGATTGAGTGCCCCTGAACCCCTTCGTGTCAACGTCATTGCATAAAACCGAAGGATATTATAAGATACTTCTGCACGCTTCTATAGACCTCTGGCGAACCACGTGATTGCTATCAAGCAATTTTACGTGGGAACTACGTGGTCACTCTCAAGTGACTTTACGCGGACGGCGAGAGATCGCCTCATAAGCCCAGACGAGGAAGTAAATTGCACGAATCTATTGTTTTTACCGATAGTGGATTCCCGCCTTCGCGGGAATGGTGGAAACAAGAATATTTGAGCAAAAAATGGTCTTAGGATGACGCGTCGCGTCTCATTTTTAATTTAGGTCGTATGGCACTAACGAAAGGCGAGAAAAAAGTTCTTGCGTCCGATATTGCTGTAAAGATCAAGGATGCCAAAGGTGCCGCCGTGTTTTCTTTCAAGAAACTCACGGTGTCTGAGAGCGCCAAATTGCGTCGTGAACTGCGAAAAACCGGTGGCCGTGTACAGGTCATCAAGAAAAGAGTTTTTCGCGCCGCGGCACAAAGCGTTGGTATCACCGCGGACTTTGCCAAAGTGCAAGGTTCGGTAGCGGTAACCTGGAGCGATTCCGATATGGTGTCGCCGGCCAAAGCCAGTTTCGATTTCGTGAAAACGCACGAGGGAGCAAGCTTGGTGGCAGGTTTACTTGAAGGAACAGCAATTACGCGCGAGCAAGTAGAGAGTTTGGCTTTGCTTCCGGGCAAAGATCAACTAAGAGCGATGTTGGTAGGAACCTTAATCGCGCCGGTCAGGGCTTTCGCAGGAGTTCTATCTGGCACCCTAAGGGGATTACCTGTAGTTTTGCAGGCAATTGCCGATAAGCAGGGCGAATAATTTAAATCATTAATTTTTACTAAAAAATATGTCAGACGAAGTAAAAGACGAAGCAGTTGAAGTACCAGAGAAGTTTAAAGACATGGTCGCCACCATTGAAAAAATGTCCGTTTTGGACTTGGCGGAATTAGTCAAAGTTTTGGAAAAGAAATTTGGAGTTTCCGCTGCCGCTCCAATGGCAATGGCCGCTCCAGCCGTCGCTGGCGCAGGCGCTGCCGCAGTTGAGGAAAAAACTGAATTCAATGTTGAATTGACCGGATGTGGTACAAACAAAATCGCTGTTATTAAGATTGTGCGTGAAATTACCGGTAAGGGTTTGAAGGAAGCCAAAGATATGGTTGACCAAGCTCCACAAGTGGTAAAAGAAGGCGCAGACAAAGCAACAGCTGAAGATATTAAGAAAAAGTTAGAAGAAGCAGGAGCGACGGTTGTATTGAAATAGTAAATTGATAAATAAAAAGACGGTGGGCAATAAAAAGCTCATCGTTTTTTTATGTTATTTAATGCCAAATATCTAATTACTAATATCTAATGAAATATCCAAATTTCAAATTTTTACGGAATTAAAAACTGATAATTTCATTAGAAATTAGGAATTAGATATTAGAAATTATTTTCTAGTTAGTCGCTTTTGGAGTGGGGGTTGTTGTGGTGGATTTCAGTTGCACCGAGTACACTCTCGTCTCATCCAGTACGTATAGCATGTCCTCTTTACTGCTGATCGCGATGTCTCGTAGTTCTTTTGCGGATGGGAAGACTAATTGGTTGGTTAGATTGCCAACCGTATCGTAGACCAATACGCGTTTTTCGGCTTGGTCTAAAATGTATAAATGCTTGATTCCGTCGTAAATTAAGAGGCGCGATGGTTTTACAATAGGAGTATTCGTAATTCCTTGTTTAAACTCGACTGGTTTGCCTTTTAACATTTTTACAATTTTACCGTCGTCCATAAGTAGATAAATGTAGCCATCAACGCCCATGCCAGTGGCGCGTTCGATTGATACTGTACTGTCGGTTAACCATGTATTTCCGCCGTCATATCCGGAGAGTGTTTTACTAAACCCATATATCATTTTTTTGGCGGTTGAAAGCAAATAAAGACGGCTACCAAAAATACTTGCTGTGTCAATGTTTTTTATGTCGGCAGGCAATTTAACTTCTTGTTTAAGCAATTCAGAGCGTTGAGTGTCAAACATAGCAAGCCCGGGAGTGTCTGTGGTGAGAAGGATGGATTTTTCCGCGAAAAGTGGGGTAGCGCCACGGAAGTAGCCGATACCTTGGGATGTTTGTGAGGCAACCTTTGTTTCCTTGTTGTCTAAGTTAAGGCTGTAAATAGCGTTAGTGACCGGATCAAAGGTGAAGATATTGCGTTCAATATTAATCATTGCGGGTGTTTTTAGTGATCCTGCGATACTGGCAAAGTCTCCTGCCAAATTAGGCGTACTTATGCGGGTTACTTTTTCTATTCGATCTTGAATTTCCTGGATAGAAACAATCAGTTTGTCTGATTCGTCTTTGTAGTATCCGCTAGCATTAACTTGATTTGCCATATTAAGCGCTTCTTGAAGGTCAATTTTGGCCTTTTGTTGGTTGTTGTAAATAAGGGCGGAGTCCGCATTGTCTTTTTTAACTCGCGCTTGTTCAAGCTGTTCGGCTACACCGCGAATTGCGGTATCTACTTTCTTTTTGTCGGATAAGGAGCGAACGCCAAAGACAAAAATGATGATGAAAATAATTACCACCCCAAGCAGGATTTTTGTTGTTTTAGGGGTGTTTTTGAAACTAAAAAGGGGCTTAATGATGTTGCGAGTTATTTTAAATATCGGCAAAATGAATCGCTTCAAAAAACTTTCTTTGACTATTGTTTCTTCCGAATAGCTTACGGTGTCGGAAATAAATTCAGTATCGGATGATTCATTTTCGTTTTCTAACGCAATTTCATCAATGTGGTCTTCTTCCGCATTTTCAATTTCTTGATTTTCTTCTGGGGCGCGGTTTTTTCGGGTATTGATTAAATTTTTTGTGCCTCGAGCGGTGGCGCTGGCCAAAGAGCCAGTTTTTTTCATTGTCCACACAGAAGCCAAAGAAACCAGTGGAAAAAACTTTTCTCGGGTAAATTTCCAGGTAATTGATGTTATTTGTTTAATGATCCGGAGAAGTGTAGTCCAAAATGTGCGTTTGAGGGGGATAGGGCGACGAGTGCGAATTGTGCTCTGAGTGTTTTCTTCTTGTCGCGCAAGGTTTACTTTTTTTGGCATATTTATGGGAACAGCCGGTGCGGGAAGTCTTTCCGGCAGTTTTGAAAATTGTAGTAGTAACAGAGCAAAGGCGGTATTTTCTCGAGCACTATCAAGAAGGGCACGAAGAGCACTAATAACTTCTTTTGGTGTTTTGCTGGAAACAGTGTGGTTTAGGCGTTCATTTGGAATTAGTTGCGATAGTTGTGGAGTGGCTAATAATAGAACGTCGTTTTCTGCTACGGTGCCACTGGCAACACTGGTGAAAGCATGGTGAGGTCGTCGAAGGTTTGGGTCTGAAAGACCTTCGCCAATATCGGTAAGACGACCTTTTCTGATAAGTAACAACTCCGCGTCTCCGACGCGACTAATATGGACGTTTTGTCCGGAAAAGGCGCAGGCGGCGGCATGGAAGTTTTCTACCCAATCAATTTCTCCTTGTTGTACGTAGTCACTAAGGACATGGTTGGCTTGTTTTAGGGCTTCTTCGAGGCTGTCATACATGTTGCGATTTGGATCGCGGAAGTATTCTTTGCGGATTGCGGTCGATACGGCGTCGGTGACTTCGGTTGCACGTTCAGAATGATTTATTGTTTCTAAAACAAGATAAAGAGACCCGAGTTTAGCTTCGGTTTCATCGGGGTCGTAAATGTAGGTATCGCACAAAACAGTGCTTGCCTCTTTGTCGCAGGTTACTAATTCCGCGGCATCAACAGATAGCATTTTTATTTTGGTCGGTGGTCGTTGCGGGACATTTTCAATGTCCGCTTCATCCCGGCCGTAATCCTCTTCACTTTCTTCCATACGGTAAAGTATACAATTCTTAGTGAGGATATGCCATATCTGGAAATATCAGTCTTTATTTTTGGATCACAACCAAATGTTTGTTTATTGACCAAAAAAATTTTCAATTATCAATTTTGCAATTTCCAAATAATTATCAATGATTAAATTATCAATAACTTTGTCGCACTTGAAAAATAAAGAATTGGTAATTATTTGATAATTGGTCATTGAAAATTGAAAATATACCAAATTTTGGAATCATGATCAGGTAAAAATTGTCACTTTACTTCTTGTGAAAAGCATCATAATATCTTGATATCTATGCCTATACCACTTGAACGTCTTTTTGGGTCCAGAACACGCGTAAAGTTGCTTTTTCTCTTTACTAATGGGATTCGTCGTCCATATTATGTCCGTGAACTAACCAGACTTACAAAAGAACGCGTTAACTCGATTCGGCGCGAGGTGGAAAATTTACGGCGTATTGGCTTACTCACGACGCACGTGCGAAAAAGCAAGAAATATTATGCTGTAAACCCCAAATTTGCCTTATTGGAGGATTTGGCAAGATTGATGCATAAAACAGGTAAACCGCTTCAAGATCGGTTGTTCGAGGGTATTAAAAAAGTTGGTAACATCAAATTAGTCTTACTTACCGGTCTTTTTTCGCAAAGTAAGACAGCGCCGACTGACTTATTGATTGTCGGTGACGTTAAGGAAGAAGTATTGAAAAATTTTGTTTTGGGGGTTGAGGAAGAACTAGGCTCGGAAATTAATTACACCTTAATGACCGAAACTGAGTATGAATATCGGAAAAATATGAATGATAATTTTTTGAAGGAAGTGTATGCAAGTAAGAATGTTGAACTACTGAACGCGCTCGCGCCAAATTTGCGAGTAAAGATCACTAAATAACCATAGGGTTTGGTAATAAATAAACGCTCCATCTTATGTCCACTCCATCTCTGACTACAAGCATTTCTCAATCAAAAATCTTTCAACGTACGTACAGTACGTCTCAATATTTTGTTCAATCAAAACACTCGTATTCAGAGCGTATTGAACAAAATATGGAGTGTTTATTTATTACCAAGCCCTAATCTTTTGAACGAGACGCAGTTTCTCTCTCCCGGCAACCTCGCGCAAGAGCCTTATAAAATTTGTATCACGTCTTTTTTGGCTCGTTTTTTGAGGGTGGTAGGTTTTTTTGTTGATCACAAAAAGGCTGTTGGGCTTTCACGCTTAATGGAGAAAAATGTTGAAATATTTCTGCCGTTTTTTAATTGGTTCAATATAAAATCGGAGATTCGACAAGAGGTTGTAAATGAATTTAAAAAAACTCTGGAGGGGTACGGAATGACTGATTTAAGGTCTTTTCATGGTGGTTACGCCGGTCAGGGTTTTTTGCTGTCACGTTTTTTCATGAACCCCGGTGATCCTCGAATTCTTAAGCAAAATATTCGAAATATGCAACGGGAAATTAATTTGTTGGGGGAGTTAAGAAAGGTTTTTAAGATTGAGCATCCGATCATTTACGTTTTGCATTGTGGGCGAAGAGAGAAGGGTATTGGAAGGGAAGAGTCAATTCAGGCGACTGTTTCTTCTATTAAGTCGGTAATGGGGGACGCGCTTACTGCTGGAGTGTGTATTTCACTTGAAAATACCTATTCACATCCGGGTGAAGAAGAAATTGGTACATTTTTTGGAAGTTTAAAAGACGTTCTATCGCAGATTGGCGTGGAGTGGATTGAGCGTGGTGTGCTTGGTTGTACGCTTGATCCAGCGCATGCCTTGCTGACTTATAGTGGCAATTATGATGCTCTGGAAAAGGATTTGGCGGAACTGCTACCTTGGTTTGTGCATATTCATGTTAATCACCCGCGAACAGCAAGAAATAAGACCGGAGAGCTATTTTCGGAGTGGAGCTTGGGAGATGATAATCACAATGCGCCGGTAAAAATTCCTAACAGAACACGGTATTGGTCTTTGCTTGGGAAAGTGATTGCCAATAGCAAAATTTCATCATGGCGCACGATTACCTATGAAGTAAACTGGGCGGTTCCGATTTTGCGAGCGATCTTTGGCGGGAGTCCGTTGAATGAAGTAAGGGTTGGTTGGGAAGCATTAGAAAGGTTCTGTAATCATCCCACGGAAAGGTTTGACGTGCCGGCAATCGAACGCTATATTGACGCGGAACTGGGGAAGAATTAGGGCGCATAGCTCAGTGGTAGAGCGTTGCATTCACATTGCAAAGGTCGAAGGTTCGCCCACGCACCATAAAGGTGCGGGGCGCCCAGTACCCAACGTGGTACTGGGCGATACCAAAAAAATGTATTTTAGAAAATTAATGAGTTTATAATTTTTCGGGCGCATAGCTCAGTGGTAGAGCGTTGCATTCACATTGCAAAGGTCGAAGGTTCGATACCTTCTGCGCCCACTAAAAAATAATAACCATGGCATCAATTAAAAAGAACGATTGGTCGGAATATTTTCAAATTACCAAAAACAATCCCCCTTCAAAACTTCTCGTCAAAGCTCTTAAATATGTTGTCAATAAGGGCAAGGCGATTGATGTCGGTGCCGGGGCATTGAAAGATACACGTTTTTTAGTAGAGAATGGCTTTGATGTAATAGCTGTTGATAAATCGGATCTAATGGCAAAAGAAGCGAAGGAGATAAAATCGGAAAATCTTCATTACTTTGTTTCTTCGTTTGCTGATTTTGAGTTTCCAAAAAACGAATACGATATTGCTTCGGCCATGTATGCTTTGCCGTTTAATTCGCCGGAAAGTTTTGATCTTGTTTTTACAAAAATAAAAAGTTCGCTTGTAAAGGGTGGTATATTTTGTGGGCAATTCTTCGGTGTTCACGATGCGTGGAGTGATGATAAAATGATGACTTTTCACAACAAAGAACAGGTAGAAAAATTACTTTCAGGCATGGAGGTAATTTTGTTTGACGAAGAAGAGAAAGACGATAAAACCGCCAACGGTACGCCAAAGCATTGGCATCTTTTTTACGTTATCGCTAAGAAATTTTAAGTGCTATAATATGCCCATGAACTACAGTCAAATTATCAAGCGCAGTTGGAAAAAATGGAGTATTTTATTTGTTGTTTTGTTAATAATTTGTGGTGGTGTTTTATTAAGTAAGATGAATCAGCAAAGGAATAAGACTAAAGTAGCTGTTCCGGTGCTTATTTATACGCAAGAAATTGAAAGTGCAGAGAATGAATATCTTAGGCCAACGGTAAATATTATGCGAAAAATGGGTGATGCTAAACCGGAAAAATTGGCTGAGATTGAAGGTAGCGGGTATCCAGAAGTTGGGCTTAGTCCTGATAAAAAAGATCTGTTAATCAATCTGGGAAGCAAATTGCAGGTTCTAAACTTAAAAACAAAAGAACTAAGCGATTTATTTATTCCCAAATTACGCGTTGTGAGCGCGTCATATTCGTCGGATGGGAAGCAATTGTTTATTTGGGATCAAGATTTGACTGACTTTCTTGAAGTTGATAAGTATTTTGTCCATCGGTTTACATTGTCAAACCGTAAAGATGAAGTTATTAATCAGGGAAGCACGAATCTATTTGCGGGGAGGGTTTGGCGCGATGATGGAAAAGTGGTTCTGATGAGGCCACTCGGTAGCGCAGCACACTTGTATTTTTATGATTTAGCAAACAATTCAATTTCACGAACAGTTGGAGATCCAGGATTCGGTGATGTCAGTACAAGCGGAAAACGCATGGCGGTCGCGAAAAATACTATTGGGGATGTATGTAATGGGTATGGTGGTGACGCGGTAAACGCATATGATATTATTGATCCTGTTTCTGGTGAAATTGTTGGTAGTATTGGTGTCGCCGATAATCATGTGGATGTTGTTGCGTTTTCTCCTGATGATCGGGAAGTTTTGTATTACAGTGAAAAATTATGGGAAAATTCAAGTGATTGTGGAAAAAATGCTCAAAAATCATATTTTAAAAAAGACATTTCGACAAATACAATTTCTTCGGTGGCTGATCCAATGCAGATATTGTCGGCTTGGAACAGCGGTGGTTTTTTATCAACACAGGAAAAAGATCCCGATAGCTCTATGTGGACACTAAAATTTAATAATCAAGCTATTTTAACGTCGGATATGGATATAAGAGTAATTGCTGAGTATTATCAGTAAAATCTGCTATAATATCCTCATGAACTACGGTCAAATTATCAAGCGCAGTTGGGAGATTCTTAAAAACAACAAGTTTCTGTGGGGATTAGGTATTCTTGCGGGGTTGGTTTCGGGGGGTGGTGGGGTGCCCTCGTTTAATTTTCCTTCCAATTTTCAATCTGCTCAACCAACACCCGCGACTATACAGACTTGGCCAACAGTCAGTCCGGCAAGTGGTGATGCTAATCTTTCAATGGCAAATGTTGGGCGTGTGCTTGGTGAGGTTGTGGATAGGAGCGGGGATGCGGTTAAAAGTCCTATTTCAGCAACGACAATTTCAATAATTGTTTTGTGTGTCGTATTTGGAATAATTATTGGCTTAGTTATTTTGTATTTTGGTACTTCCGCCCAGGCGGGTTTAATTTTGGCTGTGGATAAGTTGGAAACAACAAGTGAAAAAATGGGCTTTAAAAAGGCGCTTAATGAGGGGAAAAAGTATTTTTGGCGTATTTTTGGCGCGGGGTTGTTGTACTCGGCTTATGTTCTGATTTTTCTGGTTATCTGCGGGGCGTTGATTGGTATAGCAATATTGCTAAATAATACGGTTGCAACCGTTGTGATTATACTGCTTGGCGTAGTTTTGGTTATTGCGTTTTTGGTGTCTTGTCTTTATTTGGTGGTACTTTATTTGTTTGTCACTCAAATTATCGTTTTGGAAAATTTGGGTCCGATTGAGGCGCTTAAAAAAGCACACATATTGGTAAAAAACAATTGGCGTGATGTGTTGATTAGTTGGGTGATAATGATGGGAATTGGCTTTGTGGTTGGACTTGCGCTTGTTCTTGCCCTTTTGATTGTTGGTGCAATTTTGGCGCTTGTCGGTTTTGGTGTTTATGGATTGACAGGAGTGGTTGGTACGGTAATTTACGGTATCATTTTTGGAATTATTTTGTTTGTTGTGCTGTTGGTTGTTAGAGGTTTTATTACGGCATATATGTCGATTTTTACTACTTTGGTATATCGTGCGCTATACTATATTCAAGCACAAAAAGCGGTTTAATTAATTTTAACAATAAAACAATGGAAAACAATCAAGAGCAAGTTCCGGTACAACCACCTGTTACGGCACAAGCACCAGTTGGGGTTAATTCGGTAGGTACAAGTGGTGTTGATGGGCCAAATGGACCGTTTCCGGCCGAATTAAATCACTGGAATTGGGGTGCGTTTTTACTTAGCTGGATCTGGGCAATCGGTAATCATGTCTGGATTGGCTTGTTGGTTTTGCTTTCCTTTATTCCTGTTATCGGTGGAATAATTGCCTTGGTAATGGTTATTATGTTGGGCATCAAAGGTAATGAATGGGCTTGGAAAGCGAAGAAATGGGACAGTGTTGAGCATTTCAAAACAGTGCAAAAAAAGTGGGCCAAGTGGGGCGTTATTTTGCTGATTGTGGGGATTGTAGTTGGAATTCTCGTGGCGGTTGCCGTGATTGCGTTATTGGCTAAGGTTGCAACTGAAGCGCCAGGTATGATTCAACAGTTTGATGCAAACATTCCACAACAATAAAATTGATAATTATCAAAAAATAAAACGTTATCCCTGTCATAAGCAGGGATTCGTTTTTTAATGGTTGATAAATTAGTGATTTAATTTGATTAGGGTCCGACCTTTAAAAAGGTCGGACCCTAATGCGTATTATTCGCCAGTTTCCGCTTTTACCCTTATCCTTTTTCTATGACCGAAATTACATTACAGCCGAATGAGGGGAAGAAGTTGGAGCGATTAGTGGCCGGGGAAAATTATCTCCGATTCCCGATTAAAACTCATGTTATTAAATCAACGGATAATATTGAAGAAATTGCAAAACAGTATTTGGCCCCTTTGATTCAAGCGGGCGATATGGTGGCGATTTCAGAAAAAGTTGTAGCGATAACTCAAGGTCGTTCATATCCAATCAAAGATATTCATCCATCATGGTTGGCAAAATTGTTAGTGATGTTTGTCTTTAAACCAAAATGGGGGATTGGATTAGGGAGTCCGTGGACAATGGAACTGGCTTTGAGGGAGGCTGGAGCACCACGAATCCTCTTTGCTGCATTGGTTTCGGCTCTAACAAAGCCGTTTGGTGTGCGTGGTGTGTTTTATCGTGTGGCAGGAAAGAATATCAATGCCATTGATGGGCCTACGCCATACACATTGCCACCGTACAATGAGTATGCAAAATTAGCCCCGAAAGATCCGGACAAGGTGGCGCAAAAGTTGTCTGAATTACTAAAAGTTGGCGTAGCAATTATTGATGCCAATGATATCGGCGTGAATGTGCTGGGGGTGTCAAATGGTGTTGATATGGGATTGATAAACGAATTGTTTAAGGATAACCCGCTGGGACAGACAACAGAACAGACACCACTGTGTATAATTAGAAAGAAGTAGAAATACGTTTTTTTTGAAGGCAAGTGAAATCTTGTCTTATCAAAATTGGCTTTCAATTTTCAAATAATTATCAATTATCAAAACTGCATTATTGTTTGAAAATTGAAGTTTGAACATTACTTGAAAATTGTAAAATTGATAATTGAAAATTTATCAGAGGGTGTGGTTTTGTGTGCTAATTTGTCATTTTTCTACACAATTTATTGTTTTTGATCATTTTGTGTACTTTATCCCTTGAAAAGGGGTGTTTTTTGGTGTATATTGGTTGTAGGTGGAAAAAAGTGGGGAAAAGTGGGGAAAACAGTGGATAACTTTTCAAGAAGCCAAGATGTTTATCGGCGAATATCACCACAACATTGATGAAAAAGGACGCTTGGCTCTTCCAACAAAGTTTCGGAAGGAATTGGCGCAGGGAGTTGTTGTAACCCGCGGATTGGATCATTGTTTGTTCGTTTACACCCAAGCGATGTGGGAAAAAATGGCCGGTAGAATCGGCAATTTGCCCATGAATCAAAAGAACAACCGTGCGTTTGCCCGTTTGATGTTGGCCGGTGCGATGGATAGCAAAATTGATGGTCAAGGTAGGGTGGTATTGCCGGACTACTTACGGACATTTGGTGGCCTAACAAAAAACGTAGTGGTGGCCGGTGTGCAAGATCGTTTGGAAATTTGGGATGAAGCCGAATGGTCCAGATACACCAAGGATGCTGAACAGCACAGCGAGGAAATTGCTGAAGCGATCGAGCTCTTTCAAAACGAAGCGTAAAAATAAGCAACACAAATGGCACTGGATTTAAGCACGCACAGTCAACGGCGTGAAGAGCGTATTCTGCATCAGCCAATATTCTTGCAAGAGATTTTGGCGCAATTGGTTCAGCCAGGCGCTCGCTATGTTGATGGCACACTGGGTGACGGTGGACACGCAAAAGCTTTGCTTGCCGCCAGTGATGAGCAATCCAAATTGATCGGGATCGATTTGGACACAGAAGGGCATGCGCGTGCCAAACAAGAGCTTTTGTTGTTTGGAGAACGTGTTCAAATTGCGCATAACACTTTTGCAAATATCGATGAGGTTGTGAAGCAAGCCGGTTGGGAGTCTGTAACGGGAATTCTTTTCGATCTAGGCATGTCGACACACCATCTCCAAGCCGAACGAGGTTTCTCTTTTAAGAATCAAGGAGTGTTGGATATGCGTTTCGATCCCACGGGGACAATTTTATTGCCGGAACCGACAGAAATATACCTTAAAAGGATCGCGCGAAAAATTTCAGCTTATACCGCGAAGGATTTGTTGAATAATTTGCACGAGGACGAATTGGCGGATTTGTTGCTGACTTATGGCGAGGAAACCTTTGCAGAACGAATTGCCGGTGGAATTGTGCAAGAGCGTCGTAATGGCGATATCGATTCCGTACCGCAGTTAACGCAAATTGTTCTACGCGCCTACCCCGGTAGTAAACGACATGGTCGCATCCATATCGCAACCAAAACATTTCAGGCGCTTAGGATCGCGGTGAATCGAGAGTACGAAACACTGCAAATCGCGATTAAGAAATCGTTAGAGATTTTGGCAAGTGGTGGAAAATTGGCAATCATTTCTTTTCACTCAGGAGAAGATCGCATTGTAAAACACCGGTTTAGGCAGGCAGCACAAAGTGAAAATTTTACGCTTCTGACCAAACATCCGATAAAGCCGACGTTTCAAGAGGTAAAATCAAATTCCTGGAGTCGGAGTGCAAAGCTAAGAATTATTGAAAAAAATAAATCTAAATAAACAAATGACAATCTATTCAATAAACAATCACAATAAAATCAGTATTGGCAAAGCGATGCCACGTCGTGTGTCCGCCTTGGTTGCTCATCCTAAGGAATCAAAGGATCGATACTCGTCACAGCGTGGTTCAAGCATGGGGATTTTTCTTTCCGGTTTGGGCATATTGTCTATTGTTGTTGCGGCTGGTTTTCTGTATATTTTTCAAGTAACAAGTTCTGCTGTTGGCGGTTATGATACAACATCCTTGGAAAAACAAATTGTAAAATTGCACGATGAACGCCGGGATTTGGAAATGCAAGTAGCCGATTTGCAATCTTTGCAAGCGATTGAACAAGGGGCAAAAAAATTACAATTGGTTGCATCTGATAAGGTTATGTATACTAGTCCGATAGCAGATAATAATGTTGTTGCGTTTTCGAAACAGGGTAGTGATTCGTAGAAAAATGAATCGTTAGTCGGACGATTACTTACGATCATTGATTAGTTGATGATTAGGGATGAATAATGATAAACAATGCATGAACCGCCCATAAAACGCGATAAAAATGTGTTGAAAAAAAAGGGAGATCGTTTTCGATTACTTTTTATTTTTGTTTTTGTAGTTTTTATTGCGTTATTATTAAGGCTTGGATATTTGCAGATATTGCAAACTAAGAAATACACAACCTTGGCGGAAAATCAACGGACTAGATCGTCCGACCTGTTGCCACGACGGGGGAGTATTTTGTTGTCTGAAAAGGACGATGCGGAACCATTCTCGGTTGCCACAACAAGACAGGCGGAATCAGCGTATGTAGAACCTCGCGCAATAAAAAATTTAGATTATACGGTAGGAGTATTATCGGAAATATTATGGCGTTATAATCAACGAGAAGTTGTTCGCAGGCAAGGCCTTTTAGACGACTCCGGACAGTATACAGTGGAAGAGATTGAGGTTAGAAAAAATAATACTGAAAAAAAAGTTGGAGAGGAAGTGCTTAAACAGGCAGAACAGGAAAAACAAGATATTCAAAATAGATTGAAAAATAAATTGAGTAATAAAGAAGATCCATACGAACCGTTGATAGCTTCTTATCAAAGATTTGACGATCAGCTTATTAACGATCTTAAGAATTTGAATCTTCCTGAAATACGGTTTGAAAAATTTTATGATCGATATTATCCGGAGCAAACATTAGCGGCACAAGTATTGGGTTATGTGAGACAGGATGGATTAAATATTAAAGGCGAGTATGGCATTGAGGGGGCAATGAATGAAATATTGCAGGGTAATTCCGGTTTTATGGAGGCGGAGCGTGATGTGATTGGAAGATTGATTTCAGTTAGTAGTATGGACTTAAAGCCGGCAGAAGATGGTGCGGATATTGTTTTAACGATCGATCGGATTGTGCAAACATACGCCGAACAGATAGCCAAGCAGGGAAGAGATAAGTTTGGCGCGGAAAAGGCCAGTATTATTGTTGCTGATCCTTATACGGGGGAGATAAAAGCAATTGCTAATTATCCGACTTTTGATCCAAATTATTTTGGTGATATTCGTGATGTAAGTGTTATGCGGAATAACGCGCTTCTTGATGTTTTTGAACCGGGGTCAATTTTTAAGCCTTTGGTAATGTCGATTGCAATGGATTTGGGGTTGATTGATCCAAATACCACAATGAATGATTCCGGACCATTAAAGGTTGGCAAATATATTATTAATACGTTTGATGGAAAACATTTGGGTGTAATATCAATGACACAAATTCTTGAGCAGTCCAATAACGTTGGTATGGTGTGGGTTGCGCAAAAAATTGGGGCGGAAAAGTTATTCGAAGGGTTGCGTCATTTTGGAATAGGTGACAAAACCGGATTGCCGTTAACGGGTGAGGCCGCGCGCGCATTACCTCTTCCCGATACTTGGTCGGAAGTCAATTTGGATACGATAAGTTTTGGACAAGGTGTTGTTGTTACTCCAATGCAGATGTTGGTCTCGGCGATGGCAGTGATAAATGGTGGTCAGTTGTTAGAACCGCATATTATTAAAGAAATTCGTAATTCAAATGGAAACACGGAAAAGACACAGGTTAGATTGATAAGACAAGTGGTTACTCCTGAAACTTCGACAAAAGTTACGGCGATGATGACATCGGTGGTAGAGAATGGTGTGGCGGGGTTGGCGAAGGTAAAAGGGTATTACGTGGGAGGAAAGACGGGTACGGCGCAGGTGGTTGATCCGGAAACAGGCCGTTATTCTGCCGATAAAAAAATAATTTCTTTCTTCGGTTTTGCGCCATCTGAAAAACCAAAATTTGCCGTCTTAATTATTCTCGACAATCCTAAGGGACTAAGTTTCGCTTCCGGTACCGCAGCGCCGATGTTTCGTGATCTCGCAAGCAAGCTCTTAAATTACTATATGATTCCGCCGACGAGATAAAGGGAGAAGGGTGTAGCGTGTAGGGAGTAGGAACGATATGTCGTCTTTGCGAGGCGTTTCAACGCCGAAGCAATCTTTTTTAGCTAGTCGGAAGTTTCTTTCCTATAATTTGCATCCAATTACTTTTGCGCGCAGTTCTGGAGGGAGGAAGTATGTCTTTAAAAACAATTTCAAGGCCAACATTTTTAAAGTATTGTTTAAAGTCGTTTAGGGTAAAGTAGCTGAAGAATCTTTCGTATTCGAACCCATAATCATCATCTACTTTTACTTCCTCTTCTATTCCGCCATCAATTTTTTCTTTCACAGCCACATAAAGATATCCTCCGTCGTTCAGTAACCCGGTCGCTTTTGAGAGAATGTCTTGGATTTCACTTTTTGGAAAGTGTAGTAGAACAGCTTGCATAAAAATAGCATCAAATTTTTCCTTTAAAGTATCTATCTGATGTACATCCAAAACCAAAAAATTTGCGCCTGGCACTTCTTGTTTGGCAATGTCAATTAGTTTATTTGAAATATCAATACCGGTTACGTTTAAACCTTTATTTGTAAGGTAGCTACTTTTTGTGCCTCCCGCACATCCAACATCCAAAACTGTTGCTCCCGGCTTCAGGTGGGCAATGAAGGCGTCAGTGCCTTCCTTCCACCAAGTATCGTTTTGGTGATCTTCGTGCCACTCTTTGGCGATTTTATTGTATGTGTCTTTTAATTTGTCTGTCATGGGTGAAGAATGTTTACATTATATCACATGGTAGCTCCGAGACTCAGCACCGTCGGGTGCTCGAGTCTCGGAGTTTTTCGATTCTTGTGCAAAATGACCAAACGGGATGTTTGGTCATTTTGTGTACATAGGATAGTTTCGCAAATAGACAAAGGTAGCTCGTCGCATTCCGCCTCTTGGCGTAATGCTTTGAGTTCATTGATTCTTGTGTAAAACAGCCCTCACGCGTCGTGATGGCTGTTTTATGTACATTTGGATTAGTTTTGCTTCGCAAAACTTAATCAATGAGTAGCCTCACGGAGAATCGAACTCCGATTTAAGCGTTGAGAACGCTTCGTCCTAGCCGTTAGACGATGAGGCCGTGATTACAGTTTTACCTGTTTTCTTTTGATTGTCTATTAATTCCCTCTAAGAGAATCGCCCAAGAACCACGTTGGGTTCTGGGCGCCCCGCACCTTTATGGTGCGTGGGCGAACTCCGATTTAAGCGTTGAGAACGCTTCGTCCTAGCCGTTAGACGATGAGGCCATGGCGAAAGAGTAATAAATTGCTGATCAATAATCAAGCTTTGAGAAAGGTAATTATTGGCTTGTTTCTAATAGTTTCGAACAGTCAGCTTCTTTTTGATATGTTCTTGTTGGAAGGTGTTCGGATAGAAAAGAACCAATTCCCACTACACTGCTCTTAGTTTTTTCCCATAGTCCAACTTGTTTTTCCGGTTTTGGATTTGGCGCGGGAGTGGCGGGAAAATCTTTAGGCAGTACTTCTATCTCCAATTTTTGCGCGCCAAAGGCGATAGCCTCTTTTGTTGTTGGATGCCAAATATCGATTATTTTTACGCCGTTGTATTTTTTGTTCATCCTGTCTTCCACGGTATAAAAATCGTTACCGATTTTTAAGCGTGTTCCGATTGGAAGAAAATTTGTGGCGACGACACCTTTGTGAACAACACTGCCGGAGGCTGTAATACACGGCGAGGCATCGTTCTGGTCTACTGTCGGTGAATATGCCACGGCAGTTACATTGAATTTTTCGCCGATTTTTGGAGAAAGGTATCCGATAGTGCTCATTTGTAATTTTCCAAAAGCATCTCCTATGCTACTAAACCAGCCACCTTTTTTTTCTTCGGTTACGGTGATTCTGTAGCGGGGAGTACTGATTTGTTGCGCAATACTAATCGAGGCGATTGACGCTAAAATAGCGATGCCGATTAAGTTGTATTTCCAAAGCGAGTTTTTGTGTTTCTTTTTCACTGGGTTAAGTATATAACAAAAGAAGATGCGCGCGAATTCCTCCCTTTATCCAAAGGGAGGCGGGGAGGGATTTTGATGAATTGTATTGAAACCTTTGATAATTCTCGGCCAAACCCCTCTTAATCTCCCCTTGAATAAGGGGAGAAAACGCGCTTATCTCTTCGCTTTCGATCGCAATGTGGCGTTCAATATCTTTTTGCGGAGACGGAGATTTTTTGGGGTGACTTCCAGCAATTCATCTTCTTCCAAGAAGTCTAAGCATTGTTCCAGACTGAAAATAATCGGCGGGGTAAGAATCAGAGCGTCATCAGAACCGGACGCGCGCATGTTAGATAGACGTTTTTCTTTGGTGACGTTAATTTCAATATCCTCTTCGCGGGAATTGAGACCAATAATCATTCCTTCATAAACTTCGGCTTGTGGTCCAACAAAAACTGATCCGCGACCTTGAGCGATATTTAGGCCGTACGAAAAAGTCTTTCCTGTTTCGGATGAAATTAGCACACCATTACGGAGTTGTTGCAAAATCGCACCCATTTTGTCGAAGCGCAAAAATTGTGAGTTCATCACGGCTGTGCCACGAGAAGCAGTCATGAGAGTGCTTCGCAAGCCGATTAATCCACGGGTGGTAATTTCAAAAGTCAGGTGAGTGGTATTGTCGGAATTTACTGTATTGCCAAGGAGTACACCGCGACGACGACCGATTTCACTGGTTACAGTACCAACATGTTGTGTTTCAACGTCCACGGTTAATTCTTCAATCGGTTCCATCAAAACGCCATCAACCATTTTGGTGATGACGTGCGGTTTGCCAACTTCTAATTCAAAACCTTCGCGACGGAGTGTTTCGATAAACACGGACAAGTGTAATTCACCGCGACCACATAACACATATTCTCCCGCATCACTGCGATCAAATTTCATTGAGACGTTTGTTTCCAGTTCTTTGTTGATGCGGTCTAGGATTTGGCGTGACGTGACAAACTGGCCTTCGCGACCGGCAAATGGGGAAGTGTTGGCGCCGATGGACATTTTGAGGGTAGGTTCTTGAATCGCAATCGTGGGGAGAACGTCCGGATGTTCCGCATCAGCCACTGTATCGCCAATTTTGACGTTTTTAAGGCCGGTTAAGGCCACAATGTCACCGGCAACGGCTTCTTGCACTTCTTCTCGGCTTAACCCGCGGTTTACAAACACCTTATCGATTTTAGTGTTTTCGATTTTGTTGTCTTTATCGATAATAGCAACCGCCATGCCGGGTTTCGCAACACCACGGCGCACTTTACCGACGGCATATTTTCCGCGATAATCGTCCCAGTCTAAAGCGGCAATTAAGATTTGAAATGGTTTTTCAGGTTCAATAAAAGGTGGTGGAATGTGTTTGATAATCGCTTCAAAAATCGGTGTCAGGTCAGCCGGGGCAGTCATATCGGCCGGCATTTCGTTCCAAGCTTTTCCTTCGCGCCCAATAGCGTAAAGAACAGGAAATTCCAAGTGGTGATCGTGCGTGGCCAGTTCCAAAAATAAGTCGTTTGTTTCTTCTAGGGCTTCTTCGATTCTAGCGTCCCGCTTGTCGATTTTGTTGATGACTACAATCGGTTTGAGACCTAGTTCAAAAGCTTTTTTCAAGACGAATTTCGTTTGAGGCATAGGACCTTCTTGGGCGTCGATAACTAAAACAACGCCATCGGCCATATTGAGGGTGCGCTCTACTTCACCGGAAAAATCCGCGTGACCGGGAGTGTCAACGATATTGATTTTCGTATCATTGAACATGACCGCCGTGTTTTTGGCCAAAATTGTAATCCCGCGTTCGCGTTCCTGGTCGTTGCTGTCCATAATCAACGTCTGCGACATTACCGCTTCGTTTTCACGAAAAGTGTGAGCCTGTTTTAAAAGACCATCAACTAAAGTGGTCTTACCATGATCGACGTGGGCGATAATTGCGACGTTGCGGATGTTCATCTTTTAAGTGTGGAGATTAATGCAATAGTTACAGGCGTGAGCCCGCATATTTAACGGATGAAGCATATAGGATTTGACGAATTTAGGCAAGTATTTGGGAATAAAAATGTAGGATGCGACTATTGACATTTTCCATTATTTAGAGTACAATTATCAGTTATTTGGGATTTTGCTTATTGCCCGTTACTGCGGTCTTTAAGGAAAGCCTCACACGGTGTGAGACTGAATGCACCTTAAAAGCGAAGGAGCACGCCATGACTGCTGAAGAAGCAGACAAGCTACTTGAGCTGATGGCACGCGCCAAGGCAGTCTGGATGGTTCCAGAACTGCTCAAGCTGGCAGAGGAGGCATCGAGTCCTACGGATGCGTATGCTGTTGTGCTTGAGCACACCGGAAAACGCAAAAAAGCATTGGCTGCCAGATGGTACGCCATTGCTCAAAGGACGTTCGATCCTTTTATTGTCGGTGCCACGTCGCGGTATTTGCGGACATTGAAAAATGCTCCACAGAGACTGCGGATCCTCCTAACTACGCCCGATTAAGGGCAATAAGGGAGCGAGTGATGGTCAAGGTTCTGTTGATCGACGACAAGTCAGACGAACTCCAGAAGGCACGAGAGGCGGCAGAGCGGAAAGGATGGGAATCCGTCGTCTGTGACGTCAGCGTCCGTGGACCTGGTCACTGCAACAATTGTGACTGGATTGACATGGTCGAGGATGTTGACTGTGTCGCCACCGATTTGATGTGGGACCACAACAATCGTGGCGAGAAGCCGATGGGATTGTGTGTGGTGATACACGCGCTTTCCAGAGGCAAGCCTGTAGTGATTTGTACTAACCGCCAGGATTTTGCGAACGGTCACCACGGTGAGGCTATCGGGTTTATCTACGATGGATACTACACCTCAACCCGAACCGATCCCTTCGGTTGGGAGGAAGGAAAGGACTGGGACCGCGCCATGGAATATCTGGCCAAGCAGATGAGCTGACCAGTCCAGCTCCAAGACAACGATTACGCCCCCGCGACATACTGTCGGGGGCGGTTTTTTATATTTCATTAGGGATAATCCTTATAAGGATTATCCCTAATGCGGACTTACTCCGCTTCGTGGATTTCTTTATTTTGCATGTCCACTAGACTCTTTTTTATTTTCAGGTGCGGAAACGATTGGGCGATTTTGGCGTCGAGTTTGTGCATCACTTCGAAGTGGTCTTCTTTTGTTTCACTGCCACCGTGGGCGGCGCAGTTCATGGATTTGACGAATTTAGGCAAGTATTTGGGAATAAGGCGTAGTAATGTCACACTGACAGTCTTTTCCAATCCGAAGATTGGTATGAAACAGCGTGCGTAGCGGTGATTATTAAG
>CAIZMI010000016.1 GCA_903934015.1 uncultured bacterium
AGAAACTGATCCAACGATAAACTCGTTAACGAACTTCTTAAATTTTTCAAACTGGCTTCTAATACTTTGTTGTGTGTTGGCATGATCATTATGTTAGCGATTAATTATTAATGCGCTAGACACAATTTAGTGTACGGTCCCATTGCTTGAGGTTTAGGTGTTGAGGAGCACGAATTCGTTCGTGCTCTTTTTTTGTTTTCTTCACAAAGAAAACAGTCTCTCATAGCCACGTGGTCGCGAAGCGACTTTACGTGGCGAAGTGGGATGTTTTGAATTATTGAATGTGAGTTTCTCCTGAAAATCTGCTAAAATGTTCTCCAGATGCTACTTTTTCTTTTCTCCATCGCGCCAATAGTTGTTTTTCTTATTTTGTTGCTTTGGCTAAAATGGCCGCTTATTTGGTCATCATTGATCATTTTTCTGATCACGCTGTTGTTCAGCGTCTTCTATTGGCAGATTTTGCCGGTTTTCTTGTTCAACTCATTTGCCAAAGGTACCTTAGTGGCTCTCGATATTTTCATAATTGTGACGGGGGCGATTTTCTTCTTGGAAATACTTACAAAAACAAAAATAATCGATCATATCAGTTTTTATCTTGAGTCATTTTCTAAAGATTATCGCGTACAGGTGATACTTTTGGCTTGGTTTTTTGAGAATTTTATCGAGGGTACTGCCGGGTTTGGGACACCATCAGCGTTAGTGGCGCCTCTCCTGATTGCTTTGGGACTACAACCGCTTTTGGCGGTAAGCATTGCGCTTCTAGGTAACAGCGCTTCAGTGGCATTCGGTGCGGCAGGCACGCCGATTCGCGTTGGTTTTGCCGGATTAAATATTGTCAATGTTCCGATGTATGCTGCTGCTATCAATATCGTTGGATTCTTGGTGCCGGTGTTTATGTTATGGCTTTTGGTGGCGCACAAAAAAGATCGCAAAGAGCAATTCTTTGAAGCGTTGCCGTTCGCTATTTGGAGTGGGTTGGTATTTGTTGTGTGTTCGTTTGCGACGGTTTTTCTTGGACAGGAGTTTCCTTCTATTCTTGGTTCGCTTTTAGGACTTTTGATTGTTTTCGCGACTACAAAAATGGGTATATTTGTACCTAAAAATATTCGTTCTTTGGGGAATGTAAAGGTGAGCGTGAAAACAATTTCTTTTGTAAAATCGCTGGTACCTTATGGGTTACTGATTTTGTTGTTAATCGCGGGAAAGTTTTTACTTGGTTCGATTACTATTCCGATTTTTGGCGGTGTAAAATATAACTATGGCTTGTTTAATCCCGGCTGGGCGTTTATTCTTGCCACTTTACCGGTAGTTATTTTTTGGCACAACAAAAAAAACTTGGTACGTCCGGCAATTGTTTCTGCGTTAAAACGGACAATCGAACCATTTTTTGTGATCGCGTTTTTGGCCACGATGGTGCAAATTATGATAAATTCCGGTCAAAACTATTCCGGTATTGCTTCGTCTTTGGATTATTTGGCGCACGGTGTGACGTCTTTTTTACTTCCATTTTGGGCGCCCGTTATTGGATCTTTTGGAGCGTTTATTACCGGTAGCGCCACTGTGTCCAATGTAATGTTTGGTGATTTATTGAACGTTGCCAGTCAGGCAATGCAGATGAATGGCGCAAAAATATTAGCCTTAGCATTAGTTGGTGGTGCCGCCGGTAATATGGTGGCATTGGCAGATGTGCTAGCGGCAACAACAGTGGTGGGTTTAAAAAACAGCGAGCATAAAGTGGTGAAAGTTGTCTTTCCATATTGTGTTATCTATATTTTGCTTGCCGGTGTGGTGGGACTTTTGATTGTCTAAAATATTAGGGAGTATCCTGCGAAAGGATACTCCCTAAAGGCTCTAAACTAAAAATTATCCGTTGTAGTGATCAGTTTCATCGGTCTGAGCGTCCGCTTTTGTTTTGTGAATTGTTCCGTCTTTGTGTTCCGGTGGGGAGTAAATTGTATAAACCTTCATTGGTTCGGTTTGGGATGTGTTGATGACGTTATGTTTTGTGCCGGCAGGGATTACAATTGCACTGCCGTCCATAATGTTAGTTTCCACATCATCCATAATTGTTTTGCCGTTTCCCATTTCAACACGGATGAATTGGTCGAGCGTATGCGTTTCTTCGCCAATTTCTTCGCCCGGTTGCAGATGCATTACCACCAGCTGGCTGTGTGTGGCTGTGAATAAAACTTTTCGGAAGTTTTCATTTTCCAAAGCCTCTTTTTCGATGTTGGTTACGAAGCCCATGAAGGTTGATTTATGTGTAATATTGTCATTGTAGCAAGAATTCCATTTTGTTGTCAGTGAGGTGTGCTGGGTGCTTAGATTTATGAATAATGATTTATGATTGATGAATAAAAAGTTTTTACTTTAGGACTGTTTTTAAAGTGCTTGATGTATCAATTTTGCTTGACTTTATTATATTAAATGATAATGTAATTTTGCGTCGAAGTTGTTCTTTTCAATTCAAATTAGTTTTTGAGGTGCACTATCATGAATATCAAAAAGTTGTCCGACTTTTTGTCTCGGTTGGGTGATTTACGGCCGGCGGGGACGAGAATTGTTCTAACCGAACCTGATGAAAGAACTATCAAGGTATCCGTCGTTGGTTTGGCTGATCATTCTGTTGATTTCGATCAGCGACTGAGCCTTCGGGATCTTCCTGGTGATTGGCAAGAAATTCTTCCGCATGGTTCCGATTTTGAGTCGGTTTCGGCGGATCAAATCGATGCCGCTCGACGTGCTCTGGAACAGAGAATCGATACTCGTAGCTGGCATTTTTCGCTGTCTTGTGATCCAGCGACGTTAAGTGAATTATTGAACGCTCAAGGCGCGCAAGAGATCAAGAGGTTGTTCCAATTTCAGACTCTGGGATTCAAATTGGAACTCGAATTGCCCATCTGCGGTTTTCGGGCACTTTCGGTGCAAGCAGTGGGGTTGGATGAAATACTTTCGCAGGTGGAGATCCGAACGCTCTTTAACAACTGTAGCACTACTGACCTTTCCGCATTAGCTTAACCTTTCTCCGTTTCTGTGCGATAATAAGCACATGAAAACACAAACAATTACGAGAGACCGCAGTGCTTTAGAAAAGCGCCGTCTTGAAGCGAGCAAGCTTTTCAAGCAAGACAAGAATCAGCGCTTCGTGGC
>CAIZMI010000017.1 GCA_903934015.1 uncultured bacterium
ATTCTTGGTCACCCCCCCCACTTCGCACGAGGCCACGCGGGACAAAGGGCCAGGAATGACACGACGTTATTACGTGGGACACAAGTCGTATAAATATTACACACTAATACCATTTTGTTTCCTGTGGTATCCCTCTATTGCGTGTGGTCCAAATCATCTCCAGTTAATTTGAGTATGATTCCACAACCAAGGTTATATAGAAATTTTTCGTAAAGCGAAATCTAATTTAACAACTTTATCTTTTTTTGATTTTGGCACGAAGATTTTTTTACTGATGGTTTCATACCCGCTTCTGGAACAAAAAACCGTGTAGTTTCCTGGTTGGAGGATGATGAAAAATAGTCCAGATTTGTCAGTGATGCGCACTTGCACAAATCTGTCTCCCGAAGCAACACGGATCATCGCCAGATCGACTGGTTGGCCCGTAGTAATGTCGACAACGGTGCCAGTCTGCTTGCGTCTTTGTATGAGTTGAAGAATTTTATAGCCAAATACAGCCACATAAAGACACTCAAACATAATATTAAGTGCGCCAGGGTCATTCACTAAAAAATAAGTATTAAGGAAAACGCCGATAATTAAAAAAGGGAAACTGTTGATGTCTAACCATTCAACGAACTTTGAGTATGACCGAATCATGAAATATTGTAGTGGCGTGCGTTTATCTTCACGGTCCATGAGGATAAACATGCGAGGCAATACTTTGCTTGAGTCTGCGTTTTTGATTGTTTGGTCAACCATGGACGTTCATATTTGAGTGATTAAAGTTTACAAGCCCAGATCGATATACAAATTCTCCGGATTGCATTGGAAACATTGGTTCTTCAACGGACGGGAAAATATAACCTGATCTCTGAATAATAAATTCGTATTGTCCGGGTTGCAGAAGATCGCCGGCATTTCCTGTTTTTGCATCACTTTTCCATGTCGCTCTAACTTTTCCGTCTGGTGAAACAATGTTGATAATTGCTCCGCCAACAGGTTTGCCTGTCACCGCATCAACCACTTTCACCCAATGTTCAGGACGGCGACGATCTGATGTAAAAACGGCGGAAGTCATGCTGATTAGTGAAAAGGCTATCGGGATCATTCCAGCCACAGGAATAGCCATCACAACGGTCTTTATTCCTTTGCCAAGAATAGTTTTACTGCAAGCGGCGATAGCGCCTGAGCCGGTGGTGTTATAATTATCATTCGTATTTAATGAAATAGTCGTCGGAATATTGGGAGTTGCTGATGGTTTTGCGGACGCTTCAATTGTTGGTGTTGGGGAAGGGGTTTGGCTGGGCACAGGTGACGGAATAATCGTGGGCGATGGCAATATTATTGGTGTGGGAGTAGGTGTTTGTTTCACCTCTTTGCAAACCATAACTTTTCGTTCTTTTACGTATTCTCCCGTTACATCGTAACCAACTCGACTCCCTAAAAAAGTAGTCCTTATTATAAACGAGTTGCAAAGTCTTTTTCCAATTAACTTTCCTTCTTTATCAAACTCAACCGGAATATTAACTTCAAATTTTTGCAAGTGAGATTGATCAAGAACATTTGTGTACTGTTTTATCGTCGGGTCATTTGTTTTGTCAATTGTACTTGATATGATTTCTGTCTTCAGAGAGTTTCTAAATAAACTTTGGTAATTTTCGTCCTCAAGAATTATTCTTATTTGCAAATTCTGACCAAAACTTGCATTAATATCACCTATTTGTTCTGTTTCTTGCTCTTCAAGAATAAGAATTTCATCAAAAGCGTCCATCCATGTTTTTGCGTTAGCCTGCGAGGCCACCAAAGTAGCTGTTACCAAAGTTGCGATTAACCCCATCCTGCTAAATTTCATGATATTATTGTACTAAACTTATTGTTGTGCGTCCAAGGTTAACAAAATCTTACTAAACTCGATGAAAATTAAAATAAAATGGATTTTTATACTGCTGGTTGTCTCGAGTGTGTTATTTGTGTGCCTTTTCATTTTACAAAAAATTAGTTCTATTTATTCAGGTGTAAAAACAACGATTGCCGATAAAAACGAATTAATGCGCGCCGTCACCGCAAGGGACTTGGGGGCAGTTGAGGCATCAGTTTCTTCATTACGAAAATCGACAGATAAGCTCAATCAAGATATTCGTTGGATTCGTTATTTCTCTATTTTGCCTGGAGTTGGTGGTGAGACGCAGGTAACCGAATCCTTTTTGACCAATGTGGATTATTTACTCGATTCCGCCGATCTTGCAATAAAATTGATACATGAAACAGGTATAGATGTTTTCGCGACAAGTACCGATTTTTCAAGCGCGATCGTACTAAAAAAAATTGATTTAGCTGTTTCTGGCAATATCAATAATATTTCAAAATTAGCGGAACGGGGTGATGAAATAGTAAAAAGTGGATTAATGGTAAGTAAAATTAAACAAATTAATTTATTACAAGAAAAAATTAGTAGTTATGTAAGAGTCGTTAGTCAGGCAACAAGATTACTCGCCACAACGGAAGAGGGAGTTGCTTCCGTGCTTGGGTTGCGTGGCGAAAAGAAATATCTTTTGCTTTTTCAAAATAGTGATGAGCTTCGTCCGGGTGGCGGGATAATTTCAACTTATGGATTGATTTATTTAAAGGATGGGCAGGTGACGAGTCTTACGATTGATCATGTGAAAAACCTAGAATTGCTTTACGCTCTTCCGCTGGAAGTGAATCCTGTTCCAATTCAACAAACAATGAGACATCAAAAAAACTTATATATTTATGATGCCAACTGGCTTGGTGATCCCGAGGCATGGTTAGAAAAAATATATCGTTCATGGAACGCTCAAAAAACACCTGTTGATGGAATAATCGTGATGAGTACAAAAATGCTGGAGGAAGTTGTAGGGCAATATGAGCCGATAAAAATGCCTGGAACAAATGAGGTGTTTACAGCAAAGGACGTTGTGTCTTCATTGGATTACTATTTTGATGTGGAACACAATTTGTATGACTTTAGCAAATATAAAGTGCTTGCTCCGCTGGCAGGGGAATTGATAAGTAAAATTAAGTCATCAAAAATTGAACAATTGCAAAAGTTGATGGTAAATATGAAAAAAGGCTTACAATCACGTGACTTGTTTGTTTATACAAAAGATCAATTAATTATTGGTGCGTTAAAAAATAATGGCATTCAAAATAATTTATCACAAATTGAAGGGGACGAATTTTATGCCGTGGAGGCTAACTTGGGAAGCGGTAAGGCGGATGGGAGGATAAAAAGAGCATTGGCAATAAATGTGTATGCTCAAGAAGAAAATCCTGTGAGTATGGTAAAAATCACACAGGACTATACATCGGGAGTTGATGATTACAGGGCGAGTGGATATTACGGATATTTGCGTTTTTTTCTACCATTAGGCAGTAAATTGGGTGCGTTTGAAAATTTCAATAAAGTGGAAGATGAAAATATAATCGAAGCAAAAAGGCAGGTTTATGGTAATTATTACAGTGTTGCGATAGGGACAAAAAAAGACGCTGGGATCACATACGCGTTAGCAGACAGTGTTGCCAAACAAATTAAAGATGGAAAATATTCGTTAATGCTAAGAAAGCAGGGTGGTGTTGAAATGCCTTTCGAAATTAAAATATATATTTCCGATACTTGGAAAAAACCCAAAATTATGGTCAGCGATGGAACCGTGGAATATTTTAAAGAACAAAGTCTCGTCACATGGCGGGGAAAGCTAACTAAGGACATGCAAATAGAAATTATGAAGTAAGGTTTTGTGTCTTCCTTTGGTCAAGGGAAGGAGAGGTTGGGTTACTTCAGTCGCAACACCCAGATCTGGACGTAAAAGAAATAAAAGAGTAATTTCATTAAACATTTTCAGTAGTAAGTATTTTCCGGGATCGTCTAATGGCAGGACGCGAGACTCTGAATCTCGTAATCTTGGTTCGCCCACGCACCAAAAAGGTGCGGGGCGCCCAGAACCCTACGTGGTTCCGGGCGAGTCCAAGCAGTATACTGGTGATATGTGTTTAATGAAGAGATTTAATAGTTGTAGTTAATTTTTTCCGGGATCGTCTAATGGCAGGACGCGAGACTCTGAATCTCGTAATCTTGGTTCGAGTCCAAGTCCCGGAGCCAAAAAATATGGCCACCGCGAGGTGGCTGTGTTTTTTGTGCATCCGGGAAGCAAGCCATCTTCGTGGCTTGCGCCGACCATTGGTTTGTCCGCAAAGCGGACTATAAATTATTGATGAGCTTGTGTCCCTAAATTGCCACAGGCAATTCATGGACACTGCGCTCGAAATCGAAGCCCGGAGCGATGTTTTTGTTTGCCCAGCAGGGCAAGGCAAAAAACGCGAGGGCGGGGTTATTGAAATTTCTGTTTCTATTTGAATTAAATTAATGACGAGCTTGTATACAAGCTCGGAAATTTACATAAACGAGTCCAAGTCCCGCAACAAGAAAAAAATCCTCAATGTCAATTACAAAGACATCGTCGTTGCTGTTTTGAGTAGTTTAAAGCATGGCGAATAAAAAACCGTCATCGTTCAGTATTTCGGGGCAATCTAACGAAAATTAATCCTGTATTTTACCTGTTTATCAGGTGTTTTGTGTTGAGTTTGCACTATTACCGAATATGCACCGTTGACAGTCATTTGATTAACTGATAGATAAACTGAACGATTGTTCTTCTAATTCAAAATCTTTCTCAGGGAGAGACGACATGATTGCAACAAAAAGTTTGGTCCGTGAGATGAAGGTGGTTGCCGTAATGGACATTGTCGGTTTTTGGACAACTACCATATCGGAAGGAACCCATGGCACTGTTGTGAGGGTGGGTGACGGATCAATTGATGTGCTCTGGCAAATGCGTGGTGGATGTCGAGAGAGCGGGGGTACTTGGGACCCAGATCTTCAATGGACGTTCGAAGCAACTGTTTCTTCCGAGGCCATAGGGATTGTGTAAGGTTTGCTACCACCAACGCTTTCGAGCCTTGGTGGTTTTTTCTTGCAAAAATTTCCCAATCAATAAATCAAATCAGCCGTTGTTTACTCTGAGTATTGTCGAGGGGTGAGGAAAGGTTTGGAATATAAATAAGTTCAGTTTGTCTCTGAAAAACAGTTCCAATGTCGTTTAAGATAAAAGTACGAAAAAATAATTCTAAACAATAAGGTTTTTTTCATTTTTTCATTTTTTTCCACATTACACTAAAAATTATTGCAATTATAATAATACCGAAACCAGTATTTTTTACCGCGTTATTGTTTTTGCTTGGTTTTGAATTAGCTGAAATTGATTTTGTAACATTAGTTTTATTGACTAATTCGTTATCTGCAACCATCGCGTTAAAAGTGGATTTTTCACTTAAACCGTTAGCTGTTGACGTTACTGATTCA
>CAIZMI010000018.1 GCA_903934015.1 uncultured bacterium
CTCGCCACATGCGAGAAAAACATGCTCCGGCGTTCAACTCCCACATGCGAGGCAAGCAGTTGCCTCGCACATCTCTCACGCAATAAAAACAGCCGGCATAAAGCCGGCCATTTTTATTGGTGGAGAAAGCATGTCTATTTTGGAACTCGATTATGCAGGAAACCGGCGTGTTTTGGAGGATAATTAACGAAAAAATAACTGGTGATTAAATTCTGGTTTGACGCTTTGAAATTTCAACCTTAAATACCAGTTTTTCTTTTTGAAAAATGTGCAATTTCAGTTAGCCCCGGCTAAAAATACAAAATAAAACACAAGAACAATTATTATGGTTATATTTGTTATTATTTGAGCAATAAAAAGAATCCGAAATCTATTTTTGATTATCCTAAGACATACCACCGGCACCAAAAACGCCAGAATAATCGCTGTGATTGTAATTATTACATTTTTCAAGAACGACGTTGCAATTAGGATGAATAAACCATAGATGACTGGCGACAACAATATTCCCATAACTACCTGAAACACCTTTCGCGCCATAGAATAAGTATGATAAGAATTTATTTCAGGAATATGTGTTGTTTCCCGCAGATACTTATTAAAGAATTTATTACAAAAAATATAAAATATTAGGGTTGCAAATATAACAATCAGAAAGAAACCCACTTCCACAGCAACTAGAAAAAAACTATTAGATTGCTTTATTGCAAGAATGAAAAAAACCACAACCAAAGAAAATGCAAACGAAATTCCAAATGAAACCACTGAGTAGACGATTGCTTTCCCTTTGTTTGCCGTTTCATATTTAGACCAGGTATTCCTTGCAAATACTAAATTATACTGCCAAACAAAGGCAATAAATGGTAGAACACATGCAATAATAATCAGGAGTAAGGGTATGAGTACAAGAGCAATTATTCCCATATTGTGTCAATTATAATACAGCCCCATACATCATAAATTCCACCAATGAAATAACAACAAAAAAAAGTGCTACCGAAACTACTCCCGCGATTGCTCCGTGAACAATACCGATAAACTGCGGTGATAAGTATCTTTTTGTATCCATTTAATTCATTATAACAGTTTCTATTTTTCACAACAAACAAAAAAAATGGTTGCAAACCTGCAGATCGCAGGAATTAACCTTAACTAAAATTTTCTTCCGAAAAATCGGCCTGGCCACCGCCTCGCCGTTTTTCTCGCCGAATGCGAGAAAAACATGCTCCGGCGTTCAACTCCCACATGCGAGGCAGGCAGTTGCCTCGCACATCTCTCACGCAATAAAAACAGCCGGCATAAAGCCGGCCATTTTTATTGGTGAATAACATGGTGGGAATTCCACTCACCCGCAAAAACCCGCTCGCTTTGCTCGAAGGATTTTTGCTCCTTCGCGGCCACGGCGTTTTAAAACATGAAGCAGTTCATGTTTTAAAACTTCAGTTCAACTCCCACACGCAAGATGGCGGGAATTGGCCTCGGCTAAAGTTTTCTTTAGAAATTTTGTCTGATCATGCCCTCGCGGTTTTATGTGACTGGCAATTTATATTCGCCACTTATTAATTTTTCCTTTTTCTTTCTAGTCCACCCCTTCACCTGTATTTCTCTTTTTCTAGCAGTAGATTGATCTAGTATTTTATCCGATGTATATACCAAAACAAACGGCCCTTGATTAACGGCCATTCTCGAACCTCTACCGTTGTTATGATCCTCGATTCGTCGATTTGGTTCAGTTGTTATACCAACGTAATAACGACCCGTTCTTGCTTTGGCGATATATAAGTACCAATCAGACACAAGTCAATTATAACAAATAGCTCTTCGACTCGTTTCGCTCTGACGAAACTCGCTCAGAGTTCTTCGATTCAAAGTGCAAAAATACTTCACACGCTTGTGAAGTATTTTTGGGTTTACTCTGAGTGAGTCCCGCCAAAGGCGGGACGAATCGAAGAGTGGAGATGGTGGGAGTTGAACCCACGTCCAATGAGACGCGATAGACTTATTCTACAAGTTTAGTCTTCCATTATTTTGACGATCTTGAGATAACTGGAAAACAAAGAATCCCAATAACCGTTTGGCAGTGCAAGAGTCGAATTAGTTTCTGCTAAAGCAAACTAATCCCTAGCCCTTAAATGACACCGGAACAATTCCCCAGGGCAGAGAAAATCCGATGGCTTCCGTTATTAAGCGAAAGCTGGTGCAAATGAAGGCGCGATCACCGAAGCGAAAGCGTTCTTCACCTGCGTAAAGACGTTTGCATGTCTTGAATGCAGAATGATATTTACGAGCGCATCCTGCGCGCTCGACTTGCTAAGAATATTTTGACCCACTGTCGATGCCTGGCATCCCCAAGTTGCTGGTCGTTTTGTGAATGATCAGTGGCGAAATTGTACTCTTTTTTAAGGCTTTTGTCAACGTTCAAAAAACACAACTCCCCTGCATTTGACATGAACATTTAATTACATTATAGTTTGTAGTCAGCTTGTTTCTTTCACCACCCTCTGTGAGGACAAATATGAAGCCAAAAATTTTGATCGAATTCCACGGAATTGAAAACTACGAGGACGTAGTGGCCCACAAGATACGGCCAGGATTTACACAGCTTCTGCGTGAACACCGCGATTTTTTTCCCGTAGGTATCGACGTTGACGTCGAATTCTTCCTGAACCCAGTGGAGCGAATTACCATCAGTGGCACTCGTTCGCCAAGACAATTCCTACGTCTTGTCTGTCGTGCATTCAACGGGCATCGACTGATTGTCGAGATGCTCGAGAGTCTAAATCTTGAGGTTCAGGTACTACACCTGGATACCTAGAAGGAACCCCAAGGATCGTCTCTGCGATGACCCTACCCATCCTGCCCACAGAAACCTGTGGGCTTTTTTATTTATTGACAAACTACTTCTATGTGACTATATTGTCACCCGTTGTTCCTTTTCAAAGCGTCGTTTAGAAAATTGCGAAATTCTTTACGACCCACCATTTTTCGCAAAAAAGCATGAGGTTTCCAATCATGACGAGAGTGTTTGATACAGCAGGCTTCAAGAAAGCAATCAAGGACAACGCGCAACGACTCTTAGTCGATGATGATGTTCTTAATCAACTTCCCATCCTTTGGCTTCAACTCAACAGACAAAAGATCCGCAGACCAAGCCAAACGTTACTAAGACTTTTGCAATCCGCGGTACATGAACCAATCAGTGACGATGCGAATACGGCAACTTTTACTAACAACGAGATAAGGTTTTTTGTGCGCATCGAAGGTACAAACTATCGTATCACTGAAATCGAAAGCGCGCGTGCTAAACCTCTTCCTCACCAAGACCTGTCCGAAATGAATATTAATCGGGTAGGTTTCCCGGACCATCTCGTGCATCAGTTTGTCATCGATTTTTGGACTTGCTACAAAAAAAATCCGAGGAACGTGATAAGAGAAGCGCGCCGACTACTTGCGGATACCAGAAGGTACCGCGTATGGGTCAGAAGAAAGACGAGTCCAACAAGTCACAAAGTTTCACAATTAGGAAAAGGAAAATACCTATATTTTCGGTCCGATCTTTGGAATTTTGTGATCATGAAACAAGACAACAAATTCGTAGTAATTCTGGTTTCGCCGGTTTTCGATGATATCAATCAGATACCTTAAGGCCAAAGAAAGCCATCACAACCGTCTTTTCATGAGACGGCTTTTTATTTGCAAAACAAAACACTGCATGCTACACAATGACTGGTGGTTATGCATATTTTACTTACCACGCCGGAGGGCTTTCCCATTAACGGTGTTTCTCATGTTGAATCTTGAGAACGTCGGTAAACGATTCAATAGTAAAAATTCGCTTCACGTTTTGGACAACATATCATTAACCGTTAAACCGGGAGAGTTTGTATGCATTATCGGACCCAGCGGTTGCGGGAAAACTATTCTACTTCACAGTGGTACTAAGAGTTTGGTCGTGTATTAGCTGGTATCATCACGATTGCCGTTATTGGCATTCTTGTTGAACAACTAGTTTTTAATCCCCTTGAAAAGTTAACGGTACAACGTTGGGGTATGGCTGATACCGCGGACAACCTTTAGAGTCAAAAATAATTTTACCCCCCCCTCCCTCTTGAAATAAATCAAATTATCTTTTACATTGCTGTAACAGAAACAAAAAGTATGTTCTATAATTCAGAAACAAAAGGAGTCAATCCATGTCCAAGAGAGCAAAAGCACTGAAAAAACAGCAACGAATGGCAGAAAAAAAGGCTCACGGGCGAAACCACCAGAGACATATTCGATACGGTAAATTTGCGACTACCGCAGATTCCACCCCACCGAGCACCAACGGCGAACCAGCACATTCCGGCAAAACAAATGGACGCTTCTCGAAAACAGGACAGACAAAAGCCCAAAAGAACCGCCTTGGCAAAGGAAAACCCGCCGAAGGACATGCCGCCTCTTATGGCTCAAGAACAACCCGTTCCACTCTTGGAAGCACAAGTTTCTTTGGGGGGGGCTGGCGGTTTTAGTACCATCACGCCAACGTAACCGCGCCGGCGTTTTTTTTATTTGACACCTTGCTTGAAATAATATTAGGTTATAATCCTAATCAATTTTTATAAAAAACCATGTGTGATAATTGCAAAAAAGACGAAAAAGAAGTGAAAGACGCAACACCAGCCGACCACGAATGTAAGTGTGGTCAGCACGAAGAAAAAAAGTGCGACTGCGAGTGTTGCGAGAAATAATCACGATAAAAACCGGCTTTATGGCCGGTTTTTTGCATCCGACAAAAAACTGAACGGATAAAAAAATTTGAATAACTACTCACCCGCCTGAAAGTTCGTCATCGCGAGCCTTCGGCCATTGTTTGTTTTGCCGTCTGGCGGAGGACCGACGCGTCAATCTCATAGAGATTTTGAATCGGGAGATTGCTTCGGCCCTGAAAGGCCTCGCAAAGACGTCGTTTATTCGAGTACTTTCAGATATCAGACGGATGATGAGTTTACAAGTTTATGTACGCGCTCACAGGTTAAGGAAAGAAACAAATCGTCGCGTTCACTCCCGAAGTGGTGCCGAGGCACTTCTTCGGGAGTGGTAGAAGGTTTGCGTCGACGCGAACCGTCGTCCACGTCGGAGGAAGTGCAAGCATGCACCACCTCCGACGTGATTACTGCGAAAAAACCTTAACCTGTGAGTAGTTGCAAATTTGACCATTGACAAAATTAACAAATTACTCCACAATACACAGTCGGTTGTTGTTTGAATTAAGACTATTTCAACGGGAGTATCTTGAGATGGAAAATAGTAAAGGTAACGGTATCAGTTTCTTCACATTAATCATTGTCGGATTAGTTGTGATGATTATTGTTTCCACAAGTTCTGACCAATACAAACGCTTCACAAGCCCGCTTGCCGGCAAAAAAGTGTACACGGCAAAAACAGGTGAAAGGCTCGCAGGCATAAACGCCAATGTCGTCCTCATTCCACGAAAAAGCGACGACCCAAAACCGGGATTCTGGCTCTCCAACGGCAAAGAAGAAATCTGGAAGCGTTGCGAGTGGTCGGATTACGAATCACCCGTGAAAAGCCAACCCGAAGGCGGAAAAGAAGCTAAACAGCCTCAAAAACACACCTTCGGAAAGTTGCGCCTCGAAAAAGGTTGGGGGGACTGCTACATCTACGTCACGGACTTGGTTGTCGAAAAAGACAATACAGTAACGATCAAGTACTGCGTGGAATAAGCATTGTTCCAGTAGTCTAAAAATATCCTGTCCCCGCTTCCTCACCGAAGCGGTTTTTTAATATCACCACAATTTTTATAATCCCAATTGACACTTTTTCACCCATTGGAATACACTTCTTTTTATCGCACATTGAAAACTTGGAGAGGGACGGAAAAAGCCTGTGGGCACACATCTCTATTCCGCAGTATGGAGAAGCGCGCTTAACAGGAATACCCGTCAGGAGCAACGATCCCAATAACGACGGACCAACAAGAAAAGCCATTCTTATCCACAAAGATCACACCCACTTTCGCGTGAAATAAGAAAGGTTTTTCTAGGCTTGCCACGTCGGCAGGATCCCACAATTTCGCTCCGCCAAGGTTATTCGCCCCTCTCTTTTAAACAATCGACTCTCGTTCCAACGAGAGTTTTTTATTAAAAAAAAGCTGGTACTTAAACCAGCGGAGTCATACCAGCGAACGGTATTTGTCTCACAACATGGTGCGAGTCAGATCCTGGAAGACGGGGATATCCTTCGTACCGCGTTTGATGTCAGTGAAAATGACTATGGCATCACCAGTGAAATCGCGCACAGCGGTACCGATCGGGCAGGCATCAGAATTCCCACGGTTATTGAACGCACGTGCGACCCGATTAGTATCCTCACGTGCCCAATCAAACCCGAGTTCCGGCAACTCCTCGCCCTGATGTTCACGAATCGCGAAGTTACAGCCACAGTGCCCTACCACAATCAGATTTTTGACCGGAAAATGAAGAAGTTTGATACGCAGGTTCTCGACCAGAGTTGCGAAGTACCCCGGTTGCCTTTCATGGTGAGCAAATGCCGCTGCACCACCAGCAATCGATATCAACTGCCAGTCACGCTTGAATCTACCCAGACGCAAGCGGTGACTATAGTAATCGAATTGCGCCTCAGAGAAGCGACTGTCGAAGCAGTCCACAACCAACGTCTCGACAACAACCTTGTGACGAATCCTGGAAATCGGATGTAGCGAGTGATAAAACCGACCAACATTAACTGACGTCAGCCACAACATACAGCCTCCTTGTATTGAGTAAACGGACCACGAAGAATTTTACCAAATGAACATTAGTAAATTTTATAACTATGAGTAGATTCGTCAACAGCGTTTGACAGTAGTTTTCATATCTATTTTCGAGGCGCCCCTTCTAAGGGCTCGATTTGCAATATTTATAGGACATACCACAGAGCGGTCCCGAGGTGGCGCTCGGGGACGATTTTGCGAACTACGCAAAATCGTTTGACACAATTTTTTATTACCGATATAAATACATACATGCAAACTTTTGGAAAAAGTTATACACAGTGGATGACCTGCAAAACAAACTTACGTTTGGCAGTTGTTTTTATTAAGCATCTTATCCAAACTTCCAGGAGTTAAACTAATCACTTTATAAGCAGTCGCACACTTGATTAATAAACCTCCTGGGCAAAATCCGGGAGGTTTTCGTTAAACATTAAGAATTTATTAATAGAAAGATCAAATCATGAAAAATTTTAGCCTTACAACTTGCTATTGGATGACCCGCAAAACAACCGTGCGTTTGGCAGTCTTATTTATTAAGCACGTCATGCGCACCAACCCGGGAGTTAACCTATCCACATAGCAAGAATGTAAGCATAAATGGATTTCGTTAAACCTCCCGAGGTATTCCCCGGGAGGTTTTTTAGAAAAGTTAGGTGATTGGCGCGAAGCAAAAAAAATTCCGCCAGCAACTTAGCTGGAAGCAGTAGTGTCCTTTTCACAATTGAGGAGTTAGAAAGCAATGTTACGAATGACAAGTTCCCTCGCCGCCCTCTTTCAAGTACCTCGCCTGTACATCACAGTCCGCGGCCAAACCCGATCCGAAGCAGTGCTTGCCCAAATCACCACTCGACTAACCAAGAAGCTCGTCGGGAGTGAAACGACATCCTTCCAATCCACCTTCCTCGAAGGTCAGGAGGCACTTCCGCAAGAATGTCTGGTCCTGAAAGACGCGGCTGCGGTGCAGGCTCTATTTGAAAGCGGTGTTTCCCGTGATTCCGTGGTTGCCGTATTTGACCAAGAAGGCCGCGAAGATCACTACCACACTTTCACAACCTGCCTACGTGCCAACAACGACATGCCCAAATGGGCTAGCGGTTGCCACTGGGGCATCGCAGTTTTTCCTGGTTGCGTCGGAGACCACTTCCAGCGTAATTGCGGTGAACAAGCAGCGGCGCACTTTAACCGCAATTTCGTCAAGAATTTGCTCAGGGGGCAATTCCCCTGGGGAAAAATCCGCAGCAGTGAAAATCCCCCTGTGAATGTTGGCATCCCAGCACGAGTACGCGAAACCCTGACACGACTCAACGCTGGACCAAATCTTGCAGCAGCAATTGCTGACCAAGCATGTGCCGCTGAACTTCCTACCGGGTCGTACATCAGTTGGTATCGTGTGTCTCACGACCCAATCGAATGCGATCTGCAACAGATGCTGCGGGCGGTCGACGCCATGGCAGCATTTGAACCAGTCTGCAACCTGCTGGCTTCATCCGACACCGATGTACAGTCAATACTCATGGCCGGCGTCGATGTCGACCCGGCAGTACGCGACGTGTATCTTATTCCAAAGTCTAACCAATTTTCTGTCCGACGACCCGACTTCCACTTTACCGGTGCGTCACATGTGTTTGCATCGGAGAACGACGAAATGCCTGGCGGAATGGCGGAACTGGCTTTCCTGGATCTGGTCTACGGACTTAATCAGGAACGCTGGAAAGCTTGCTTCGACTGGCTGACCAAGGACGGTCGTTTACTGTTCCTCGTTTCGCATGTCTGGAGCAAGTGCTACACCACCGAGATCCTGTGGCTTACTCAGTACTTGCAAGGGCTCGGTTACGACGTGGGCATGATGACCACAGAAAACATGGACGCCTTAACCGTCAAAAGTGATGGTGTCTATGACGAGACCGGTCGGATTGGCACTATCTGGCGCCAATTCCCTATCTTTGAAGCAAGAGGCAAACTCGTCGATCTGGTTCTGGCTAGCCACGAAGGCAAAGTCCGAATGGTTCCCGAGTTCGCCCACTACGGCAACAAAGTGTGGTTCTCGATCTTCCGAAGCCACAACGCGTTTTTCCGTGACCACTTGGACGATGCGACGTTTCGATTGCTCGACAAACTTCTTCCCGATTCTCACTTGGTGCGAAGTCGGGAGAACTTTCCCTTTTCGGTCGAAGGCACCGCGATCGATTCGCTTGCGGCGCTTTGCGCCTTGCCTCCTGCGGTTCGCGACGGACTTGTCATGAAACTCTCAGGAGCAAACACATTGACCGCCCGGTCATATGGCGTGATCATGGGCCACGGATTGACCCAAAAAACCTGGAGTGAGTGGGTTGATGAACGGATTCGTCTCGAACAACCCTTCATCGTGCAACGCCGGCTGGAAACCGGAACGATCGATCTGCCGGTGGTAAACACCAGTCGCGACGTCGGGGAACTTTTCCGATGTCGAGTCCTGCTGCGCCCGTGGCACATGGGCGGTCAGCTGGTCTCGGTGCACGCTTGCGCCGTCCCCAGTTCGACCTTGCGTGTACACGGTCGTGTGGATATGTGTGTGCCACCAATCCTGCTGGTCTAGAACTCCTCAGCAATTGCGGCCGAGATGACAAAATTCGTCTCTCGGTCGCAATCCTTTTTTTACATCTAACCCAACAATGTTGGGATGAAATTTATTATTTTTAATTAATTATTATGTCAAAAAATCAATCAGCAAAGAAAAGATATTTTGAATATGGTTTTTCAACCGGTTATTTGCCGTCTGGAAAAACTAATTCAATTGCGGATGTTAGTGGTGTCACTATTGGGCACATCTCAAAAATCGAAGGCACTGATGTACGAACCGGCGTGACAGTGATCGATCCGGGAGTAAATAATCTTTTTCAGGAAAAAATTCCCGCTGCTTTTTATGTGGCGAACGGTGCCGGAAAAGTCGCTGGGGTCACACAAGTGGAAGAATACGGAACAATTGAGGCTCCTATTGCTCTCACCAACACGCATGCAGTTGGATCAGTGATGCGCGGAATTATTGACCTTGTAATTAAACAAAACCCTGATTTAAAACCAACGGATAGTATTAACGCGGTTGTTGGTGAAGTCAACGATGGCTATCTCAGCAATATTCACAAAAATGTCATAGAACCTGAAGATGTAAATAGGGCGTATGCAGCGCGTTCTGGGGATGTGGCAATTGGTAGCGTCGGTGCGGGCACGGGCACCCGCTGTTTTTACTGGAAGGGTGGAATTGGTACGTCCTCGCGCATTGTTTCTTTGGATGGCCAAAAATATACTATCGGCGTTTTAGTTCAAACAAATTTTGGCGGTTCCCTTAATTTAGCGGGAATCCCTTTTGGAAAATTAGTCGGAAAATCCGATTTCACTTTTGAAGAAATTATTCCGGATGGCTCTTGCGTAATTGTTGTCGCGACAAATGCACCATTCACCGCGCGACAACTAAAAAGATTGGCTAAAAGGGCAATTATTGGCCTGACAAATACCGGCTCGGTTGTTGCAACCTATAGTGGCGACTACGTCATTTCATTTTCTACAAATCGCGACGGAATTGAGGGGGTAACTCCACGACAAAAATTAATCCCGGATACAAGTTTGAACAATTTCTTTTTGGCAACAGTAGAAGCAACAGAAGAAAGTATTTTTGATGCGCTTTTTGCTGCCGAAACAATGCGTGGCAAAGACGGTAATGTGCGCAATGCTTTTCCCATTGAAGAATCTCTTAAATATTTATAGTAGTTTTATGCAATTAAGTGACACAAAAAATATTATCGGAATCGTTGGCGGATTAGGACCGCTTGCCGGTGTATTGCTACAAAAATATATTATTGAAGCTACACCGGCAAATCGAGATCAAGACCACTTTTCAGTAATTACATACACAAATCCGCAAATTCCGGATCGTACAACTTCCCTTTTGGGACCCAAAAAAGGGCTGGATTTTGCCGAGGAAATAATAAAAACAATCGGTATCTTAGAGCAAGCCGGTGCATCGATTATTGGAATTCCGTGCAATACCGCACACGCAAGATACGAGATAATTCAAAACGCATGCAACATCCCAGTTGTAAACATGGTGAAAGAAGTAGTCCGGTTATTTGATACCGAAAATGGTAGTAACATCGGTCTACTTGCGACCGATGGAACGATTGCCAGCGATGTGTACCAAAAATCTTCGTTAAATACAAAATGGATTATCCCAAACAAGCTAGAACAAGCGCTTGTTATGGATACGATTTACAGCATCAAAGCGGGACGCAAACCCCACATCGAAGCTATCATTAATATTTGCAATAACCTATTGTTCCGAGGTGCCGACAGAATAATTTTAGGCTGTACTGAACTTTCAATTATCCAAGATGCATTGATCAAAGCAAAACTACCGCTACTTGATTCGTTGCGAATTTTGGCAAAAATTCTAATTAATCAAACTGCCCAACAAGCCACGACGTCTAAAATTTTCACCCAAAAAACTCTTCAAGTCGCGACATGATTTTTTTGTAGGGGGTCGGCGCAAAAAGCTTGCAATCACAAAGAATAGACTCAAATTCCACGGCAACTTGTTTGTTTAATTCAAAATCAGAAATTATACAGTTAAACTCTCCCAGAGTATCAAAGGAATTTTTTTTAAGATTGGCCGACCCAATGCAGGATTTAATATTGTTATCCCCTGTCGCAAGCACCTCCTTAACATGAATCATCTTTTTATAAAGATAAATTGTAACGCCCTCATTACGTGAAAAAGCGGTAAGTGTTCGCATGTTGGCGTTTTGATAAATATTGGCGCAAGCCGGAATAATCAACTGAATTTTAGCTCCATGATCCAATGCTTTTTGCAAAAGAGCCCCACCACGACGATCAATGTACGGCGTTACGACTTTATAGTTATCAAAACTCTTATCTTTAAAAAGTTCGGCTAGAGCCGGCTCCACTTCAAATATTTTTCTCGATGGTTCGTTCGCGGCAATTTTAATCGGCGATGTTTCGCTGGTTTTTGCATTCTTGCCAAGTGTGAATCGATCATAAACGACATTGCCGATTTCCAAATCTTTAAAAACAACCAAAACATCTTTCCAATCACTAAAACGATCTCCAAGATTCATGCTCCCAAAAATAAGCGTTGAAAGTTTATTACCACGTTTAAACAAATAATATTTTTTATGATTAGGAAAAAAACCTTTACTTCTGGAAACATTGCTAGGATATTTTGTCTCAAGAGCAGCAAGTTCATCAATAAATGTCTTCGTTTTCTCAACAAAACGAGCGAATCTCACTACATAAGAACGATCAATATCAAAAATAACAAAAGCGCCCCGTTGCACCGCTTTTTCAATTTCACCCAAAACACGCTCACTGGAAAGGCCTGGCTCCCAAATATAAAGACTAAAAACAATCTGGTCGCCTTCGCCACAATCCATTATCTCCCGACAGATTACTTCAACAGACTCGTTATAAGTAGTAACCAAATTAAGCATATTCAACCATTATACTTACTTAGTATATCCCGTAAAAAACTCAATCTTTATATTTTCGGATTTTACACCAAGTTTTAACATCTCTTCCTTGGTTGCTTTCACCATCTCGGGCAAACCAACAATATAATAAATTGGGACCATAACATCTTTTACATATTTTGAAACCATTGAGGCAGTAATTCTGCCTCGTTCGCCCGCCCAAGTTTTATCATCATCCGACAATTGTGACATTGTTGGAATAAACAAAAATTTATCACTTTTTATTCCACGTAATAATTCAAGAAATGCGGTATTTTGCGGTGTTTTGTTGCCATAAAAAAGAGTGATCGGTCTCGGCCAACCATTGTTTTGTTGATCCAAAATCATACCCAAAAATGGTGCTATCCCAATTCCACCGGCAAGAAAAACAATTGGGTGGTTATCATTGTTCAAAATAAAATTTCCAATCGGTCCATCAACCACTAACTCTTCTCCAACCGCCATATTGTTAATTGTTTGTTTAAAATCCGATTGACTGACACGCATTGAAATCAATAAGTAATCTTGGTATGGAGCAGACGCTAAAGACATTGGATGAGTCGCTTCCCGACCCCCCTTCTCCGATAATTGCGGAACATGAAGTAGAACATATTGCCCTGCGCAATATGTAAAACCATTCGGTTTTTCCAAATACAAACCTAGCGTCCCTTCGGCAATTTCTTTTTTTTCAATAATTTTTACACTTGCCCGAATCCGATTTGAAGGGGCTTGAGACGCATTTTCCTGTATCATTGGGTATATTACTGTTTAGCATAGCACAGACTTGAAGCAAATTATCACGCAAAAATGACTGCTTAATTTTATAAAGAAAATTGCAAATTCATTCCGACTAGAAACCAGCTTCAATAAAGACTACTATACTATCTATACATGTTGCATCTCGATATAAGCCAATGGCTGTTAAATTATCGCTATTTGATCCTCTTTCCCCTTATCGTCATTGAGGGGCCAATCACAGTTGTAACGGCTGGCGTACTTGCTTCAGTTGGTCTATTAAATTTTTTCATTGTTTATTTTGTCGCCATTGTCGGTGATTTAGTGGGAGACTCTCTCTATTATGCAGCAGGTCGATTTGGCCGAAAACGCCTCGACCGTTGGGGTCGGTTTATCGGCCTACCCAAAGAGCGCCTTGAAAAGATGGAGGTCCATTTTAATGCGCATGGCGGCAAAACTCTAATTGCCGGAAAATTATCCCACGCCATTGGCGCCATCGTTCTTGTTACGGCAGGAATTGCCCGTGTTCCTTTTAAAAAATTTATTTTTTATAATCTTTGGGCAACATTACCGAAGTCTTTAGTATTACTTCTGATTGGTTATTATTTTGGCAATACCTTTATTCACCTGCAAAGGTATTTTGATTTTGCTTGGTTGGGCGCCCTAGCTGCAGCCATTTTATTCGTGGTGGTATATCTTTTTTTACGGAAAACTGGTAAAAAACTGGAAGAAGACTAACAACCACACCCATGAAGATAATAATAGGAACAGATAACTACTTTCCCAACGTTAATGGGGCATCAATCTTTTCCCAACGTCTAGCCCATTATTTACAAAAACACGGCCACGAAATTCTCGTGATTGCTCCCGGGCGTCAATTAACAACCAAACAAACGTTAGTAAACGGAGTTAATGTATTTGGCTTGGGTTCCGTACCAATTTTTGTTTATAAAGATTTTCGCTGGACACCATCATTTGTCGGTTATTACGATATGACGAAGGTCGTGAAACAATTTAAACCTGATATTATTCATATTCAAGATCATTTCTATATTGGCGCCAGTTTAGTAAAAATTGCAAAGAAACTTAATATCCCCTCTGTTGGAACAAACCATTTTATGCCTGAGAATCTAACACACTATCTCCACTTACCAGAAACAGGAGAAAAAGTTGTCACTAATATGGGATGGCGTCATTTTTGCAGTATCTATGGACTTTTAGATGTTGTAACAACGCCAACAAAAACTGCGTCAAAACTGCTGGATAACGTCGGATTAAATAAACCTGTCATTGCGGTTTCCTGCGGTATCGACCGAGAAAAATTTAAACCCACTGTTAACGGTGATCCATTACGAGAAAAATACAAACTTCCAAAAGTGCCAACATTGTTATATGTAGGTCGCCTCGACAAAGAAAAAAAGGTTGATTATCTCTTGGAAGCTTTTGCAGACGCAATCAAAAATGTGAGTGGACATTTTATTATCGCAGGCAAAGGCGCAGAAACAAAGAACTTAAAAGAACAGATTGTAAAATTAGGACTTACAACAAAGGTCACTTTTACGGGTTTTGTGGAAGAAGCAGATCTACCAGCCCTCTACCGAACAGCGGATTGTTTTATTATTTCCGGAATTGCCGAACTACAAAGTATTGTCACAATGGAAGCAATGGCGTCTGGCCTACCGGTAATTGCAGTAAATGCAATGGCCTTACCAGAACTTGTTCATCACGAAAACAATGGCTACCTCTTTGAGCTAAATGATACCCAAAAACTTTCACAATACATACAAAACATCTTAAGCAATGGCGCTTTACGACAAAAAATGTCCCAAAATAGCTTAGAAATCATCAAGAAACACGATATCAATAATACAATTAACCAATATGAGACCATTTACACAAATCTTAAAAATACGAGTTAAGCATCTCATCCGGAAACAATTGGATTTTTGGCGTTTACCCCAACTCGTTTCATCAACTGCCTTGGGGATTATTATGCTCGGCGCGAGTTTGACGATCAACTATAGTGCGGGCCTGTATACAAACTCAATTACGAATAATCCCGTACAAGACATTATCTTGGATAATATTCCGGTATTCCGCACCGGATTTATTTTTGTTTACGGCGCGCTTGCTATGTGGTTTTTCGTCATGATTATTTTAATCTTAAATCCCAGATACCTCCCTTTTGCTTTAAAAAGCATTGCGTTACTCGTAACAATAAGATCCATTTTTACTATCATGACCCACCTTGGACCATACCCAAACATGACAACATGGCCACAAAACAACCTCCTTGAAAAATTCAGTTTCGGAGCCGATTTTTTCTTCTCCGGCCACACCGCTTTTCCTTTCTTAATTTCCCTAATCCTTTGGCACAAAAAAATATTTCGTTGGATTTTTATTGTTTTATCACTTTTTTTTGCCACAAGCGTTTTGTCGGGCCATTTACACTACTCAATTGATGTGTTTGCCGCCTTTTTTATTACCTACAGTGTATTTATTCTTGGTTGCCGATTATTTACTGATGAATACGAAATAATGTACGGAAAAAAACCAAAGTTTACACTCGGTCATGACTAGAAAAGAATGAAAATTTTATTTTTATTTTTTGGCAACCATTGCCACGATTTTAGGATTCCTTAGCTCCCGAATTGCATCTACTGCAATCCAACGAGCAGTACGCGAATCCAGTTTACTGATTTCCTCAGCTAACGCGATGGCTTTTAATCTAAGCGCGCTGTTGCGTTTACCAATCTGACGCAATGCCCAATTTACCGCCTTACACACATATTTACGATCATCGGTAGCATATTTTTTCATTAAAGGAAAAAATTTCACAAACTTATCATTCATTGCGTTTTTATCATGCACAGCCAACCACGCAAGTAACGCGAAGCTGGCACGCCTAACAAACTCATCATTGCTTTTCATCCATTGTTTAACTTTTTTAAATGCAAAAGGCGTCTTGTCAAACAGTGACCCACAAGCCGTATCGCACAAATCCCATGTTTCAAAATCGGATGCCCAGTCATCCATTTGCTGTTCGCTAATAACACTGGGGTCCTCAACAAATACAGCCAATATCCGCGCCTCATGAATCTCTGATTTCCATAATTGCTGGGCCAAAACATGATTTTTTCCAATTTTCTTAGCCAACTTACGCATTATTGGCAATGAAACACCAAGAACCATAATTGATGGTTTAATACCAAAACGCGCCATCCCTTGAACGTTTTTGCTACTACCTCGTGTCTCAAGAAAAGCGATTATATCTGATATTTTCATGGTTTGATTGTACCGCCACTTAGACAAAAATGGCCATCACTCCGCCACCGAAAAACGCCTTGTAACCCGCAATTGATCATGATCAAGCAATCGTAACTGCTCACCCGCTTGAAAGTTCGTGTTTATTATCAAATTACTTGAATAACCACCACCCCCGTAAAAACGGGGGTCCATGCGCTATTGTTATGACGTGGATTCCCGCTCAAGCGGGAATGGATGACTTAGAGAGGTTTTTATGCATAACTGGTACCAACTTTCATTTAAGTGAGGAGTTACAAGCAATCACCTTGCAAAAAGTCGAATTATTGTTATAATGCAGATTAATCACTATTAAAAGTACTCCAATTTCACCATCATACTCAGACCGTTTACGAGTTAACAATGCGATCCGCGCCCACGTTGTGCGCTTAATCGACGCCGAAGGAAAACAAGTTGGCGTAATTGATACAAAAGAAGCTCTTCGACAATCAAGATTAGTAGGTTTGGATTTAGTTGAAATCTCCCCCGCAACAAGACCACCGGTATGCAAAATTATGGATTTTGGGAAATTCCAATACGAACAAGCCAAAAAAGAACGTGAACAAAAAAAGGGTAAGAAAAAAACGGACATCAAAGGAATCAGGATCGGATTTAAAACCGGTGATCATGATCAAGACTTGAAGCGTAAACACACCGATGACTTTCTAAGAGATGGCGACAAAGTACGTGTTGAAATTGTACTAAGGGGTCGTGAGAAAGCTCACAAACCGCTGGCTCGCACTATCATAGAGACTTTCTTAAGAAAGATTACGGTTCCCCACAAGCAAGAGGAAAATATTGCCCCTCACCCAAACGGTTTCTCTGTGACACTTGCACCCATCTCGAATAAAGAGCAGACTAAGACAGAATCAGAAGTCCAGAGCAAGGCCAATTGACGAAAAATACATTATTCCGTAAGCTTATCAATCATGGTTAAACAAAAGACCCGAAAGGCGGCAGCCAAGCGTTTTAGCTTTAGCAAAGCTGGTAAAGTTATGCGTCGTCGCACAATGCATGGCCATTTTAACGTCGGTCGCTCAAAAAAGACCCTCATGGCACGTCGACGTGATCAAGAGATCGACGGTACCGACCGTAAGCGCCTAACTCGCCTAATGCCATTCAATTCCCCGGTTAATCCAAAAAATAATAACTAGCATTAAACTAATTCCCCCATGCCAAGAGTAAAACGAGGTACAATTCACGCCAAAAGACGCCGTAATATCCTACGTCAAACCAAGGGTTTCTTTCATCGTCGCAAGACACATCTAAGAGAAGCAAGACAGGCATTAACTAAGGCTGGTCAATACGCTTACGCCCACCGACGCAAAAAGAAAGGCGATTTCCGCAGACTCTGGAATGTGCAACTTTCAGCCGCATTAAAAACAGAAGGAATTTCTTACAGCAAATTCATTAATGTTGCTAAGTTACAAAACATTGCGTTAAACCGAAAAATGCTTGTTCTGTTGGCACAAGAAAAACCCACTGTCTTTAAACAAGTTGTAGACGAGGCTAAAAAAACTCTAGCCAGTTAATAACTACTCTATCTCATAAAACAAAACTCCTGCTCTAGCGGGAGTTTTGTTTTATGAGATAGTCAACCGATGATTTCGAAACAAAAAAACCATAATAAATAATAAGCCTACCAATATACCAATCGAATCAATGCTAATATCAAAAAAATTACCAGACCTCCCTGGAATGAATGTTTGATGTACTTCATCGGTAAATGCATATGCCAAAGAAGCCAACGCAGACATAACAACATTAAACAATTCATTTCGACTTTTATTTTTATAAAAATTATAAAACATGCATACCAGCACAAAATATTCCGAAACATGAGCAATTTTCCTGATAAAATAATCTTCTTTCAGCCCACTAGAAAAACTTGGTATGCTAGAAAACACAAATATCACCACACACCATAAAATCAGACTGATTAGATCAATATTTTTTCTTAACATATCAATCATCAGGTTTATTATTTAAAAGCTTGATACACGCTTGTTGCCATTTGCGGTGCATAAAATTGACTCATAATAGCCAGAGTCAGCACCACAAAAACCATCAGGACAATGAAATTAATTATCTTATTCATAAAAATTGCATTATTATAAAATATAATTATAATTCTTGATTTGGCAAAAAAGGTATTTTGCGAATATTAGATTTTCGGTGAAATTGAACACCGCAGACATCACACTTCTTCTGAAGACCGTCAATTGGTACGTAACAATTTGGGCATGACTTCATAGACGGCAAAATCTCTACGATTATATTTCCTGAATTAGAAATAAATACTTTCTTACTGGCTATGGGATATTTTAGGCGTTGGCCATTTAAAACATATACATGAAAAAGTCTATCATCGTGCCACCAGTACCAAAAAATTACTAAAGGAATAACCAATAAAATCACATTATAAAATGCCAACTGAATAGCTAGAAGAAAATTAAAGAATCCGTGCATTAACCATGGATACAAAAAAGCTTTTCCGCTAAATGACTTCTTCTCCGTTACATTAAATCTTGCTTTCGCCAATTGATACCCCATAATTCCACCAAATGACATATGACCAACTGTTGAAATAAGAAATCTTAGAAAAAAGACAATAACGAGTGTGTCAAATTCCAACCCTTGAAACAACTTAAGGAAATAGAACGTATTTTCCAAAAAAGCAAAACCAAGTCCTGTGGCAATCCCAAACTGCACGCCATCGATTACTTGGTCCATATCATATGTACGCCAAATCAAACGTCGCATCAAAAGATACTTTGTTCCCTCTTCAATTAGTGCCACTACTCCAAATGAAACGCCTCCAGCAAATAAAACCTGAATAATACTCCCCATAGAAACATTTTCAGAAAAAAAGAGATCCGCTGTAGCCGGAGAAATATATTCCCATGCCAAATAAACCCCTTTTTCCAAAATTACGGAAATTATGACCGCAATGACACCAATAGAAAAAAAACGAAACATCGATGTGCCGGAAACACTCGGCTGTTTTTGGCGAACGTAATAAAACCAAAGCATGATCACCACTGGCAACAGGCTGAGTAACCCAGCGATAATCGCAATCGCTACCATATCGGAACTGGCAAATGAACCAACATTATTATCCATTGATATAGTTTAGCATAAGGGCTTGGGAATTAATAAACGCTTCAAGATTATGTTCAATGCTCCTCAAAGACAACTGTCTTTGATTGAAAAGACGTTGCATTTAGAAATGGATTGAACATTGAGCATAAAATGAAGTATTTATCAATTATCAAACCCCAAACCTCTTCCTTTTCCCCCAAATTTAGTTTATGTTGATTTTCTATGGCAACCGACCAGGAAATTAGAAAAGCATTAAAAGACGTTAAAGACCCCGAATTGGGCTACAATATCGTTGATTTGGGTTTAATCTACGAGATCATCACCGATAAGCTAAACAACATAACTATCCGTTATTCACTTACTTCCCCCGCCTGCCCAGAAGGAGCAACGATCGAAAAAAACATGCGCGACCGACTGCGTCTAATTGATGGAATCAAGGAGATTAAAACAGAGTTAACTTTCACGCCAGCCTGGACAATGGAAAAAATGTCCGAAGAACTAAGAGCCGAATTCGGTCTTCTGGGAATTTAATGAACGAATGCACTACTCCCTCCCTTTCTGCGAAAGGGAGGGTTGGGGTGGGTTAAGCGTTAGACGGTAATTTACCACTCGTTATATTTTTGAGCTCGCTCCCTCTCGTATCAATCTGACAAAGTAAATCAAGATAAACTCCGTCCAGATTATTCATGATATCGGTATTACAATACCTGATTACTTTCAGACCAAGCTGCGTCAATATCGCCGTTCTTTCGGCATCTTTGTCGTTGCCCGCATCATGGGTATCGCCATCAATTTCAATTACCAGTTTAAGTTCTGCGCAATAAAAATCCACAATAAATTTGCCGATAGGTTTTTGTCTCAAAAATTTATTATTATTTAATTTTCTATTACTTAAGATCCGGCCCCATATCACACGTTCCGGACAAGTGGCATCCTTTCTCAATTTCCTAGCTTTTTGTTTTAAATCACGTCGCAAATCAAAATCACCATTCATAACTTCATTATACGACGAAACCCACCCACGCCCTCCCTTTTTGCGAAAATGGAGGGAAACGGACAAGACATCTTGGACCACTTCCCTCAAACGAAAGAGCAGAAATGAACTTACGCACGATTCCCTCCCTTTTTGAAAAAGGGAGGGTTGGGGTGGGTTTACTGGTGTCCCCGGCAGGATTCGAACCTGCGACCTTCAGCTTCGGAGGCTGACGCTCTATCCACTGCGCTACGGAGACTTATAATCTTTCTTCCCTGCCGGCGGCAGGATTCGGCCTCGCCTCTCGGAGTACTTATGTACTCCTCGGGCTGGCCACCGCCTCATATTGCCTGCGGGCAATACTCCGGCGCTGAAAAACCGTTAAGGGTTTTCGGCCTCGCCTCTCGGAGTACTGATGTACTCCTCGGGCTGGCCACCGCCTCATATTGTCTGCGGACAATACTCCGGCGCTGAAAAACCGTTAAAGGTTTTCGGCCTCGCCTCTCGGAGTACTGATGTACTCCTCGGGCTGGCCACCGCCTCATATTGTCTGCGGACAATACTCCGGCGCTGAAAAACCGTTAAAGGTTTTTCAGCCTGCGACCTTTGAGCCTTAAGAGGCTGACGCTCTATCCACTGCGCTACGGAGACTAGTCGGCTGTTGCCATACTACCCTCATCAATAGATCTCAAGCAATATCTCTAGATGCAACTATTGTACTTCTTCCCAGGAGATGGTTTCGTATTGATCTGATGTCAGAGGAAAGCTTGGTGGAGCGCAATATAGCATATGTGAATCGTAATTAATATTTCTTATATCATATCCAGAACAATAGTCAGTGCCACTACAAAACCAAGAAAAACCATAGCGAGTATTAGACGCGATCATTCCATAAAGAGTAACCGAGTTACGCAAAGAAGTTGGGCCACAATCATTTTTTTTATAGTAATAGCGGCCAACACGACCATATTGCGCAATCAGAGCAGCATCTATGCGTAAATCATTATTGCTCACAAGACCAATATTGATATTTTTCTGAGCAATTAAACCAATCACATCAGCCCCACCGACTGACCCATCAGAAGAACACGGTACATAAATCGCATCAAGCATCGCAGCCGGTGAAGCTGATGGTGATACAGTTGGTGTGGAAATTGGTGTAGCACTTGGTGAAGCTGATGGTGATACAGTTGGTGTGGAAATTGGTGTAGCACTTGGTGAAGCTGATGGTGTTGCAGCAAAGGCATTAGAAAAAAGCGATTTAAAAATTTGGGCAACTGGAGTTGGTGATGGTGAAACACTCATACCGTAATTTGTATAAGTTAGATTATCATTAATTATTATGCTTGCACGAGTAGACTCAACATCAGGAAACCGCGCCGCAGCAATAGTCACCCTGGAATTATTAATCGTACCGTCAACCCATGCGTCATCTTCCACAAAAATTAAACCATTGGCAGGTATAGAAGAATTTCTTAATAGGGACTCCGTGGTTATCGTCCAAGTACCCCAACCATTCTCATTGTTTGAGCAACCATGTGGTGGTGACTTAAGTGCAGTTACCTTATAAATATCAACTGTATTATTGTTTTTAAGGACAAGATGATATCCCTTTTTTCCAGATGGCTCCAAATAAATACCCGAAGCCACTGCTGTTGTTTTCATAACCTGCAAATCCGGAGTAAGGCCTGCAAAATCAACAGCCGGAACTGACAGTTGCCGCCCAGCAACAAAAACATCTGGCCTGCTGGGTATTGCGGGAAGTGGTAATGGTGACGCGGGAACCGTCGGATCAGCCGGTGACACATGCGTATGCACACCAAAAGAGGTGTCCTTTGGAGCATCCGGATCAACATATGATCTTTTCGAGCTAGAAACAATATTGTGCGCCAAGCCATCAAATCTAATTCCACCATTGGAGTGAATCGGACCAAATATTTCTGTTCCTTCACCAAAACGCACTTCACTATTGGAGGCGACCGCAAACTTAGCCATTGTTGGAATTGCCATCATTGTTCGTATCTGTCGTTCTGTTGAAGTGTCACCCGCAACTTGACCGGAGGATTTTATTGTCGTTACTGTCGAACCTAAACTTGGGGCAGTTACCTCGAGACTAAATTGACCAAGAACGTCACCGTTTTTATCCGCAAACTCATGAACATATGGACCGGCAACGCCCGTGCCATCCTGATAATCCGTTTTTGCGTGCGCCAAATGCCAGCGGTAGTAATCGTTCCCTGCTTCAGCGATTTGTAGTGCCTGTTCTTTTCTCACGGCCTGGCGCGTTAGTTTTAAATTTAAACTCGCCCATGAAAGAAGCGCAGCAACAACAATTATCGCAATGCAACCAAATACCAGTGCCGGTATAATTATTTGACCACTAGAGGCAAAGCGCCTGTTTTTTTGAAATATGACCATATTATAAATTGTCTTTAACATTTCTTAGCGCCACCTGTGTTGTTAACGTGATGCGGTCCTGATTTGAATTTCCTGCCCCAATCAGCAATGTTAATTTTACCAGCCTTATGGCAGTAATATCTAATGGCTGTGAAAGAGCCGCTGTTTGTCCATCATAACTACGATTGTAGTATTGAAAAATTGGAGTCCCGACATCATTGTATATGCCATGTACGACTACTGAAAATTTTTCATTTGCCGGAAGATATGTTTGCGGATTACCGGTTGGAACAATCACACCCTTTTTAAGATCCGTGCCATCAAGATAATACCGAATCCGCTCAGCAAGGCCATCCTGATTAATATCACGAAAAAAAATCATACTATTATTCGTGGCACTTTCGATCGCGTAGGCCCCGGTTCCGGAAGACGTCACAGACCGTACTTCCGAAGAAAATTTCTGCATCGTTCGTCTCGCTTCGTCTTGAATAATGTTGGTATTATAGAAAAAACGACCATAAGTAAACACGTTTACTTGTAGCCTTGTAAGAGGAATCAGAATAATTAAAATAACTCCAATTGTTACCATTATCTCCATTAATGTGTAACCGCTATTTTTTTGCGGGGAATTAACTATTTTCATTTGGCCAAAGTTATGTTTACTCCTTGCCACGAATTACTCACCTCGACATCTCCCTCGAACGGTAAATATCCATCAGCCGAAACAACAATATGATAGATTGCCGGCTCTAAGCCGAGATACAAAGTTCGATCGGTTGGTGCGCAACCTAGAGAAGCAGTAACAGGCAGTAAATCTTTTGTCACAACAACACTGGCGTTTGGAATAATTAATCCCGTAACAACATCTTTAACGTCAACTAGAATACTATATGTAGGATCCGCGCCATCTGCCCTAATCACGATCACTTCTTTTTGTTCCGAACCGGACAATAAATTAATCGGCAAATCAGCAAAATATCTAATATACCCTAATACTCCCGCCACCGGTTCTAATGTATAATTTCCCCACTCCATATCAGGCAAAACCAGCTCCCCATTACTACCAACAGTAATTACTTCGGAATATTTTGGAGTATCCGGTTCAGTACCGATTAATTTTGCGCCAGTCAGCGTAAAACCAGTACCCGAAAGACCATTACAACTTTCATCTATCGCGGAAATTGTGAGAGAACCAACCTTATCAATTGAAAAACTTACCTGAGTCGCTTGCTTGGCAATAACAGTTGCGTTTGTTTTTACGGGATGCGGATTGGCAATAGTTGTCGGATATGTTTGTTCTGAAGAGTACCCTTCCTTGGTAACGGTAATTTCGTAAGCTTCTACACCAGGCGGAACATCAATCAAAGAAAACTCCCCGGCATTATTAGTAGTTTCATCAATATCAATCGCGGGGTTTACTTGTGAATTTATTATATGCACATTCGCAGCCACGACAGGCAACCCGTTCGCGTCAAACACTCTTACAAAAACAGCACCGTTGTTTGATGTAAGCTCCATGGATCTCGGCGCCACATAGGATGCGATAAAAAATGGTTCAAATTTCTTGCAAGCACTACAAGACACATCTAATTGCACCAATTTATAATCAGCCGGACTTAAGTCATTAGGGGTTCCCCCTATCGTCCCGTCAAAAGCATCATCAATATTTCTAATAGTTGTTGCTACTGAATATGTAATACCTGAACGGGTCAGTGTTTGAGTACGAGGAATTTTCCCGGCCGGCACGCCATTAACAATACCAACGTCGGCATATGGCAAATTGCGAATTATTTCTAACTGTTCATTTGCCAAGGCAATTCCCGCGATTTTTTGTTTTGTCGTTCCAATCAATACGTAAACGGCACTATATGTTTGATAGACACCAACGGCAATAACAATAAAAACCGTGACACCAATCAGTGTTTCCAATAACGAGAAACCAAAGTTTTTTGATTTGTTTTCTTGATTATCGTGCAAGACTTGTTTATGCATACGCAGTCTTAATTCCTATTACCAGGCACTGGCGATATCGCCGTAATTGGTTTGCTGTTCGGCACATTCTGTATTACACGTTCCCTTTGTCTGGAAATAAAGTAGTTCATTCCATCTTTATCTAATAATGGCATTTTAGTATCAACCCCTGATGTGTCGTTAAGTCGTTCAGTCTCATAATTTAACAAGAAGTAATAACCTCCAACCAAAATAACCGCCACTACCAAGCAAACAAGCGCCCCAACAACCATAATAAAAAAGTTTGAACCAGCAGATCTTTTATTTATTTCATTAAATTTAATCTTCATTCTTTTGATGCAATATCAATAATAATTGTACCAAGCGTCCCATCCGCCAACATCTTGCCGTCCGGCGTGGCTACCTGTGCGGATACCACTCTTAATAAATAAGGGAGTTTGTTTACTTCTTTTATAAAACTAATCACCGAACTCAGACCACCAGCAATATTTAATTTATATCTGATACTCGGCGTTGTGTATTTTACCTCACCGGAAACATCCCGCTGAGTTACCACCTCAACCGTTTGCGTAACTTGCGTTCTCACAGCCAATTCATCTAGAGCCTGAACAAAATAGGCAATATTTTGCTTAGTAGGTCGTACTTCAAAAAGTAATACTCTTTCATTCTTAGTGGAATTATAATCATCCGTTAATCTACGATAACGCTTACCCGTTACCGGATCAGACAAATCCAATATTTCATTTTTTACACCAATAATGTTATTTATAATGATATGCCCAAAAACCAATAGGCCTGAAGTTGCTATAATTCCCAAAATTGAAACCACTGCCCCAATTCGCAAGACATTATTGGATAAAATTAGTTTCGTTTTATTTGTCATGATTTTGTTGCATCCCCATTATACCAACCAACCAAATACTCTGTCTTAATCGATTGTCGGTGCTTGAGATAAAAAAATAAACATCTTATCGCTTCTTTTGCTTGAATATTATTTTTTGCAGTATCAATAAACATGACGTTTTGTATTACTTGGCATATTCATCATGAGTTACCTTGACTTTTAAGGTAACAATAAAAGAAGAATTCGTCGCGCGATCGATATTTGTTAACGGCGAATCAATCTCAACAACATCAGAACGCGCTCTCAATATTTTTTCGAAATTCAGTATCTCAGAACGAGTAGATGCCACCCCGCTAATTTGTACAATCGCCGGATCTCCAACTTTTGTCGGACTAAGCGCTTTTAAATCCTCAATTTTTATTCCCACCGGAGCAGTGCGCGTCAAATCATCAACAAGAAAAATAATGTCAGCTCTTAAGCTGTCGAAACTTTTAAGCAAGACTATTTCATCATTGGCCAATTTTGTCTCATTTTTAAATCGATCAAACTCATCAGCCGGAAAAGTACTAGAAAATACTTTCTTTTCAAATTCAACCAATGAATTTCGATGTTCAATGTTCGTAAACCAATAAGAAGCCCCGACAGTGATTAAAAAGATAATTAATGCAATAAACATACTACAAATAGAATAGAACAACTGAAATGACCAATATTCATATTGGGTTCGAGTATCTTGTGGCAAAAGATTCAAACCAGAACTGACAATTTTTGATTTTGTTCCACGAATAGCCAATCCTACGGTACTGGCAAAGGATTCCTTACGTTTAGTAAAATCATCCTTATCAGCAACACTGTAAGCATCAGAATATACCAAATCCTTATTGACAAATGGATCACCTGGAGTAACCAAATAACCTGTATTGTTACGCATATAATCGATAAAATCTGCAGCCAATGCCGTCCCTCCTGAAACAATTAATTGCTTAACCGGACGACCGGTGTGTTGTTCGTGAAACTTTGCCGCCTTAGAAACCTCAGAAACAAAAAGCCTTAACTGATTTTCCATAATATTTTTATTTTCTCCGAAAGGAGCAAATACGCCCTTTGCAATTTTTTGATTTTCTGCCTCTTCAAATGATACTTTAAGATTTTCCGCAATTATCTGAGTAATATGCGAACCGCCAATGGGAACACTCACGTAACCATGCACCATCTCTCGCTCAATAATTGTTATAGTTGAAGACCATGCGCCGACATCTAGAATAATAATTGGATCATCACAGGGTTTCATTAAGCTTCTAATTAAAGCAAGTGAATCCAATTCAAACACAACTGGTTTTAACCCGATTTCCGAAAGTATACTCATGTAATTATTAACCATCGTTTTCGGAGCAGCTGTAAAAATGACGTGATGACCATTTTCCCGTGACCGATGAAAACGAATATCGGTATACATATCATTTATTTTTATTGGCAACTCACTCTCCGCCTCAAACGGAAGAGCAGCAATAACCTGCTTCTCCGAAAGTGCCACCGGAAATTCAAAAGGCCTCAGATACACCGAGGCTTCGGGAAAAGAAGAAACAATATATTTTGTTATTATTGGTCGTGGCCGTGCCTTTGATAAAAGCTCCTGAATTGTTTTTTTTAGTAATTCAGAATTTTTAACTTCACCACGATAGATAACATTCGGAGGCAAATCGATAATACTGTGAGACTGCATAATAAACTTCCCATTTTTAAAACTAATCTCCACCGCCTTAATGGAAGCATCCGAAAAATCTAAACCAAACGCGTGTTTGATAGGAAAATAATTGACCGTTTTTTTTGGTTTAGGTGAAACGATTGGACCTTCTTTCTTTTTTCGGAAAAATAAATTCATATAGACAAGACCATTAAACAATCGACTGTGACATCTGATAAATTGGCATCAAAACCGCGAACACAATACCGCCAACAACAATACCAACTGTAACCAACATGATCGGTTCAATTAACTGGGCCATATTTTTTGTCGCCTTATTCACTTCTCCCTCATAAAACTTCGCTAAATACATTAATACGTCGCCAAGTTTTCCCGACTCTTCACCAACTTCAATCATATCCACTTCCATTGGTGGAAAAAGCTTGTGATAAGGTCGAATAATCGAACTGAATTGTTCTCCGCGTTTAACACCGGCAATTGCCACCTTAATTGCTTCCTTATAACGAATGTTTCCTAAAACGTCCGACGTAATAGCAAGCGCGTCGATAATGGGAATACCCGAATGAACCAATGAACTCATTGCGCGATTCATGCGGGCCAAATTAACCATTTTCACAATTTTTCCGAAAACCGGTACGACCAACATAAAATAATGCAGATACGGCCGTAACGGTTTACTCCTCAAGACAAGCAACCCCAAAACAGCAAGAACGAGACCGGCAGGAACAACAATCAAGATATAGCTGGTTAAAAAATTAGAAACCGCCAGAAATATTTTTGTTGGCAATGGCAATTCCATATCAAATGATTCAACAATAGTAGTCATTTGTGGCAACACCATCACCGACATTAAAACACCAACAACAATCATGACGGAAAAAATTAAAGCCGGATAAGTAAGCGCTCCTTTTACCCGAGAAAGTAAATTCCTATCATGCTCAAGTTGTGTGGCTAACTGATCAAGGCTTTCTGCCAACGCACCGCCCGCTTCTCCCCATTGCACCATGGCCACATAACGTTTTGTAAAAACTGTTGGGTGCTTACCTAACGATGAAGCCAACGATTCACCCTTTCGTACAGATGTCAAAACATCTTGCGTCACTTTTTTCAAATATTTAGATGCGGTTTGACGAGAAATTATATCCAACGACCGATCAACAGTAACACCTGAACGTAACAATAAAGCCAAATGACGAGTAAGCATCACCCTTTCCAGCGCACCAACCTTATTCATAAAACCTGAGATTCGAGCAAGAATCGAAGGTTTTCCACTTGCCGGTTTTACGCCGGTAATTAGCAAACCATCAGTCCGCAGACGCTGAACAGCTTCGCGCATACTATAAGCCTCAACCGTCCCATGGAGGGTTTTCCCTTTATTATCAGAAGCGGTATATTCGAAAATCATATTAATCCTGCGCCACACGCATTACCTCATCAAAAGTTGTCACACCCTGAAACACTTTGGCCGCCCCATCTTCCAACATAGTAGTCATGCCTTTGGCGCGCGCCACTTTTTTAATTTCTTCCCCTGAAGCCTTTTCCGAAACCAGCCGTTTAATATCTTCATCCATTACCAAAATTTCGTATACTCCAACACGTCCTTTAAATCCAGAACCATTACAGACAGGACAACCTTTACCCTGAAAAACACGCGATCTTTTTTTTACATCCGCCTGAACAACACTATTCGCCGGCAACATTTTACTCATCATTTCACGCTGATTCTCCGGAAAAGGCACACTCATCAGGCACTGCTGACAAATTCTACGCACAAGACGCTGACCAATTGCAACGTTTACGGAACTGGCAACCAAAAATGGTTCAACACCCATATCCAGAAGGCGTGGCAATGTTGTCGGCGCGTCATTAGTGTGCAAAGTAGATAACACCAAATGGCCGGTAAGAGCGGCATTAACCGCGATTGCCGCTGTTTCGGCATCACGAATTTCACCAACCATTACAATATCCGGATCTTGCCGTAAAATTGAGCGAAGACCGTCCGCAAAAGTAAGATTCGTCTGCGCATTAATTTGCACCTGATTTACGCCGTCCATCAGATATTCCACAGGATCCTCAATTGTCGTAATATTTACTTCCCGCGTATTAAGAGTTTTAAGAATAGCATAAAGAGTTGTTGTTTTTCCGGACCCCGTCGGGCCAGTCGACAAAATCATACCATGCGGTCGCATAATGGCTTCACGCATTTTTTTATAATCTTCCTTTCCAAATCCCAAATCCTCTAACGTGTAGCGACTTCCTTTTTTTGAAAGCAACCGCATAACAATTTTTTCTCCATAAACAGTCGGTAACACGCTAACGCGAACATCCAACTCTTCCTCGCCGACATCGATACGAATTTTGCCGTCCTGCGCGGCAAAATGCTCGTCTGTTCGAAGTCTCGCCAACACCTTTACGCGCGCCACAATCAGTTTATAAATTTCTTTGGTAATCGGTACCACATCTTGCAATACGCCATCAACACGAAAACGCACCGCCACTTCTTTATCAAACGGCTCAAAATGAATATCAGATGTCACTGTTTGGTATGCATATTTAATAATCGTATCGACAATACGAATAATCGGTACCTCTTCCATTGTTGAATTATCGGCTTTCTTACCTGCTTCCTTAACGTCCTTACGCAACATTTCTTCAAACTCTTCATTTATGCCTCGCTGGTAATAACGCAAGGCTTCGCTAATCGCTCTATCGGTGGTAAGCGCGACCTCAATCGGTGTTTCAATACTGCGTGAAATGGCATTAATTGTTTCTGGATCTTGCGGTTCAACTGTTGCCAAAAACGCCTTCCCATCACGCAAATCATACAAAACTAACCGTTTGTGACGAGCAAGAGTCTCAGGAACTTTTCGAACGATATTATTATCAAGAATCTTCTCCCGCAAATTCACAAACGGCATACCGTAAGAATCCGCGATTAAAACACCAAGTTTTAAATCATCCACAAACCCTTGATCAACAACATACTCCTGCAACGGTCTGTGTGATCGTTTTGCCTGTTCAACCGCCGCCTCAAAAGTCGGGGCATCAATAATGCCGTTAGCGATAAGTATTTGCTTTAACTGTTCATCGGCAATCATTGTTTGTGTCTTCTACATCTTACAACAAAACTCCTCTACAAAGAAGTCTGTCTGCGCACAGCTTCCCTCCCTTCCTCAAGGGAGGGCGAGGGTGGGTTTTATCCGTCTATTTACCTATTACCGACCCCGTACCGATTGGAAAAGTTTCACCTTTAACCGTCTCTAAGCCAAAAGTTTTTCCGGAAATTTGATGATATGGAATCCGCATCTGCAAAATTGGCAAAAATGGTTTTACATCATTCCCTAAAAATTCGCGATATTCCGGCTCCACACTAACAATCACCTGTGTTTTTCCATCATTCAGTTCCAGCGGAAATTTCACCCCCTTCGGCGCATTTGCTACAAAGTCCTCACCGGGCACAGACCAACTAGTCTTTTTTCCACCAAAATACGATTTCTCATCAGCTTTGTTTGCATCACTAAACATTCCGAGGAAAAATTTTCCGCTTTTATCGGTCACAACAAATACACCATATTTCCAACCAGCCGGTAATTTTGCCAAATTCAACCCCGACACAACACCGTTTGCATCTTTTGTAAACCAAAGACCGGCAACACCTTTGCTCTTTGTCAAAGTTGGATTGGCCAACAAGGCCACTTGATCACCCTTGATTTCCGGTAATACCGCCTTTAATTCAACACTAGTTTCTTTAAAACTTCCCTGTAAAACGATACGTTCACTACGTTCTGAAACAGGACTATCTCCTTTTTCCACAGCAACAAGCAATGTCGCGCCAGAACGTGGCACATCCAAAAGTGACAAGGCTGTAAAGGGATCTCCGGCCAATGTGACCAACGACCCGCCATCCATAACCTTAAAATAACCTATCGGCTGTTCGCCACCTTCAAGATTTCTAAGCCAAATTTCATAATGATCTCCTTTATTGCTTGGCAACTTATCCAATTGCAAACTCAAATCCGCAATCGGACCACTGCTAACACCCTGTCCAATTTCATTTTTAACCTTTTCCGGCATTAAAAAATATCCAAAAATCGCCCCAACCACCAAGATCGGTATAACTGCCCCAACCCAACCGCCTTTTGTAAATACTCGTGCCATATAACCCCCGTTAATAGTCTATAGTCTCATTATACCGAACCAAAAGGAATATATACAGAGACAACAGATTAAAAAATCGTCGGATCACTCAGAACCGACGATTTTTTCATGACTTCTTTTTTCATTCCGCGACACTTCGATTCACTTCCCGTTTTGCGGCAAAGAAGCGAAAACGTCTTGATCCTGGTGAATGGCGCGTTCAACGGCCGACAAGTCGACATTGTTGAGACCAACACCGGCCGCCAGTTTTGCCCAAACGTGTGGCGCGGCAAACCGGGCGGCATGTCCCAAGAATTTAACCTCTGTGAGCATGTCACCATCACCCTGTGGAACAAACAAGTCGGCAATGTTGTCCGATCCCAGACGTACCGGAACCTTTTGGAAACACAGATCCAATACGCGAGCGATGGAATTGTGTGTCGGAGCAGGAACGGGGCGCAGTTGGCGCATCGAGATCGCTGCCGTGGGGCAAACGATCACACCAACCTTGTGTTTCTTCAGCTTGTCGACCAGCGCCTGAAAGCGTTCGTCGGAGTAAGCAGAAGGAGAGATCATGTGGATAACCCACACAGTAGGACCAACATGGCCGGGAATCTTGGGACTCTCGATCCAATCCAGTCCTTCGAGCAAGACTTCCGTGCCACGCTCGTTTGGATCATTGGCTTGGTCCAGATGGAGATGCACCTCCTTTTGGAGACGGCAACCCAGTTCCATCACCCGTTGAATGTGTGCACGAAAGCCAATCTTGCCGTCACGGTTGAGCTCGCTCACGAAATCATCCTTTTCGGGCAACGCCGACAGATAGTCTGTCTGCTGCGCCGCCTGCTGGAAGATTTCCCAACGGTCGGTTCCATCCTTGAAACCGAAAATTGGATTTGGCGCGATTCGAATTTCGATGCGCCCGGCGAATTTGCGCTTCAGTTTCAGCGCAATTTCAATCGCCCGCAGACCAACCCCGGTGGTGGCATCAATACACGTATCCACTCGCCGCGTGCCACAACCGATCAGGCGTTCGAGGGTGTGTGACATCCTCGACATCATCTTTTTGGGCCGATACGCTTCCCCCCGATGAAGATCACCAACCACGTTTTGCTTCACACGGAGTGGCAAGAGACTGGCTTCCAACGGAGACGTGTGGATGTGATCCAAGAAGAGTGCGTCGAGCGTGTCTGCTCGATCAAGATGCGCATGCGCGTTGAAAAATCCGCCGACGGCCATCACCTCCTGTAAGAGTAGTTTGTCGTAATCCGCCAAGAAACGTTGCGTACGTGAATACCTAGACATGACAAATGCCCCTTTCCATGAAAAAAGAAAGTTTTTAAAGAAAACCCTTATCCAATCTACTCGCTATAATTGGTGATGTCAAAATTAAAAAATTTACTACATTTTTTATCGATGAGCAATCGCTTCGACACTGAAGTGCTTCGCAAAACTACTTTTCGTCTAATTTATTTTAAAATCATACTCACCCCCGTCATGCTGAACGGTTTTTCAATTTGCATCATTTCTAAAATAGTTGGCGTGATGTCGGCCAAGTTTCCGTCGTTTCTTAATTCTTTAATTGTTTTATCGGTAATAATCAACGGCACTTGATTGGTGGTGTGAGCAGTGTGCGGAACACCCGTTTCCGTATCTACCATTCTTTCCGCATTACCATGATCAGCTGTTACAAGCATTACGCCACCGCACTCTTCAACTTTATCGGCAACGCGCTTTAACACTTCATCAACCGTGACAATTGCTTTCAATATTGCATCCTTTTTCCCTGTGTGACCGACCATATCCGCGTTGGCAAAATTCACAACAATGAAACCGGTTCCCAAATTTATTTGCTCAACAACTTTTTCCGCTACTTCTTTGGCACGCATTTCCGGCGCCAAATCGTGGGTTGGAACATCTTTTCTGCTTTCAACCAAAACATGAGCTTCCAAGTTATGCGGTTCTTCTTGCCCACCATTAAAGAAATAAGTGACGTGCGCATATTTTTCTGTTTCGGCAATGTGGGCCTGCGAAATACCCTGGCGGGAAATTTCCGCGGCCAAAGTTGTTTCGATATTCTCCGGCGGAAATGCTACATGACAATCAAAACTCGCATCATATCTGGTCATTGTGACCAAACAAAGATTTTTCGTTTTAACGTGTTCCAATAGACGCTCGGTTAACATGCGAGCGCGATCGGCGCGGAAATTGAAAAAGAAAACACCGTCGTTGTTTTGAATACTTTCCGGATCGCCTTTTTCGTTCAGAAAAACGATCGGCTCCAAGTGTTCGTCTCCAATTCCTTTTTGATGATATTCTTTTATTACTTCGGATGCCTTCTTGTGTTGATGCACATTTCCCTTGCCATGAAACATGGCATGTTCCGCTTTCGCCACCCGATCCCAATTACTATCACGATCCATCGCGTAAAAACGCCCGGTCACGGTGGCAATTATTCCCAACCCGATGTGTTCAATTTCTTGTTCTAGCATTTCAAGAAATTCATGCGCACTCTGCGGAGGCATATCGCGTCCATCGGTAACAGCATGAATCACAACTTTTTTGATCCCTCTTTCTTTCGCTGTTTTCAAAAAGGCATGCAAATGATCCTGATGACTGTGCACACCACCCGGACTAACCAATCCGATCACGTGCAAGACAGAATCATTATTTATTACATGATCAAAAAGTGTTGTTAGTGCTGGCTGATTGTCCCAGGTTTTACCTTTAATAGCTTTTGAGATGCGGACCAAATCGGCCGCTAAAACACGTCCGGCCCCCATCGTCATGTGGCCGATTTCGCTGTTGCCCATTTGCCCCACCGGCAAGCCGACATATTCTTCACTGGCATTGATTGTCGTATGCGGGTATTCATTCCACAAGCGATCAAAACAGGGCGTTGGAGCCAAGTGAATGGCGTTATGTTCTTGCTTCGGATCGATTCCCCAACCATCGAGGATGACCAGTACTACTTGTCGTAAATTTGGCATAAGTGAAGATATTATCGACGAAAAATGCAGTTTGGACAATATGAATGCTTGTTGGGTGCGACACGTTTCATCGGACAAATAGCTAAGCATGGCAACAAAACCAAGAGTCATACGCAATAATGAATTAATAGGCGTCACGTCTTATAAAGGAATTGCGAGGCTTTTCAAAGCCGAAGCAATCTCTTTGGTGTTTTTATGAGAGCTTGCCACGCCTCGCCCATTTCAAAAAATGGTCGATGGCTCGCAAAGACGCTACTTTACGTTGTTCGTTTTTTACCCACTATTGCGTATGATCCAAACCAATCCTCGCCTTCCCTTGAATAAGGGAGAGAACACGACTTTAATCGTTCGAAATTTTTACCCTTAGTGACTTCATCCAATACCGAACGGCCATCATATTGGGAAGAATTGACCAGAGATAGCGCAAGTCAGCTAATTGTTTTACCACCCACGCGAGGAGCCCTGAAAATTGAAATGGTCCGATACGCGCCAAGGCAAATTTTCCTCCGACAGCAATCAATAATGGTCTATGGTTAGAAAAATACGACATAAGTGGTCGTTCTTCCAAACGACGAATTATGTTTTCTGCTACGACTTCCGCTTGTTGTAATGCCGCCCATGCCACGTCCGGTGCGACTTTTCCAGTTATTGGATCAATAAAGTACGTACAATCGCCTGCCACAAAGATATTCGTACTGCCGGAAACAACAAGATTTTTGTCGGTAACCAAACCACCAGTTGTATTCAATGGAAAATTTGATCTTAACAACACATCATTTACGCGCGTCCCCGCCAACCAAACAGTCGTAAATGTTGGAATAATAACGCCCCCGGCAATTTCCACACCATCGGAATGTACCGTCACAACTTTTGTGTGAGCTCGCATCTGCACACCCAACTTCCGCAATCGCTCATGCCCTATATTACGCAACATCCCCGGACACGCATGAAGAACGTAATCCGTTTCTTCGCATAAAATAATTTTGGGAATATCACTAGCTACACGGTGCAACCGACAAAGTTTTTTTACAAACAACGCCAATTCGGACGCGTACTCAACTCCTGTCGGCCCACCTCCAGCAATAACGAATGTAAATGCTTTTTGTTGTGCCATAAGCGAAGCAACACGATATCGTAAAAATAAAGAAATGATATGTTTTCGAAGTGCCACCGCGTCATCTAAACCACGCAGTGTAAACGCATGATTATTAGCACCCGGAGTATCGCTTGTTTGCGCTTGTGATCCAAGCGAAATAATCATAAAATCCGGCGTCTCTGTATGCCCATCCGTTAAATAAAACTTGCCTGTTTTTGATTCGATTCCACTAATTACTCCCTGCATAAAATTCACTGATGTTCCATCAAAAATTTTAGCGTAAGGAGCGGTGGCAACATCGGTAAGAACGCGTCCAACGGCTTCCAATTCCCAAGGTACAAAAGCATTAGCAATTTCATATAAAACAGGCGCGTTGATGTGGTATGGATGACGATCAATAAGATTAATCTCCAAATCCTTTCCCGAATCAGAAAGAAGATGAGCAACGCGTATCCCCGCGAAACCACCACCTAAAATATAGACTTTTTTTGTTTGTGTTTGTTCCACGGATTTATTATAGCAAACTTCAAATGAGACAGCGAAGAAGCATCCGATATTGTAAAAAATATCAGACTGTGATTGTCCACCATTTTTCCATGGTTCGCTTCACGCGAGAAAACGACGAATGCACAATGTGCCTCCCTCTATTGAATACGTTTAGAACTTTGAACTGGGGGAAAATACAAGAAAATCTGCTAAAACTCGGTTCAACTTTTGAGCTTAATATTTTGGCATGCCAAAGGTTGACAAAAACAGAATAGAATAGTAGTATGCACTGTTCTGCTTTGAAGTGGTGTTCTTTCCCAGTTTCCAATTTTGGATGATCCCATGAGACTTTTCAGAGTCAAAACCCGCTTTCTCGGTAAGGACTTGGACAAAACGGTGTTGCTTGGATATCTCGTCGCAATGACCGATGACGAGGTTTTTGAGGAAATCAGCAAGCAACATTGTTCCGGCGCATGGGCAGGCAACAAAGAGGGGTACGAAGGCGATCCCGACGAGCTGGCCTATATCGATACCAAGAAACAAGAAATCGTCGAAGCCCGAGGTGACTTTGACCAAGAAAATGACGGAGAATTCTACGACAAGAAATACGGCTGGGAAGATCTCGGCGAAGTGTCCGAGGAAGACATCGCCACCCTGAAGAGGCTCGGTATTCTTGGAATCAAGACAGCCCCCGCACAAGAGGATTGAGCCCGTAGAGCCACGGGAAAATCCTCGCCCCGCATCGCGGAAGAGACTCGCGTGTCGTAACGCGACCGACCGAGATCGTTGCTCATTCAGAAGACCGTTTGGTTCAACCCAGCGGTCTTTTTTCTTGATTGTTAATTTGCGACTCTGAAGCGTCGCGCCGAAGCGCGGAAACGCCCGTAAATTTTCCCCCCAATTCGTCGGGCGTGTCCCGCGTCGCGCGAGAAAACGCCGAACGTACGATGTGGCTCCCCCCATTGAATACGTTTAGAACTTTGGATTGGGGGAAAATACGAGCGGAATTACAAAAGTTCAATCTTCAAAACCTATCAGCATTTATCTCAAACAATCGTGCAATAATATAGGAACTGCTCTAACATGACCGCATGGAACCACAAATACCATCTTTTGAAGATACCAGGTACAACAGACAACTTATGATGCCGGAATGGGGAGCAAAACGACAAGATTTGCTTAAAAGTGCTCGCGTAGCAGTTATTGGCGCAGGTGGAGTAAAATCCACCCTTCTTATGGCACTCGTGGCAGGAGGCGTCGGAAATATTCGCATTATTGAATTCGACCACCTCGAATTATCCAATCTTAATCGTCAAATATTGTACCGAACATCAGGCATTGGACAATCAAAGGGGCAACTTGCAATTGCAACGCTAAAAGACCTGAACCCGGAAATCAATCTAGAATTAATCGAAGACAAGATTTCAGAGTACAACATATCCGACCTGCTTAACAGTTGGGATTTTATTGTCGAAGGCGGCGATTCCCCCGCAGGTCGAAATCTTGTAAATGACTATTGTCTTCAAACAAAAAAACCTTTTGTACACACATCGGCACAATATAACTATGGATATGCTTTTTCTGTTGTACCAGAGTGGCAGACAGCGTGTTTCGCGTGTTACTTTCCAAATGACCACACGAGAGAAATTAATACTGGCCCCGTCCCAGTGAGCGTGTTGGCAACCTCAATTGCCGGTAGTCTTGGCGCAGCCGAAATATTCAAATGGTTTTTGGGATACAAAAACAACCTAATAATCAATAAAAAATTATGTTTTAGTTCACTTTTATTAAGCGGTGAATTCCAATATGAAGAAACCCAGTGCAATCCACATTGTGAAGTTTGCTCCAAATATTACACAAAAAAGTTTGAAGGGGGGTGATCAAAATGCAAACGATTAAATTACGAGGTCTTGCAGAGGGAATTCTTGGCGCTTCTAGCGTACAAGCCATAAACATGGAAGAAGTCTTTGCAAACCACTCAGCATTGGCAGCTGTTCGACAAAAACTTGAAATTAAAAAAAATTGTATCAGCGGTTTTGCGGCATGTGACGGTTGAACAAAATTTTTTTTGATTTTTACAACCCCTGCTGAAATTGGCGGGGTTGTAATTTTATCACTTGGCAAATAATACAACTACCACCTTATCTATAAACGCATAAATTCTTTACCCAATCGAATACTAAGGAGAACACATGACTTCGACTTTTCCGAGTTATAGTCTTGAAGAATCCGTCGAAAACCATCATCTTTTTTTGAGGGAAAACAATTACGAAGTCTGCGTTTCGCGCTACCGTTTAGTGGGTTAGGCCATGTTGCAGCAAATGCCCACCTTCTGGAGCGAAGTCCAAAATCGGACCGAATCACGTTATATGCGCCACCAAGTGACACAACATAATGTTGCGAAATGTTGCGCCACCCGCGCATAAGTGCGCATAAGATGTATTACAAAGCAGTTATCCCTTGGGCAAAAAAAAATACAAGAATACTTCCCTCCCGAAGTTCTCACGTTGGCAGATAACCTGAATATACCAATAATCTTGAATTTGCCTTCGGTGATCACAACTTGTCTCGACGACCTTCTGAATCTTATCAAATCGTTTCCCCACCTACGTATCGTCATCGCACAACTCGGATCTTCTAAACAGGTTATTCCGGAACTTCAAGAAGCATTCGAAAAAGTTGCCAAGTTCGAAACTGTCAGAATGGACACCGCAATGAATCCAACCGCTGAAGTGGTCAGGTTGGCACTTTCAACATTCGGCCACGAACGAGTGATGTAACGAACATTGCCAGTATAAACATTTGGCCACCAACGTTGTTCATGCACTCTGGCAATCGCTTAGAGCAATCAAAGACGCGATTGCAATCATTCACAGTCACGCGCAAGAGAGCGTTAAATAAAAAATATTCTTTCACAACGCAAAACCGTTCTTTGGTTTCTACCCCCCCCCGCAACTACTTGCGGTTTTTTTATTAATTATTTATTCGCGGATCCTTTTGGCCAACGCTGCCAACTTTTCATCATCGGCACGTTTATGATCGTGGGAAGAAATATATCCCTCATATTGCTCAAAATATTTATCAACATTGGATTTTATCGGTTTCCATTCTGCAATTTTAGTTCCGTGCATTGGAAAAAGTTTGGCATGAATATGATCAACCCCAAATCCTTCAAAAATCATCCCAGTACGCCCAGCGTCTTCCAATTTACTATCAAGCAATAAAGCTACTTTTTTTGCAGCCAACACCAGGCCAACTAAAACCTCTTCTGGCAAAACAAAAGCATATGAAGAAAAGTGCTCTTTAGTGATTACCACTGAAAATCCTTCCGTGTTTGGAAAGATAGAAAGAAAGGCAATATGTTTTTCATCTTCCCAAATTTTATGACAAGGCGCCTCTCCTTTTGCAATCTTACAAAATATACATTCCATATCCTACAATATACATACATTTTGAATAAAAAAAAGGCTGTAGCAATTGCTACAGCCCGGAGTTACTTCGACAAAGAACTGACTAATCAGGGCGCGAGCCGTGTCGGACCGCGATAGAGGAACGTGACCTCTCGTACGTTTTTGATCCCAAGCAGGACCATCAGCATTCGCGTGAGTCCGAAACCGAAGCCACCGTGAGGGGGACAACCGTAGCGGAAACAGTCCAAGTAATACTTGATGGGATCAAGCGTAAGACCTTTCTCCTGCGCCTGCTGGATGAGAACATCATACCGGTGCTCTCGCTGTGCACCCGTCGTTACCTCCAACCCCTTCCATAAAAGATCGAAGCTTTTCGTGGTCACACCATCAGGATGACGCATGTGGTAAAACGGCCGCACAGAAATCGGATAATCCGTCACAAACACGAAATCGTGTCCGGTTTGCTCTTTGATGTGAGAACAAAGCAACCGCTCGCCCTCCGGATCAAGGTCCCCCTTGGTCTCAGCGGAAAGCACGTGACCACGCTTCGCAAGGATTTCATAAGCTTCCGTCATCGTGACTCGTGGAAACGGAACCGACGGTACCTCCACCTCAACACCGAACGTCTCGGCAATTGCCGGGCCGTGTTTGCATTTAATGGACTGCAGAACATATTGGATCCAACGCTCTTCGAACTGCATCACATTTTCGTGCGATTCGACCCACGAAATTTCCACGTCGACACTTGTGAACTCGGTGTCATGACGAGAGGTAAAAGATGGGTTAGCCCGAAAAACCGGTCCTACCTCAAACACGCGATCAAAACCGGCCGCCATTGCCATTTGTTTGTAAAACTGAGGCGATTGCGCGAGGTAAGCTTTCCCGCCAAAATACTCGACTGTGAAAAGCTCCGCCCCGGACTCACTCGCACTTCCCATAAACTTCGGCGAATGCAGTTCAATGAAACCATGCTCCGTCCAGTATCGACGCATCGCATGTTCCGCCGAGGTCTGTACCTGAAAGACCAAGTTATTTCTCGGCCGTCGCAGGTCAAGGAAACGCCAGTCCAATCGCAGATCCAATCCAGAGTCCTCCGAAACGGGAAGTTGCTGAGGAGCCGGATTCACGACTGAAAGTTGATGAACGAGAATTTCCAACTGACCAAGTTTCACCCTGTCGTTCGCGATAACCCGGCCCGTGATCTCTACCGCCGACTCGGGCGTCAACGAAGAGATACGACTACTCAAATCATCACCCTTCTTTTCGCGAACAACCTGCACGCAACCGGTATGGTCGCGTACGACCACAAATTGCATCTTCTTCTGATCGCGAATGCTTTGCACCCATCCCTTAACAACGATATCCTCGCCAACTGCGCGAGCGAGATTACAAACCAGAGTACGCATTGAAGTTCTCCTTCGTTTCAAGAAACAACATCAACATCCTTCACCACAAGGCAAAGGACACATCCTGCCACAAGGCAAAATGCTCACCGAGGTGATTTATGGATAGACCTTGCGTCGAAAAGTTCGCGGGAAAGGAATGGTATCACGAACATGTGGAACATCGAGCAACCAACGAATGAGCCGCTCGACGCCAATTCCAAAACCTCCGTGCGGTACGCAACCAAATTCCCGCAATTGTCGAACCCAATCGTAACGAGTGTCACCGGTTTTGCCTTTTTCCGCCATGCGCTCTTCAATTTCAGCAAGATCGGCAGACTTTTCCGCGATGCCAAGCAGTTCTCCGTAACCATTCGTGGCAATTAGATCGGCTGTCATTGTAACGCGTGGATCGTCCTTATCGATCACGTACGGAAAGGGCTCAACCTTTCGCGGAATACCTGTGATCCAAAAAGGTGAAGCAAACTGCTTCGACAAAGCCGCTTCTTCCAATGAACCCATACTTGTTCCGAATTCGAACGGAATACCAAGTTGATTCAAGCGTCGAACAGCATCGACATAACTGATCCGTGGAAATGGTACCGACAATCCGTCGACACACATCCTTGTTCCCAGCACCTGTTCAATATCGACGCATTCATCAGCGCAAAAACCAACAACCGAACTAATCAAGTCCTCAACAATCAAAAACAGATCCTCGAGATTAACCCAAGCAAGTTCACCTTTGATATGCCAATACTCCATGAGATGACGCTTGCTTCTGGTTTCCTCTGCCCGAAAACTCGGACCGATGTTGTACACCTTCTCGAAAGCATGAACGGCACTCTCAAGATAGAACCCAACACATTGTGTGAGGAAAATGTTTTCACCGTTCACTTCTAGAGACATCGCATTCCGATCTTCATAAAGCGGAGCTGCTGTAAGAATGGGCGCCGTGATTTCGATAAACCCTTTTCGACGAAACCACTCATGGATTGCCCCCATCATCCGATGACGAAATAGCAAGATTGTCGCGACTTTTTCGTTTCGAATATAGAGGTGACGATTCCGCAACAAGTGATCAGCCAACCGTTCATCCGTAACATCAATGACGCTATGCGGTCTCGGACTAAAATCTGCCGGAGCGTTTCCAATAATGTCCAAAGAAGAAAGATGGAGTTCTAGCCCACTGGGACCGCACTGCAGATTTCCAACCGCCCTGACCGATGATTCCACTGACAATGTTTTGGCTGTAGAAAAAACCTTCGCGCCAGCCTGACTCGCATTCGTTTTCCTTACAGCAACGGCTAAAGATGATCCTGTATCACAAGACGCATCGGAGCCCTCCCCACTTTTTGCAACCGCCTGAATCGTACCTGTCGAGTCACAGAGATCAAGAAAAACAATCTGCCCAAGATCCCTACGCGACTTCACCCAAGAAAGCAATTCGACCTCAACCCCCTCACGCCTTCTGCCGCGAAGTAGGTCTTTTACGTAGGTCGTCTTCATGACTTTTCTCCGTATTTAGTTGACAACGAACGTATTCCCACCACCAGGCAGAAATATACTCTCCCAATCACAAGACCAGAAGAACATTTATTCTTCGCACAACTATCATATTTAGTCAAATTTTTTCGGTTCTGTTTTTAAATACTTTCTAAACTCAATACCCTGAATAGGGATACTAAAATACGCTATCATTAGGAATAATCTTCTGTGGCTCCGCGGGTCGGTGGACTACCGAACCAGAATCACAAGCATGCAAAAGAGAATTGTATGTTTACCCCACCCCTGACTACACTATTGTTTTTTAAAAAAAATACCGACCTATTCACCGGTCGGTTTAACTTACTAATGATCTCATTCCTGCCGGGTCATTCGTTGTCGCGGTCATTGGGACGATAATTCACAAAAACAACACCTTCTTGCACATTCGGTGCGGCTTCGCCGATAAATTTCGCCGTTACTCTCGGCGAACTGATCCATTCACCGAAGCGACATTCAGGCAACGACGGCGGACCATCGTCTTTATGATCAGGTGACGAGGCATATCTCGCCGCAAGTTCTCGTGCTCGATCCTCACCATTGCAAGCAACAACGAAACCACAGTATTCACCCCGACAGGCGTCTTTGCGCCGTAAAATGAACAATTGCATGGCAGTATCCCCTTCGTAAAGATGGTTCTAATCCCAAAAAACAGACGACTCATAACAATAATCTGATTAATTGTTTTTGTCAACATCGTTGGGTAATGTGCACACACATATGGCGGTTTCTCTAAGATGGGAGAATGAGCGTAAATATGGCAAAAACAATTAAAGAAGAAAGACTAAGGTGGGTCCTGCCGATTGTTAATAAGGAGATAAAGCTTTGTGATGCCGCAAAGGTGTGTCCGTATGGCAAAAGAAGTCTGGAAAGATGGGTGGCGATATTTAAAGAACATGGAGAAGAAGCACTGGAACCAAAATCAACAAGACCAAAAACATCACCAAAGGAGACACCGATCAGGATTAAGGAGGAAATTGTTTCACTCAGAAAAAAGACAAAGGTCTGTGCAAAGAAGCTGTATTGGGAACTTCGGGATCAAGGACTACCCGTCAAAGAGCGGACGATCGGCAAAATTCTCAAACAAGAGAATCTGACTCGCAGATATCGAGTGAAGAAAGTTAAGTATAAGTATCTTAAAGCCCTTCTTAAGCCAGGAGAGCTAGTTGAGATCGATGTGAAGTATGTGCCGGGAAGAGTGGCAGGCAGGCGCTATTTCCAATATACAGCGATTGATTGTGCTTCCCGGTGGAGGTATCTGGCTGTGTATGATAATGAAACCAATTATCATTCCGTCTTGTTTCTGAACGAAGTAATTAAGCGATTCCCTTATCAGATTAAAGCAATCAAAACGGACAACGGAGCTATTTTCACCAACCACTATCAAACATACAAAAGAAGTGATTTCTCTGTTAAAACACTCCACGCACTTGATCAATTCTGTGCGGAAAACAACATCATTCATTATCTGATTGATCCAGGAAAACCAGCACAAAACGGAAAAGTTGAACGCAGTCACCGTTCGGATCAAGAAACATTCTATGACCGAAATACGTTTTATTCTTTCTCTGATTTGCAAATCAAACTGCTACTATGGAATATTGAATATAACAACTTGAGACACTGCGGTTTAAGCGGGATCAGCCCGAATCAATACCTCGCTAATTATTTAATAGCGAATCCGCCAAATGTCATTGCCTAAAACAGTTGTATCTGGTTCGAAACCCCGATTTCGGTATACAAAAATAACTGCTAACTATAGCGATTATTTCAGATGCTCCCCTGAAGCAGAACAAAGTTCGCTTCAGGGGTAAGCCATGAAGTGCAAAAAATTCGGCTTTTGGCCGAATTTTTTTCTACTTCATGGCTCCCTCTATTGAATACGTTTAGAACTGTTGATTGGGGGAAAATTCGCGCGGAAATGACAAAATTAGCATTACTTTATAATTTTCAAACTTAATAAAAAAGAGCCCTATGCAATTTATTCGCACGGGCTCGGAAAAACGGCGGCTCCACCTGACACACCCACGAACGCAAGTTGGTGTTGGCATTATGGGCGGAAGACGAGCTGGCTACGCTCCCAGGAAATGCAGGCGAATGCCTTGTCAACGGTTGCGGTGGGATACTTTTCTTCCATTCGCTTCCGCATCTGGTCCGCCTCAACCAGTTCGATTCCATCGAGTGGACCGTAGGGCTTATCGTCCCACGCCTTCGCGTTGCGCACGAACAAAGTTGTGATGCCTCGCCTCTTGCAGACGTCTTCCAGATCGCGCCGGAAACGAGCAGCCAAAACGCGGGAGCGGGCTTCATCCTTAATGATGTCGCATCGTTCTACGCCCACGGAGTACTTGATCTCCGGTCGGCAGCACATGCACTTGAAAAGAAACGCCGCCGTCGACGCTGCTTCGTCGGTAGTGTTAAACACCAACCACCAGCGATGTCCTTTGCCACTTCGGCTGTTGAGCAACAAACCGAACTCAGGCATCAGAGATGAGGACAGAATGGTCATGCCGTCGTTTCCGTGGTCAAGCTGATCGGCTTCAAGAGGCACTTCCTGGGCTGTCTGGGACAGCACGTCCCGTAACAATGCATCACTATTCTCGGCCATAAAAGTCTCCTCCTTCTGGAAAAGGACTAAGGTACATTCCAAAACACGAAGTAACAGCATACTCCAAAACCACACACGTGTCAAGTTCATAGTTAGTACGCGCTCACAGGTCAAGGAAGAACCATCGCGTCCGATCACGGAACGGAGCAACCTTGCTCCGTTCCGTGATCGGTGTTGATTAGCGTCACAAACACGGATCAACAACGCCGAAGCGATCGACATGTCTATTTCCTCAACCCGTGAGGGGTTACCATAGTTAAATGTTGGAGAATTTTTGACCAAATTATTCTTTTGTATTGTGGTTGCTCCGAGAGTCGGTGGTCTACCGAACCAGAACCGTGCTTATAAAGAAGAATGTTTGGTTACCCCACCCCTGACTACACTATTGTTTTGCCTGAAACACCTTATCCAACACTCGTTTCAAGAATGCAATACTACTATCGTCTTTATAGTAAACACGAAGCATTTTTTCAATTTGTTTACGCTCTAACCCCTACGCAATTAAGGATTCAAACTGTCTTGAAAATGCATACTCTTCAACTTTATTGTTGGGATAAGTATCGCCTTGAATATCAACAAAAGCCGGCTCTTCTGAATCTTGTTGGTAGACTTTTGGATCATTCAGATATCTAAGACAATGAGCAAGCTCATGTGAAAGCCAATTAATTTCATCATTGCCTTTCCAATATTCTTGTTTTACGAGTACGACATTATTCTCAGCTGATGATTCAGATGGTTGATTCTTTTCCCAAAGCACATCGGGAACAACCGCCACCGTCAAAGCGTACACTCTTTCATCGTTTAAAACGCGCAATTGATTTTGAAAGCGAAGTGGAACCTCGCTTGCATTCAATAAGCTAATTTGTTCGATTCCTTCGTTTCCTTGCTCTAGAAAATACTTTTTTAGGAACTCAATAGGCAATGAACTCTCGTCCGATTCATCAGGCTGTACTCCTGGAGCACGTTCATTCATGTCTTAATAATAAATGAGTTGTCTAGCTTGGTCTATCGGTTCGACAACCGACTTCCCTCCCCAAAAATACCGCCATGATTAGCGGTATTTTTTGTTAGCTCCCCCGAAGTAGATGCCACGGCATCACTTCAGGGTTCGCCATGAAGTGCAAAAAATTCGGCTTTTGGCCGAATTTTTTTCTACTTCATGGCTCCCGCAATCGGACTCGAACTGTTTTTTCCTTTTTACCCCACAATCGGAAAAACTTGTTTTCCGTCGTCATCATAGATGTAGATTGCCAACGTTGGACAAGCTTTGGCAGATTCCAGGATGGCATTATCGTCCGCGCCTTTAGGGTTTGTCACAACCGCCTTCATTTCATCATCAAGAACATAAACATCCGGCGCCACGGCCAAACACGCTCCGGCACCGATACATAAATCTCTTTTTACTTCAATTCGCATGGAAAATATTTTTTAAAAATACGACGGAGATTGCTTCCCCACTTCGCTCTGATGAGCTACGCGGGGCACGACGATCCGCCTACGGGCGACCTCGCAAAGACTAACGACTCTAACCGGAACTATTCTCGTTTTCGGGTTCAGTGATCCAATTCCAAAGGGAAACAATAAACCCACTACAAAAGTACCATATTGCGTATGGAATAATCCAAACAAAGAGTGTTTTCTCGATGATTGGCGCAAATATGTCGTCGATATCAACCAATTTGGCCATCGATACTATGCTTTCTTTGACTGTTTACCATTTACCGATAATGTAGCTGAAAATCACTCCTTGTCAATGGCGACTGACATATTTGTAATATAATAATAACCTAACCTTTGTTGGATTTATTTATTGGGCAATTCATGAATTGCCCCTACACGCTTCAAATCACGAAGGAAACGAAGCAAAAGCCTGGTAGCCGAACCGGATGCGCCAACGGGGTTAACCGGATTTACTTGCTGTTCTGAATAAGCCGGACCGGCAATATCCAAATGAATCCACGGTGTTTTTTCAACAAAAGCTTCCAAAAATAACGCGGCTGTTATTGCACCACCCCAACGCTTTAAGGAAGTATTTCGAATATCCGCGATGGCGCTTTTTATCAACGAACGATAATCATCAATAAGAGGCATTGGCCAAACCTGCTCCCCTTCTTTTTGTGCGGCGATCATTAATTGCTCTGCCAATTCTTGGTCATTGGAAAATAGTCCAGAAACTTCTTCACCCAAAGCCACAACACATGCACCGGTAAGAGTAGCAATATCTATCAGATAATCCGGTTTTTCTTTCAATGCTTCTGAAATAGAATCAGCGAGCGTGAGTCGCCCTTCAGCATCCGTGTTTCTGATTTCCACCGTCTTACCTGATTGTGTTTCTATTACATCGCCTGGTTTTATCGCCGAGCCGGAAGGCATATTTTCACACGCTGCTATATAACCATGCACGATCGCTTGTGGTTTTGTTTTCTCTAAAACGGAGAACACGCCCAAAACCGCAGCTGCGCCAGCCATATCACACTTCATTGTTTCCATGCTGTCAGACGGCTTGATGCTCAATCCGCCGGAATCAAAAGTAACACCCTTACCAACCAACGCAATTTTTACCAGCTCCTCCGATTCTGTTTTTTTCTCAGGCTGATAAACAAGATGAATGAAATACGGTTCATGTGTCGACCCTTGGGCAACCGCCAAGAAAGCACCCATTTTTCTCAACTCACATTCCTTTTGATCAAAAATTTCAACTTTAACGCTTCCCTTTGAAACATCAGCAATTTGTTGTGCAATGGTAACCAAATCTGTCGGACGACTATTCTTGGCAGGCTCATTTACCAAATTACGCGCCAAAATTGTTGCATCACAATAAATTTTACCGGTTTTAATACCACGCGTCGTTGATACGGCCATTCCTTTTCCAACCAGGAAGTCGACGGAAAGAATACTCCTTTGATCATTAATTTTGATTTGTTGCGTCTGGTATTTTGCAAACTGGTAACCACCTAATTCAACACCTTCCACCGCAGCAACACCTGTTTCAAACCCCTCTTTAAATATTTCCGGCACAATCACCGTTATTTCTCTGACGGCAATTGTTTTAGCAAATTGTACAGCCGCCGCAACTCCACGACGAAAAGTATCAATCGCGGGACGATCGCCTAATCCAAAACAAAACACCGACCGCAATTTATCGTTTACGGGATATTGAATAATTTGCGTTTCATTTGTCTCACCGGTGGCGGAAAATTTTGTCAGCATCTGTTGCACAAATGCTTTATCTTTTCCAACCAAACCAAGATTATCTTTTTTCCAAAATAGAACGACTAATTCTGTGCGAGGCAAAACTGAATTTTTTTCTTTTACGTTGTATTGAGTAGGCATAATTATAGTTAAATATAGTGGAGGCAAAAGAAAATAACAAGGACAAAAAACAGACCCCCAAGGAGATCTGCTGACCAATTCCGACCCTGCGAAGCCGCCTTGTCACCGCGCTACGGTTGACACCCGACTTTTTCTCCAACGTAGTTGTACTCTTTATGTGTTAGGGGAGGCGGTTTCGGCTTCCGTCGGATGAGAATCAGCGAGACAAAAAAGAAGCAACTCCCGACAAGCGCAGTAGCAAGCGCACTGATCCACCACTGCCGCACCACGAGGAGTAAAACGATCAAAAAAGTAAAGGAACATACGAGACGCAAACACGTAGGCATGGTATTTCCCCCATGAAGGTCCCGACTTTTGACACGTTTGACAAATATCAAAAATATAATTTAATAATTCGCTTGTATTAGGGAAATACTTATTTTTTGGTAGGTGAAAAACCGTACTACTGACCTTTCCATATTAGCTTAATATAACCCGCTCGCCTCAAGGAATCCACGCAGGAGCGTCTCGTCTCTTAATTTCTGCTTGGCGTGATAAAGCGCTTTGCCGATCACTTTCAAGTCAGGGATAAGATTCCCGAG